>JBFHUT010000037.1:0-9836 GCA_041589935.1 Minisyncoccia bacterium
CCCCGGCCTAACCTACTATCTTTATTGCTCGTTCTGAATTTTAAGTTGCTCCGCTCGATTCCCTACTAAATTAGCTAGGAGCTGCAAGAAAGTGGCTACCCCAGAAAGTGCCAGCAACAATACCGGAAACACTGCATACGAAGTGATGAGATAGAAGAAAATAACCATGGCTGTCGCCCACATTCCAAAGCACCACGGACAATCCATCAAATCTGCCAGGGTGCGCCGCGGACCAACTCTCGGCTTTTCTAGTTGCACGCCCTTCCCTACCTTCTTTACATCCCAGAATTGTTCTCGGAAAAATTTAGTTACCGCGTCATACACAAAAAGCCGAGTCAAACGCCAAGAAGCTAGGGTAATTAATACGTAGTCAACCACAGCTAAATCAGTCAGTGGAATACGTGACTCTGTCTCCAGGATAATAGCTCCCATGATCACCAAGATCACGAAAAATACTGAAAAGACAAAATTCCAAAAGTACTGATCGGTTACCCGCAACATAAATAACAACTCATTGACTCTTATTGTACCCCACTACCTACCCCTAAGACCAACACAAACAACAATACCCCAGCAATGACCGCAATGAAGCTAAATAAAAACTTGTAGAAAGTTTTATTCAGAAGCTTCTGCGTGCGCGGGAAACGCGGTTCAGAAGTTGAATGTGGATACTCTGTCATTACTATAAGTATAGCAGATTAAGGGGATACTCCATGATATTTTATTTACAAATTTAAACTGATGGGGATAGGATTATCATCACCCCACTCAATAACGTCTGCTATCATGGTCCTATGAAAAAACCACACAAAGATATCAGATATTTTATTAAGACCCTCTCTATCGTCATCGGATTGGTAATGATTTGGCGCGGAGTTTGGTACGTACTCGACGCGGTTGATGTCTGGCTCTTTGGTGAATATAATTACTTGACTGGGCTCATTGGTATTGTCCTCGGGGTACTACTGTTATACTTACCCGACCGAGATCTTAAAGAGATCGAAAAGCTCTAGCTAAGCTTCTCCTCTACTATAATCCGAGCACCCTTTTAATCTCTCGATCAACTTCTTTCAGGGTTGTCTTTGCAACAAAACCCAACTCTCCAAGGATAATTTTAGCATCGAGCGTTGCAATCTTAGCACACACTACCTTCGACACTACTTTCAAGCCATTTTCTTCGGTTGGTTTTATAGTGACTGAGTGAACATTCTTCTGTTTTGTTTGGGAAGCAATAAAGACCACCACTACATCACTACCCACTTTCCCATCAGAAATAATCACGGCTGGACGTACCTTGTTACCAGAAAGATCAGTAAACGGAAAAGGTACCAAGACAATTGCCCCCCTCTTATACATAGGACTTCTTTAAATCCGAGACGGTGTAAAGATCTGGTTCGGCATCAAGAAAGGAAAAGCTCTCTGAGTATGTATTGATATTTGTTATCTCATTGACTGCAGCGTTGTACTCGGAAGGGAATTTTATAAGTAGCACTTCCGGTCGATTACGACGACCGATTGCAAATACATCACCGGTCTCACGGACGGTGTCAATCAGCTTTGCGATTTGTTTGCGGGCGTTAGTGGTAGTTATAGTTTTCATGTATATATTGTACATTTTGTACAAATTTAGTCAAAGCCCCTGTAAGATGTTATACGTAGCGTAATCTCATTGGGGGAGAGTTTAAGGAAAGTCCCCCACCGAATGTGGAAACCTTTTCTTTGTCTAGCACGCACACAAAAAGCCCCGCTTACGCGGGGCTTTTGCTTTCCTAGACCTTGATAAATCAATGATCTTGGATAATTAATTCAAATTGAATTAATTATTTACACTAGATGATGTAGTTACATCGTAATCAGTCGCAGGTCGTAGTTCTACAGCTTCATTAGCTGGAGATGCGGCACCGTTGAAGTTCACGCTGTCTACAATCATTGTGTAGTAACCAGCTGTAGTTGGGTCAAATGTAACACTCAACTTAACATCAGCTACTTCACCAGCTTGTAGGTATAGGTAACCAGGTGAAACACTTGTGTCACCACCACCTCCTACCTTTTGGAAGATAGCAGATAGAGAAGTTGTGGTAGAAACCATAGCGCTGTTAGCGTCCTCGATTCGGTATACAACACCCTTAGTGGTTGAACCAGCTGCATACATGATAGCTGTATTTAGTGGTACATATACTTCATCGTCACCAATTACCTCAAGTGAGAACTCAGCTACAAATGAAGCTGTTGAGTTAGCTGGGGTATTGGTGTTGTTTTCTACTGTTGAGCTGATTGAGAAATCAGTTACCGCTACACCAGATGTTCGTAGGGTGTGAGCGTCACCAGTTGCTGTACCAGTGATCTTAGAAGTATCAAGATCATCAGAACCTTCAGCTACGATTACGTCTGGGTTGGTACCAACAGTTGTAATAGAAGCCTTAACAGTTGCTCCTTCGTAAGCTGGGTTATCGAGCTTCTTGAAGCGTAGCGCTAGCTCAGCTTCGACTCGGTCACCAGCATCGATTACTACATCACCATCGACATCGAACTTAAGAGCTGCGGTGTCGCCAGCAATGGTAGTAGTTGAAAGAGTTACAGTCACATCGTCGATAGTTGTACCATCGATAGTGATTTCTGCATCATCAACTAGGGTGCTGTAACCAGCCTTGGTAGTAAGTACCTGAACTGTGATTGAGTCGATAGAGATGTCATTGATTGAGTCATCAGTATCTAGGTCAAACACGAATACATCGTACCAATCTGACTTAGCATTATCCTTTACCTCAAGAGTAGCTGCGTCTGGGTCATTTGATGAGATCTTAACGAGGATTTCATCTTCGTAACCTGCAGTTTCAATAGTGAATCCTACTGCTGGTACTGATGGAGAATCAGTAGTAGCTACACCATCAGCATCAAAGAATCGAACAGAAGCAACATCAACTGTCCAATCTTCTGGTAGGTACTTAAGGTTGTTCTGAAGAGTAGCTGCAATTGTGATCTCTACTTCTTCGTCTTCCATCGCAATGAAGTCAAGACCAGAGAAGCGAAGAGTTCCAGCATCTTCATTTAGGTAGTCGCTCTTTCGGTCAGCTGACTTCTCAGCAACCTTGTCGCCATCCACCCACATTGAGACAGATTCAAACACGTCCCATGGGTCCTTCTCAGTGTTAGCAACATTAGCTACTAGAGCAATGTCGAAACGTGAGATTTCAGCGTCACCATCTTCGAATTCGAAAGTGACAAGACCAATTGGTGCATCCTCAGCTCCTTCTTCAATAGTATCTTCGTCAGCCCCATCAAGTTCAAAGCTCTTTAGTGAAGCCTCGCCTGATAGAGTCTTGTCTTCATCTTCGTCTTCGTCTTCTGTTGCATCTTCGTCAGTTGAATCATCAACTACTGGAGCTGCTACACAGAGGCTGTTAGCCTTAGCGCGTGAAGATGGACCAAAGTAACCTGTTGGATTAACTAGGTTAGCTGGTGAAAGAATGTCAGCTCGGTACTTAACCTGCATTTTTGAAACAGCTGCTGCTGTTGCTGGTCCGTAGTACTCGGTTTCCATTCCAACTGATCCTGCACCTTCTGCTGCAACACGAGTGTCAGCATCAGCGTTGAGGAACTGTTGTAGCTTCATAACGTCCGCACCGGTCGAACCTGATGAAAGGTCACGAGTCCAAGTGTAAGGACATACACCTGCTGCTGAAGTAGCTCCCTGTCCAAGTTGTGACTGGAGGCCAGCTACCTGCGCGAGCAAGTCATTAATCATCTGCTGTAGATCTTCGGTTGTTTGTGCCTTTGCTGCTGGAGCAAATGCTGCGAAGACCATAGCAACTGCTACGAAAGCTACTGCTAGCTTTGAAGCAAATTCTTTTGTGATAGTCATAACTATAATTATCTGTAATGTGCGTAATTAGCTACGCGTGCCTACTTATGTAGGCTTTACTTTGATAAATCTAATAATATGAATTAATTCATATTAGTAAGCGGTTTATCAGATCGCTTACGTAATATCACCAAACTCCACATCCAAAGGAAAGGAGCTTAGCTGCGAATTGAGGTCCGTGTGTCTGTGGGGCAAGTAATCATCTGAAGTAAGTTCAGAATCGGGAAAAGGTCGAGCAGGAATTTTGTTGTAATGAAAAATCATTACGTCATCAACGTCTAAGTTTAAGAAATATTTAGCTGTCAATGAACGTTCACAACTGGGGCGGCTTAGAAAAAAAGCGCACCAGCGCGTACAAAGATAGTAGCATTCTTTTTGCCAAACGTGGAGTTCACAGGTTGTGGATACATGGTGTTATGAAACACAAAAAATCTTCACTAAACCACTACTTTCCAGGCAAATATTCTAGAACGAATACCTCTGTAATTTGTACTGATAACTATGACGAGAGCATACTACAGCTCTTACTAAGCGCAACACTACAAAACAAAAAACCAAAGACTGCAAGATTTAAAAAAAGCGGCAAGATTTACCAAAATTTAGCGAAGTCTTTATAAAAGTAAACTAAGGAGAAAAAAGCACAGATCAACTGACCTTACGACGGCCTAAACTCATGAAAGACAAATTTATACCAAAACAAAAATTCAATCAAAATTACTGTCTGATATGAAATGCCTGACAAGTGTCCTTTTTAACTAAAAGTCAGAGGAGTCTACTTAACTACAGAATACCTTGACCATCGTCTCTCCCCTTCCCTTAATACTTGTCCTTTTTCTATAAGACTGTTCAACTCTCTCTGAATTGTCTTTTCACTAACGTCCGTTATTACCTCTGATACGTCCTTGATTGTCGCTTGAGGTTTAGCTTCTAGGACAGTTTTTATCCGTTCAGCTCTGTCTGTTAGCTGACTGTAGACTAGATATGCGTCGGTACTGATATCGCCCGCAGGCACCTGTACTCGGCGTTGTCGACTGACCCGAGTAGACGGCGATCCCGGAGACTGCCTACCTGTAGCAACTGGACGCTTCGGGACAATGGTCTCTGTTAGCTCTTCAACTGACACACCCTCTTTTTGTAAATAGTGATTGTTAATATAGCGAAGCACAGCATCTAACTGATCAGCCAATAACATAAAAATGTCCGCCGGTATCACCTTGGCCATCTGAGCAATCCGCAGTGTACTCTCAAGTGCCACCAAACCGTACTGCAGACGTAGGAGTCCTTCATACTGTTCGTGTGTCTGTAGTGTTAAGGTCTCAAGGGACAGTTCGTGTGTCCTTAATGATCTGTCCTTAATTATCTGAATGTGCGTCTCTGACACTGAATCGTTTTTTATCTCGGACAAAATATAAAAAATAACGGACACAGTTTTTTCTGTCTTTTTAAAGACATTATTGTAGTAATTCGTGTCGCTTGAAAGTCTTTTAATTAGTATGATGTTGTCTTTTTCGGGCTGCATATTGATGTCTGTTAGGGTGTATAGGTCTAGGACCTTAAGTTGTACTTTATCTACTACTATAAGGACATTTTTGTACTTTGCAAGCTTGTCTCTTTTGTCTCAATGCTGCTTTTAGAGTGGCGGGTCTCTCAAGATTTTTGTCGCCTGCACATGATATTATTGAGAGGTAAATTACTGATTTTTGTACGCATGAAATAGCTTCTATGGCACGTAAGAAACGAAACAACCACACACCTAAGAAACCACTTTTTGAAGACCTAACACCACATGCGCGCCAAGCAATCTGGGCGGTGGTGATGGGTATCTTGGCAGTCTTTTTTTTGTTTTCCCTGCTAGACTACGCTGGACCAGTCGGCCGCTACACCGAGTTAGCTCTCCTGGCTCTCTTCGGAACTGGTGCTTGGCTAGCGCCTTTTGCGTGCGCAGCGCAGATATATATCTTGCTTAACCCTAAAGATGAAGACAGCGAAGTAAGCACCTCTAAGGTCGTCGGGGTTGTCTTACTTTTTGTCTCTCTATTAGCCGGACTGGAGCTCTACCGAGATGGGCTAGGTGGCTGGACTGGGTGGCTACTTGAGACCCCCCTCGCTTACCTGCTCGGCAACGCCGTAGCTGGCATTTTAATTTTTGGCTTAGTCCTGATCTCGATCTTTCTTCTCTTCAACACCGGTCTCCGTTTACCATTTAGCAAGAAAGGTCAGGAGGTTGTCGAGGAAGACAATAGTGACATTGAGTCCCTAGACCTACCTCAGGGAGCGGAGTCAGAAGAGACGGAGGGGGGTGAAGCTGAGCAGGATGAAGAGTCAAACGAAGGGACCCTAGCGGCTGTCTCTAAGAAAGTGGCCAACCTTGGTAAATTCAAGAATAACGACATCGTTATAAAAAACTTTAGTGGAACCTACGTTGCCCCTTCACTCAACCTCCTTAATAAAGAAAAAGGGAAAGCTCAGATCGGTGACGTTAAGGCCAGTGCCAACACCATCAAGCGCACCCTCCGCGAGTTCGGCATCAGTGTAGAAATGGACGCGGTAGAAAGTGGACCAACTATCACCCGCTTCGCACTGAAGCCAGCCCAAGGAGTACGTATTTCCAAAATTGCTGGTCTCCAGCAAGAACTCCAGTTGGCTCTTAAGGCCAGCTCCATCCGGATTGAGGCCCCGATACCAGGTAAGTCGCTCGTTGGTATCGAGGTGCCAAACCAAGTACGCGCAACCGTTGGCCTAGCCTCTCTCCTCTCTACCCCTGAGTACACCGATTCACCCCACCCCCTAATTGCAGCTCTTGGTAAGGATGTGACCGGTAACGTACACTTCGCCAACGTTGCTCGTATGCCCCACGGACTGATTGCTGGTACCACTGGTGCTGGTAAGTCGGTAGCGATTCACAACATCATCATCTCTCTCCTTTACCGTAACTCTCCTGATCAACTTCGTTTCATCTTGGTTGATCCGAAGCGAGTAGAGCTCACTCTATACAACAAGATTCCTCATCTCCTTACTCCAGTTATCACCCAAGCCAAAAAAGCCATTCAGGCTCTCTCTTGGGCAGTCAAGGAAATGGAACGCCGGTACGATATCTTAGAAGCAGAGCAGGTACAAAACATCGCTTCCTACCATAAGAATGTCTACCAACCAGCCAAGCGAGAGTGGGAGGAAGCCGGCTCTAACGAAGAAGATCGCCCCAACCTACCCGAAGCACTTCCTTATATAGTAGTTATTCTCGATGAGCTGAATGACCTAATGCAAGCCTACCCTCGAGAACTAGAAGCTTGCATCGTTCGTCTGGCCCAGATGAGTCGAGCTGTTGGTATCCATCTACTCCTAGCTACCCAACGTCCATCAGTAAACGTCATTACCGGTACTATTAAGGCCAACGTACCGACTCGTATTGCCCTAGCCGTAGCCTCCCAGATCGACTCTCGCACCATCATCGATACTATAGGAGCCGAAAAGCTCCTTGGTCAGGGTGACATGCTCTACCTTTCTTCCGATAGTCCGAAGCCAGTTCGCTTGCAATCAGCTTATGTATCAGAAGAAGAGATTAAGAAAGTGGTTGACTATCTAAAGAAACAAGATGCGCACGAGCTAGACACAATTAACTTTGATGAGCAATCAAGCTCCAGCAACGATTCAGTATTTAGTGCCATGATAGGTGGCGGTGATGATGCGGGAGATGACCTCTACGAAGATGCTAAAATCGCCGTGATTGAACACGGCAAAGCCTCTACTTCTTATATCCAGCGCAAATTACGAGTTGGTTACTCCCGGGCGGCCCGCTTGATGGATCTACTGGAAGAGAATGGTATCATTGGACCACAAGACGGTTCAAAGCCACGAGAAATCCTAGCTGGAAATGACGCGGGTGTCGCCGATTCTTACCAGGATGAGGAAGACTACCAAGATGAGAGTGAAGATCGTCGCTAATTAATGTCTCGCTTATGATCCATGAACCGATAGCCTTCCGCACCATAATTAAGTTTGGGGTCTTGTCTATTGGACTTATCCTAGTACTCATCTACATCACCTTTCAGGCTCGCTTCTTGATTATCGGACCGCAGATTACGCTGACCGGAGAATCGCCTCTACTACAAAACGAGCGTCGGGTTACCCTCACTGGATCAACTCACAACATTTCGCACCTTTGGCTTAACGACCGACCGATTTATACTGACGCTGAAGGAAACTTCAAGGAGGCGCTAGTGCTAGAAAACGGCTATACTATAGCGACCTTGCGAGCTGAAGACCGATACGGACGTGAGACAACCGTAACCCGTCCTTTCTTCTATGCTCCGTTGAGCTTTATTCAGTAACAAATTTAAAACAAAACATGGCAGGAAAAGCAAAGAAAACTACCAAAGAAGACAGGGCTCCAGAATCAAAGGGAGCAAATGAAATTCTTGAGACCATCAGAAGCATCAAGACAAAGTTCGGCGATGAGGCCATCATGACCCTTGATGAAAGTAAAAAAGTTGACGTCGAGGTTGTCCCCTCGGGTTCGATTGGTCTTGATGACGCTCTTGGCATTGGTGGCTACCCTCGTGGACGTATCATCGAGATTTACGGACCAGAATCCTCTGGTAAGACCACTCTGTCCTTGCACGCTGTGGCTGAGGCTCAAAAAGGCGGTGGTATTTGTGCCTTCATTGATGCAGAGCATGCTATGGACCCTGAATACGCCAGAAACCTCGGCGTAAAACTGGACGAACTACTAATTTCTCAACCAGATAACGGTGAGCAGGCTTTGGAGATCGTCGAATCACTTGTTCGCTCAGGTAAGATTGATGTTATTGTAATCGACTCTGTTGCTGCCCTCACCCCCCGGGATGAGATCGAAGGAGAAATGGGAGCGCACCACGTCGGGAAGCAGGCTCGTCTCATGAGTCAGGCGCTCCGTAAGCTCACCGGCATCGTCGCTAAGTCTAAAACCGTCGTGATTTTTATCAACCAAATCCGCATGCAGGTGGGAGTGATGTTTGGTAACCCAGAGACTACCCCAGGCGGTAAGGCACTCAAGTTCTACACCTCCGTTCGCCTGGACATCCGCCGTATTGCCCAAATCAAAAAGGGTGACGAGGTGGTTGGCGGAAGACACCGGGTCAAGGTGGTTAAGAATAAGGTTGCCTCCCCTTTTCGAACTACTGAGTTTGATCTTATCTACGGCGAGGGTATCTCCAGCGAAGGAGAACTACTAGCCTTAGGAGAGAAATACAAGATGGTAACCAAGTCCGGCTCTTCCTACTCATACACCCCACCAGGTGGCGATGAATCAACAGTTGTTAAACTCGGACGCGGTTACGATGCTGCCCGGACTACCCTAAAGGAAGATAAGAAGCTCAAAAATGAGCTTTTGAAAAACATCCGCGTGGCTCTTAAAGAAGAAAGTAAAAAATAATTATATAATCTGTGTCAAAAGCGAGTAAGATACTTCTTTGGTCTAGCAACCTCTGGTTACTTGGCTGGGGCATGTTTGGTCCTTTATTCGCCGTCTTCGCCGGTCGTGTTGGCGCATCAATATTTGATATATCATGGGTTTATGCTGCCAACCTCGCCCTAACCGGCCTCGGCATTATCTACATCGGTAAACTATCGGACAAATACGGCCATGAGGTTCTGCTTATTGTCGGTTACATACTGACTGCGCTTGCTTCCTTCGGTTACTTGCTTGTACACGATGTTTGGTCATTGTTTTGGATACAAGTGATTATGAGTATTGGCACTATTCTTTCCACCCCTACTTGGTTCGCGCTGTATGACCGACATTCAGGTGACGGTTCAAAAGACGGTCTTATCTGGGGACTCTTTTCTGGCATGAGTTACTTCGCTCAAGCGATCGGCCTTCTACTGGGAGGTTACATTGTTACCGTCTACTCTTGGGACGCTCTATTCATTACCATGGGAGTCATTATCAGTATCTCGACTGTTTACCAAGCGCAGATACTGATTGAACAGAACCGGG
>JBFHUT010000038.1:0-9829 GCA_041589935.1 Minisyncoccia bacterium
ATAAAGCAACTAGAAAGTGGGTGGCTTTCATGTGCTTTTATTATAACAATCAACCTCAGTATTTAACTGAGGTTGATTGTGTACAAAGAAGTGTAAATATAGATAAAATAGCTAGACGGAGGGTGGTTATTCTGGTGTGGTGATAAAATCATCAAAAAAAAATGGGCGGATCCTTCAGGATCCGCCCATTTTTTTGCAGTGTCACTTAGAGACTAAGTAGTTCACGCAACTTTGCTTCATCAAAACCAATAACAATATCTTCACCGATTTTGATTACCGGCACTCCCATCTGACCAGTCATATCAATCATCTCCTGACGCTTTTCAGTATCTGACGCCACGTCATAATCAGTAAAGGTTACGTTGTTCTCGTTAAAAAAATCCTTTGCTGCATGACAAAAATGACAAACTGGTGTGCTGTAGATTGTTACTTCCATAAGTAATTAATTAATCCTAATGTCCACTAGTATACCACCTAGTACCAAAACTGGTACCACTTTTTAGGTGAAGTTGTGGTTGAAGAATTAAGAGGAGTTACCTCAAGCTCATTGGATTTATCCTCAACAATAACCACTACTTGCTCTCCCGGCAAAGCAACATCAAACTGGCGTCTCATTTCAGCCTCAATTCCCCGTTCACTTGAGAGATACTCGACTCGTTTCTCTAATGTCTCTTTACGTGCCTCTAGAGCAGCAGCTTCTTGTTCAGCCAGTACGCGACGTTCTGACATCTCAGAGGCAATATCGTAACGCACGTACGCACTCCAACCTACCACTAACACCAAAAACAAAATGAATCCTTGGGTAAACGGAGAATTCACTAGAGCACGCAGCTTTCTCTTTTGGTAGAAGTCAAACATTAAATGAAGAAATAAACGTAGTGATTATTCTTGAGCCTTGCATAAGTTCGCAATAGTCGTCTTCGACTCGTTTGCTCACTTAACCTAGTTCTCAATTTACGGCCTTTCCTGCCGTAAATTACTAGAACACATAACTCCTACGTTTATTTATAAGTATACATTCCTTTCTTGTTTTAAAAAATTACATTTATCAGGTACAATAGTGAGCATGAGTTTTTTGTTTCACCAAAAGACCAAAAAAGCTATCAAGTGGATCTGGGGTGTGATTGCAATTTTGATCATTCTCAGTATGGTATTTGTTTATTCTGGTGGTTCTGGTCTATTTTAAAAATAAGAAAAGCCGGCGCCATAAGTGCCGGCTTTTCTTATTCACTTCTACCGAGGGACTAGCAAAAGATAAATCCAAGCATTGCGAAATGATGACTGATTTTGTAAGACACTTGACCAGTTCCAGGAATCCTCGCTAGGAATTGCGAGGATTCGGAACAAAATTCGTAATGTGCCCTTTGGGCATTTACTCATTTTTCATCATTTTCATAAACACCTCCTGCGGAATATGCACTTTCCCTCGTTCCAACATCTTCGCCTTACCCTTCTTTTGCTTTTCACGCAGCTTCATTTTACGCGTGATGTCACCACCATATAGATGAGCAGTTACATCTTTCTTTAATGCAGATAACTTCTTGGTTGCGATAATCTTCCCCATTACTTTAGCTTGTACCTTTACCGCAAATTGCTGTCTAGGAAGCGTATTAAAAAGCTTTTCCGTTATTGCCTTCGCATCTATCTCAGCCCTAGCCATCCCAACCACGCGTGAAAAGGCCGGCACTTCTTCTTCTGCCACTAAAACATCGAGCTTGGTTACAGTCGCGGGACGAAGTTCTGCAATTTCATACGAAAGTGAAGCGTAACCGCTACTAGCATTCTTCAGACGATCGAAAAAACCACGCATCAACTCCCTGAGCGGCATCTCAATCGCAAGCAAGGTACGACCGTCACCAAAAACTTCGGTATCTATCACACTCGCCTCGTGTTCATAAAGTAGTGTCAAGATATTTCCCATATAATCTCCCGGTAAGATAATCTGCCCTAAGATCCAAGGCTCGCGTACCGACACCTTTTCTCCATGTTCTGGAAAACGATTGGCTGCATATATATTCTCTACTCGGCCGTCTGACCAAGTAATTTCATAAGAAATTGATGGGGCGGTAATGATCAAATCAATATTAAACTCGCGTCGTAAGCGCTCAGTAATAATCTCCATGTGGAGCATACCTAAGAAGCCGCACCGAAAGCCACGCCCCAATACTCCAGACGATTCCTCCTCATAAGATAAAGAGGAGTCAGACAGCTGCAGCCGATCAAGTGCCTGACGCAACTGTGTGAACTCGTCCTGATTTTCCGGAAAAAGTGATGACCATACCACTGGCCGTGCTTGCTGATAGCCGGAAAGAGGCTCGGCAATGGCCTTGTCGCGCATCAGAGTGTCTCCCACACCAGCAACTCCCGGCTCTTTAATACCGGTCACAATGTAGCCAATCTCACCAGCTGATAATTTATCGACTGGTTTTTCTTCCGGTGTAACCACTCCCACCTCAAGCGCAGTAAATGTACGTTTACTAGCCGCAAACTTAAGCACGTCACCTTTTTTCACCTCCCCATCAAATACCCGCATAAAGACAATAATGCCACGGTGGTTAGAATACTGAAAATCAAAAATAAGCCCCCGGTAAGTATCGAGTTTGCTCGTTGCCGGCGGAGGAATTCTTTCCCTAATTGCTTCTAGAAGCTCTGGCACACCAGCACCAGTCTTACCAGACACCAATCTGATATCTTCTCGTTTGCACCCCAGCAGAGCCATCACCTCATCCCCTACCTCATCAGGTCTAGAGTGCGGGACGTCGGTTTTGGTAAGTACCGGAATAATGGTTAATCCTAAATCTTTTGCCATCTGAAGGGTGGTTAGTGTCTGAGCCTGTACTCCTTGAGTACTATCTACCAAAAGCAGTACACCCTCCACAGCCTTCAGTGCCCGCGACACTTCGTAAGAAAAATCGATGTGACCAGGAGTGTCGATGAGATTAAATTCGTACTCTTCTCCCGCGTGCATATACTTCATCCGCACCGGTTGCATCTTTATGGTGATACCACGCTCGCGCTCTAAGTCCATCGAGTCGAGGACCTGCTCTTTCATCTTCCGTTGTTCCACAGTCTGAGTCACCTCGAGCATGCGATCAGCCAAGGTTGACTTGCCGTGATCGATGTGGGCAATAATACTGAAATTCCTAATATTCATAGCAGTTGGTGCCTACTCTACCCTACAATCAAGGCAAACACTAGTCTTATTCCTCCTGCGGAGCAATAATGTCTGTCTTTAGAATTTTAGACTGGAAGGATTTGTACACTTCTTTAATTTCTGGTGCTTTTACAGCGATGTAGGTAAGCACGATAGCCACCAGACCCATAATACCGGCCACTAATGCCTGCAACAAAATTCCGATCAGAGTTTCTTGCTTAATACCGTCTACCACAAAGACTAAAGTGACGTACGCAGTGACACCTCCAACTATCGTCGCCGCCAGCGCTTGAATAGACAGTCTAACCAATGGTCGATAACTGATCCCGAATGGCTTTATGGATAGCACTAGTAAGACGACAAGTTGAACAAACTGACCGACTGCGAAGGCTAAAGCCAACACCAACACCTCAGCTCCAGCTACCTCCTCTAGGCGCAATATTTCGTTGAGCTTCTGCTGCAAGGCTGGCCACTCGAAGTAGAAAGCTCTAAATATGAAAGCTAGCGCAACAGACAAAACACCACTTAAGGTTGCCACCAGGAGCGGGATGAAAGTGCGACCACCTGCGTAAAAAGCTCTAATAAGTAACAGTAGGATCGCCTGCGCCACTAGCGACAAGACGAAGATTGACAACATCGCTGCAGTTAGTCTGGTATCACTCCAGTCAAAAGCACCACTACCCAACAAGACTCGGACAATATGAGCACGCAAAACCACCACCAAGCCAATGATCGGTATCGACCAGAAGAGGATATGACGCATGGCAGTCAGAAGCTGAGCGTTAAAACCATCATGATCGCTCTTGGCAAACAAATAAGACAAGGTCGGAAAGGCGGCAACAGAATAACTCATTCCGATTATAGCCAAAGGGACTGATTGCAAATTATAAGCAAATTGAAAGACTGAAACTGAACCGGCCGCCATCACGGATGCCATACCCATAAAGACAAGTAATACGATCTGATTAACAGATAGAGTAAGAGCGCGAGGAATCGATACAACTAACACACTCTTCATTAGTACCCAATCAATCTTTGGCACCAGTTTAAAGGCGTACTCACTCCGCATTACGAACGGTAGTTGTATGAGCACGTGCCCCATAGCCCCTAATACCACTCCCAATACCAACCCGAGTAAACCAAAGACTGGATAGAGTAAGACAATACCGGCGATGATTCCTATGTTATACAGAAGCGGACTTAGAGCATAGAGGA
This sequence comes from Minisyncoccia bacterium, assembly GCA_041589935.1. Classification (GTDB taxonomy): domain Bacteria; phylum Patescibacteriota; class Minisyncoccia; order Phycocordibacterales; family UBA918; genus OLB19. Next base: position 4,370 of record JBFHUT010000038.1, read on the forward strand.
TAAAGCGGTGGTTCATTTGAGTCACTACCCCACACAGACTAGACAACCCAAGAAGGAAAGGCTGCAAGAGTAGTATCTGCAGTAGCACTGTGATTGTAACAAAATGCTCAACAAAACCGGGAAAAACATAAGGTACGTAAAGTGGCGCTGAAACAGCCAGAATTCCGGCGATAGCAACGTACACCCATAGAAACAGCGTAAAGACTTGAGACAAAACATTTGCTCCAGCTGCAGTCGAATCTGTTTCTACTGAACGATTTACAAAGGGCAACAGCACATAAATAGATAGCACCGAAGCAAACAAAACAAAAAGAAGATCGGGGATCCTGAAGGCAGCGTAGTACAAGTCGAGTTCTACCCCAGCCCCAAAAGTGTGAGCCAATAAGCGGTCACGTATGATCGCTAGTATCTGCGACCCAACGGCAAACAAAGCAAGAATATACGCGGCTTGGTGTAAGCCGCGTACTTCTCGATACACTAGATTAATGACTCGCTTCACCATACTAAGTACTACTCAGTAGGATCCGTTTCAGTTTCGTTAGCCGCCTCAAAGTCAGGCAAGGAAGCTTCTTCAGACCCCTCTCCTGAAGTTGAGATGGTGTTTACTGGCGTAACGAGGTCGGTATCCAGATCGCGGTCGGTAGTAACTGGATTTTCCACACCTTCGCTCGGTGAGGTCTCTGTAACTGGTGCTGTGAAACCTGGATTAACTGGAATCTCGAAGTCCCCTGCTTCTACCTGCTGTATCAGGTTAGCTAATTCTTGATTTTCAACATTGGTCTGCTGCACCAACTTAAGGTGATCCAGGGCCAAGGCTGGTTGATTCAGGTTAAGTAAAGTTAGGGCTAGCAGGTAGCGAGCATTAGCGTACTGTGGATCTAGCGAAAGCGCTGCTTGGTACGCTCTAGCCGCTTCTTCAAGTGAATTGTTAGCTGAGAGCAACACACCAAGCTGGAAGTAACGCGTTGGGTTGTTTGGTTCTAGAGTGATAATTGATCGAGTCGTAGCAATCGCTGCCTCAGTATTTCCTTCATTGATATCAAGCTGAGCTGATAGATAAAGTGCGTCAGTGAAATTTCGCTTTAGTTCTAGAGCGCTGGCAATTTCTGCTCTCGCTCGCTCTAAGTCGCCAATTCGAGCTGCGATCTGAGCAGCAATCAGACGATACCCTGGATTTAGTGGCTCAAGAGCCTGCGCTCGAGCAAGTGATTCCTCAGCCTTGGCTTGCGCTCCGTCAATTCCAGCTAGAGCCAAGTTGCTATACACTCCAGCTAAAACAGTGTGGTGATCAGGGTTGGTCGGATCCTCTTTCACCGCCTCTTCAGCAAATGCAATAGCTCGCTGAGCCGTTTCTAAAAAACGCTGCTGATCCTCTTGCGTTGGCTCCGCAATCGCGAGCAGTGAGTTAAGGTTTGCTAATTCGATCTGAGCTCGCGCGCTTATGAAGCGGTCATCAGAGTAGAGACCAAACGAACTGAGAGCTACCTGCTCAAATTCAGGAAGAGTTTCAGCTGTAAGCTGAGCTTTGGTAAAACGTGCTTCAGCCATGTACTGCTTTCCCACTGAGAATAATGTAGCAACAGATACAGTAATTATCACAATCACTGTCGCCATCATGAAGAAGCCGCTACGTCGATTGGCCGCCAGTGGGATAGTGCGGACCATGTTTGGTAGTAACGAACCAGCAGCCACAAAGGTAAAGCCAGTAAATAGTGCAGTGAGAAGCAGAATTGCGGCACCAGGAACATAGATGTATGACATCACCCAAAGGAAAGTAGCCGCAGTAAATGAAGCCGCTCCAAAGTAATACCAGTACGGATCTTGGTTGGTACTACGAAGCAGCATCTTGTAACCAAGGAAGAGAAATAGTAAGTGAGAAGCGATCAATAGGATGCTTCCGAGCAGACCAAGGTTCACAAAGAGAGTCGGCACAAAGCCACTACCAGCGTTGAAGTCAGTATCCCAGAAAATAGTCTCGTTAATACTGCGGTCTTTATGCACTCGCCAAGCGTCAGTAAAGCGATTTGGACCGATACCTAATAGAGCATCCTCACTGTAGACTGCTCGAGCAATATCGATAGTAGCTTCAACTGATGGACGGACTTCCACGTAATTGGCACCAGTAAGAGCATTCATCTTACCGCCAACATAATCTCCGGCCGACACAAACAGCGCGCTGACGATACAAACAACAGCAGTGGTGCCAACCAAAATCTGTGAAGACTTAGAACTGAACGCTGTCTCCTCACTACCAAACAGAGTATCCCGTGAAAGAAGGTAGATAAGCATAAGAAGACCAAAGAAGCCAACGATAATCCAGATATTAAAGAAGTTGACTGCTGCAAGAACGACTAGTGAGATAGCAATTACACCAGCCACTATGAGCTGTAGCCACTTCTTGAGAGGAAGTTGTCCGAGCGTGACTAGACCGATCAAAACCATTAGGGCGGCAAAGATCGCTAGGTCGTTGAATCCCCCGATTGGTGAGACAGTCACTACCCCAAAACTGTCAAACGGCAAGAACGCTGCTCCAAATAGTAGTCGGACTAGGTTGTATACCAACAACAAAGTGGCTGTGATACCAAAGAATACCAACGCCTTGATACTCATTATCTTGGAGCGCTGAAGAAAAAGCGGAACTGTCATCAACACTGCCATCACCGCCAAAAAGGCGACCGTTTGTGGTTCCATCACACTACCGCGCAGAGCATCTTGTCTATCACCAGACAAAAGACCTGAGACGAGAGCTGCTGCCACCGCTCCCCAGAATAACATCCACGACAATGGCAAAACTGTCTGCATTCGGACTCGACGCAGCATTAATAAACTACCGATAATCACAGCGACTGCGGCTAGACCCACTGCCAGAAAGACCTTATCAAAGCCCAACGATGCCCAGAGACCGGGAGTAAAGAAGACTGCTAAAAAACCAAACAAAGCTACAACTGCGTATTGTGTCGCTCGTAAGAGCGAAGTTCCCATATTATCTTCTTTGGTAACCGGAGCCGGTTGACTCATTTCCTCACCTCCTGAAGCTTGTTTAATATTTGGAATAAACTGATTTCCAGACATAATAAATAAATAATCCCACTAGCGAATATGCCTCTGATTGTACCATATACAAAAAACCCTCCAATGGAGGGATTTTGCACACCTAAGCCGGATTCTGTCGAGCAATAGTGCTCGGATGATCATCTACCTAGGATACATATTACTATGTACCTCTTGCGACTCTTCCAGCACCACTTTTTACTCCGCTTGAATACACTTCAGAGTAAAAAGTGGTGCTGGACACGGTCTTGCACGCAGGTAAGGATTTAGCCGTTTCACCCAGATTGTTACCAATCTGATTATTCCCAAAGGGAACCCTTCGACTTTCGCCTCCGGCGTCTCTGTTCGCACCTCTTACATTGCTGTACGACGGGTGTTACCCGCTACCCAGCTCCATGTAAACATGGGCGTGTCCGGACTTTCCTCCCAACATCACAAAGTGACATCAGGCGATCATCGTGTCCTTTAATTATACCACAAAATAGTGCTGTATACAAGGATTAGTACCGGTACTTTTCTGGAAGTAGTACAGTTTGACCAATTGCCAAGCTGCTACTTGCTACAAATCCAGCGTTAGCTTCGATTACGTACCAGGCTGGTACTGGTGACGAAAATGAATCGGGGTATGTCTCTGGCGAGACAACTTCTTCAAAGTGGACTACCTGCCCTGCTCTGTCGACCCAGATGATATCGAGTGCATATTTCATATCTTTCATCCAAATAGAATGACTACCTTCCGTCCCAAACACAAACAATTTCACTACCCCATCAGGTAGAAAAGGTGTGTCAGACAAACCCTTCATACGAGTATTAAGTGTGTCAGCAACAGAAGCTAACACAGGCACTTCACCAATCTGAATTTTTATAGTGTTAGGATATATCTTTCGCCACTCTTCAGGAGCAACTGGTCTTTCGTCTGACTCCAGCGGAATTTCATATTCACCTCTTGCCACCGCCTCTAACTTCTGTTGATGTTTGTACTGGACTGTAAAATAAATCCACACCCCACCGCTAATCAGCACCACTAAAAGCAAAACCATTACGATTCGTTCAGCGATTTTCATAAAGACAATTACCGGCAGTATAACACTCTAGAGCAAGAAATAGGTAGCTAAGCCAAGCAAGAAGAATAATCCAGACACGTCAGTTATGGTGGTAATAAAGATAGTCGAAGTCGCAGCCGGATCTTTGCCTAAATGCTTCATCACAAGTGGCACCAAAGAACCGGCCACACCCGCTACGATATGCGAACCAACCAGAGCAATCGCGACCACCAAACCAAATACCGGCTCTCCGTTCCAAATCGAGGACATCAGAGCCACAATCGCACCAATGATCAAACCATTAATCACACCGGCACCAAATTCTCGCCAAATGGCTGGCGTGGCATTCTGCAAGGAAATTGTACCAAGTGTGATACCGCGCACCATGATCGCAAACGATTGGGTTGCTGCGTTGCCGCCCATACCGGCCACGATTGGAATGTAGACCGACAGAATAGTCAAAGCATCTAGTGTTTCTTGAAATGCCAACACCACAGAACCAGCCAAGAAGCATGTGGCTAAGTTTAGTATCAACCAACGATACCGATTATTAACCTTCTTGGCGATACTATCAAAAGGACGTTCACTGTCGTCTACTCCGGCAAAATCATAGAGTGACTCTGCTGGCAGATTACCAAACAACATCCGTGCAGCATCGGCGTAGATGATACCAAGGACACTTTTGTCATGGTCGAGCACAATTAATTTCTTACTGTCGGTACTCACCAGTGTCTCTACTACTTCATTCACCTCTGCTTGATAGGTGATAGTTTGCACTGGCTTGATATGTCGACGCAAGCTGCTGGTATTACGTTCTTGTACGATGGTCGATAGTTGTACCTCCCCCACCAAAGCCCCATTCTCATGTACTAACACCTCAGGATAACGAGCGGTTTCTTCGTAATGCTGTCCGATAATGTCAGCCGCCTCCTTGATAGTGAGTGCACTAGCTAAAAATAGGTAGTTAAAATTTATTAATGACAGGGTGGCTTGTGGATGAAATCGCAAAAAGTACTCCATCTTATCCTTAATATCACCCTTTAAGCGGCGCAGAATTTTTTCTCGCTGCTTTTCATTTTGAATTCTGGTTAAAACACGTCCTGCCTGTTGCATATCCAACTGATCGAGCAGGTCGACTATTTCATGGGTCTTAAGTTGCTTTAAGATAGACTGCTGAACATAAGGAGAAAGTTTTTCAAACGCGGCCGCTCGTTCAGGCAAGTCGAGTTTGCGCAAGGTAGACACACGACCATTAGGCTTGTAGGTCAATTGTTTTACGTAGTCAACGCCTTTCTTTTTCATGCACCACCAGTATACCAAGCGTTACTACACAAAATATCGAGTTGTTAATAAAAACGGCGCGATC
>JBFHUT010000039.1:0-9141 GCA_041589935.1 Minisyncoccia bacterium
GATAGTTATTCTACTAAAACAGCCTTGATTCTTCTCACTCCGGCCGAAGAAGACTCTTCTTTTTTGATCTTAAAGGTTCCTTTAATATCCTCAAGTTTTTCTACGTGCGGTCCTCCGCAGAGTTCTTTAGAAAATACAGTACCGTCGTTGCCAGTAACAACGTACACCTTAACTTCATCTGGATAACGATCCCAAAAACTGCCCTCAACTGATGAATCTGCTTCCGCTGCTTCTTTGGTCATGGTTTCGATGGTAACCTGACCACCAGTCTTAATGGCATGATTCACCCACTCCTCTACTTTGTCGAGTGTCTCACGGTCCACCTTCTCTCCGTGGGTAAAATCGTAACGAAGACGTTCGCCAGTAATGTTTGATCCAGCTTGGTGGATATGTTCACCCAGAATGTCGCGTAATGCGGCTAGCATGAGGTGTGTAGTGGTGTGATACTGAACAGTCTTGTTACTATGATCAGCTAGGCCGCCCTTAAACTTTTGTTCTGCTCCAGCGCGTGATTTCTCTCGGTGTTCCCCCATTAGTTTTTCAAAGCCGGGTCGATCTATCACTAAGCCTTTTTCAGCTGCAATTTCTTCGGTTAACTCAATAGGGAAACCGTAGGTGGTAAAAAGATCAAAGGCGTTTTGAGCGCTAATAGCTTTCTTAGCTTCTAGACTATCTTGGTCGATGACTTTCTTCCCATCCACCTCCTTTGTTTTGGCGTGAACCTGAAGAGAGATCTTATTAAATTGTTTCAGTCCATTTTCTAGTGTCTTACGGAATTGAGCCTCTTCTAACTGAATAGCATTTTTAATTGCTTCGCGTTTTTCAGCTAAGTTTGTATAGTGTTCTTCGTATTTTCCAATTACACCTTCAGCTAAATTAGGGAATTTACCAGCTGGAATCTCAAGGATGTCAGCGTAGCGCACGGCACGACGAAGTAGTCGACGCACAAAGTATCCTTGCTCGGTGTTTCCTGGTAGTACATCATCGCCAATCATGAACACCGCCCCACGAATGTGGTCAGTAATGACACGAAACCCTTCCTTATTATCCTCGTACTTCTTCCCAGTTAGCTCCTCGATGTGTTCTACGACTGTCCACAAGAGATCTACTTTGAACATGTCATTCTCACCAATAGCCGCCGCCGCTATACGTTCTAGTCCCCCACCAAAGTCAACATTTTGTTTAGGTAGCTTTTCAAAGCCACTGTCGGTCTTGAGGTACTCCATAAAGACAGAGTTGCCAATTTCAAGAAAACGACCACAATCGCAGTTAGGGTGGCAGTGTGCACCAAATTTTGTGTCGTGCTCAGTGCCAAAATCATAGAATACTTCACTGTCAGGACCACCGATTTCCCCTACTGGCATTTTTTCAGGTTTGCCAGCGCGACTCCACCAGTTTTTAGCTGAATCATAGTAGAAGATCCGCTCCCCTTCTTTCATGCCGCGTTCACCCCCGGCTTCCTCTGATCCAACATCTGCAACTCCGCATGATACGCCCTTCTCAGTAAACAGTCGCTGCCATATTTCTACCGCTTCAGTGTCTTTTGGTACATTGGCCGATTCATCGCCCTGAAATGCTGTGACGTAAATTCGCTCTGGATCTAAACCAACTTCATCTACCAGGAATGAGTAAAACCATGGTAGTTGCTGAGCCTTGAAGTAGTCTCCAAGTGACCAGTTGCCGAGCATCTCAAAGAAAGTGGTGTGACGATTGTCACCCACCTCTTCAATGTCCTCCGCTCTAAAGCACTTTTGTGAGTCAGTAAGACGGGTACCCTTCGGGTGAGTTTCGCCCATCAGGTATGGTACGAGTGGCTGCATGCCGCTGCCGGTAAATAGTGTGGTAGGGTCATTGTCTGGTACTAAAGCCGCTGACGGGATAACAGCGTGGCCATTCTTGGCCATAAAATCCAGATATTTTTTGCGTATTTCGTTCCCCGTCATAGTAAAAGCTTAGTGTATAACGTTGTGCACTATAGCAAATATCTAATATTTTGCTATTGCGATAGGAAGGCAGCTGCACTTAGGGCACAATCAGTACCGTGGCAGGTGAGCATAGAAACAAAGTCATAGAAATATATTTCCATACTGTATCCAGCTACGATCAATAGTATCCCAGTAACTGTTAGTGTGCGTTCCAGGCGAAAGCTGCGCAGTACTTCTTGGTCAACTACTTTTTCGTGAGCTAATTCTGAGTGAGCAATTAGCACACCAATCGCTAACATCACCTTCCCGATGACGCCAACTGTAAGGGCCCAGAATAGTAAATTCATAATCCTCTCATTATAGCCTATAGTTTTAATTTATTTTTTCTTCCTTGTGAGTTTTTCTAACTGTTTGATCTCCTCTTCTTGAGTTTTAAGACTCTCCAAGAAAGTCTCTACCTTACGGGTATTGATGCCTATGCTACCGAAAATATTTTCAACTGTATCGCTTCCGCCGGCATGAAGGAACTGATTGATTTTATTTATATAAGTCGGATCTTCTTTGTATTTTTGGATCATTAGATTACTGACTAACAGACCATACGCGTATGTGTATACATAGAAGCCTCGTCGAATATGACCCCAGTACACGTATGAGTAACCATCAAGCTCTGTCACTTCAACGCTGGGACCAACATACGATTGTAAATGCTTTTGCATCATCAGGGCCAATTCCTGCTTTGTTGCCAAGCCATGGTTGTCTATATGTTCGTACATTTCTTTCATGAAGTTAAAGCATGCTATTTGGCGTTGGATAGTCGCAACGCTTCTGCTTATGCTTTCGTGAAGGGCAGGAATTTTTTGTGAATCTGGCAAAGTTTCAATCAATTTCCGAGTTACTAATTGTTCGAAGAGAGTGCTCGCTGTTTCGGCTGTAGTGAGAGTGAAGTCTTCATATATAGCTGGTTGGGCCTTACTTAGTTCACCATGAATGGCGTGACCCACTTCATGTGCAATTGTTTCTAGCCACTGGAATGTATTTTTGTGATTAAGAAATACATAGGTTGGCACACCGTGTGCCCCAATCATAAAGGCACTGCCCCGTTTCCCTTTTTTGCTGAAAGCATCAATATGTCCATTCTCTAGCATTCTGTCAAAGATTGATCCGTAGGCTTGGTCAATTCCGTAAAAAACATCTCGACAAATCGTGACAGCTTGTTCGAAGGTCGGTTTGGGGAGGTCTCCAATTGATTCACTGCGATTAGCGTATGGGATTGTTTTTGTCCCATGCAACTCAGCCTTCAGTTTGTAGAATTTCTTACTGAGTGAAAAACCCTTAGTTGAGATAGCTTCAACCAACGCCTCTACAGCTTTTTCGTTGTTTTCGTAGCTTAATACAGAAGAAGTGTACGAATTCTTGTATCCCCTGAGTTCATTACTAACTTTGTCGTGATTTACTATTGCTGTTAGTTCGTGCTCTGACACATCAGCTATCTGTTCTAACGACTGCATTATTATCTTCCAAAGGTCAGTCCGGTCCTTGCCTTTATACGAGTCATGCTTATCTAGTGCCTCATTTAGCGGTATTGTCTTCCCTTTGAATTTTATCTGAGTGTTTCCTTTTATCTTGCTAACTGCATCAGCCCACATGCCACGTGAGGTGTTTGATCGGAGGGAAAGAATGCGTTCTTCAGATTCAGTTAAGTTGTGTTTGGCGTTCTCAAATGTTTGTTTTAGTAGGTAGTGGTATTTTTCTAATTCCTTATCTTTAAGATACTTTTTTTGCAAATCAGTTGGTATACGCCCCAGAGTTAGGCTAAAAAAGATGATCTCATTAGAAAGCTTACGAAAACGTTCATCATATTTCATCAACTTTTTTTTAGCAGCCGTATCGTTGACGTTTAGTTGTGTTCTGAGGTCAAAATAAAGCATTACTTTTGTTCCCTCTGACACTTCTTCAAGTTGTTCGTAGTCCCTCAGTGCTGACAGTAACTTTTTAGTAGTGCTCGTAAAATCAGTTTTTTTGTATTTTTTAATAAACGATCGCATTTTTTGCTCATAAAACAGAGCATCTTTTTCAATTTGCTGATCATTTTCTGATTCGTAGTAATGATCTTTTAAATTCCAATCGGTCTGAATTTTTCCTAATGGTGGCAACTCAGAGGTTGGGGTGTAAGTGAACTTCTTGTCCTTACTCGATACTTTCTTTGACATCAAAAATAAATTCTTTATAGGTATCGAAGGCGCGATTGAATTCGTGCACGATACCATCTGTTAAACGACTGTTTATCACGTTGGCTATAGTCTGGTACACCTCTAGTCTAGCATCTAGGTCAGTGCCGAAATCTTGTAAAAATCGGTTGTGATCAGTGTAGTATTCTTCAACGATAGTTCTGAAATTGTGAATTTTATCGGCTGCGGCAATCATTACCGCTTCCTTAGGGCCTTTCTTAAGTTGTTTGGCATAGGCATGTTTTTGGTCTCGCCAAGGTATTTTTTTATCACCATCGTGTCTTGGTTCAGTGACTACTAGAACATATTCTGTCACTTTATCTCCGAAGTCCTCTCTCAGTTCATTGGCAGTGTAATCAGTGTCTTCTATGGTGTCGTGAAGTAAGGATGCTGCCAAAACGTCTTCATCAGTCGTGTAGTCACGTAGAATCAGCATTACTGATGTGAGGTGGGTAATAAAAGGCAGTGGAGCATTCCCCTTTCTAAGTTGGTCCTGGTGCAGTATGGCAGCTGCTCGAATCGCCTGTTCCACCTTGTAGCTGTACATAATATCCCTATAGTACAACACCTTCTTGTTCTAATAAATGCCTTTTAGCCTTTTCTCCACCTCGGTTATAGCCCCCAACTTCCCCGTTACTTTTAATGACTCGGTGACAAGGTATCTCTGAATCATAATTGCCAGCCATAATATTTGCCACTACTCGTGCTGCTTTGGGGTTTCCGGCAGCGGTTGCCACTGCTTGGTAGGTCATTGTATCTCCCGACGAAATCTCTCTCACTACTTTCTTAACTCTATCGGAAAAGGCACTCATGTTACTTTTTATTAGCAAAATGCACGGCTTGGAGTTTTTTGCCAGCGGCTTCGCGGTAGGGACAGAATTCACAGCTGTCACCGCTCTTAGGTAAGTCTTTCTGCTCCAAACAGGTTTTGATGTCGTGAAGGGCAGGTTCTATCCAATCAACAGTGGTGTCTACTGGTACCAGAGTGGTCTCAAACACAAGTTTGTCGTCAAACCCCGGCTCGTCCTTGCTGGCATTGGCATAGACCAAGTAACCTGTTTCCTCAACCTCAAAGCCGTTTTGCTCTAGAAGCCAACGATAGACCCCTAACTGTCGGGTGTACTGTTGTTCCCATGGCGAGTCTCCCAAGGCTTCTATCTTTCCATTCTTTGAGGTGGACTTGTAGTCAGCGATAATTAACTTACCTTTTGGGGTCACCCAAACATCATCGACTCCTCCACTAATTGTTAGGCCGGTTGCATTGTGAGTATGCATGATACCTACAAACGGATCGCGCCACTCATCCATCTTTTCGTGCTGAAACGGCACAGCATCGAGTTTATATTTCTTAAAAATTGGGTGTGGTGTTTGGTTAGCGCGGTGAACATCGAACTCCTTTTTGAAAAGTTCATCAACTGCGATATTGAGATTGAATGAAGGAAATCCAGGTCGCTTGGTGCCGAGGACATTGTCTAGGTAAAAACAGCGCGGGCACTCAAAGAAAAAATCTATCTTGCTGCGCGAAAGTTTCCACTTGGCGCCGCCGTAATTCCAATCCGCGCTACGGTTTGGGTTGTATTTATATGCATATTCAGCCATGTCTGCAGTATATCATTATTATAAAAGCCCTCTCATTGAGAGGGCTTTTATGTTCATTATCAACTATTGAGCAATGAAGGTATCGAAGATTGTATCAATCTGTACGTCACCAGCTAGGCTAAAGTCGCGGTCACCGTCTTCGGTGAAGATCACGACAGCGTACTTGTTTCCTGGGGAGGTTGAGCGCTGTAAAGTGATTTCTGAAGGAACTAGACCCTGTGATTCACTGAAGCGAACAACACCAAGGATAAAACCAAGTTGGTCATTGTTGTATTCACGAACACCAATCCAACCTTCACTTACTGGGTAAGTAGCGCTATCAAGTGCGATTGAAAGGCTAGCAGCTTGATCAGAAACTTCTACTGAGCCTTCACCTACACTAAGTGACGGTCCTTTGTCTCCTGACATAACTAGTTCTACCTCACTGTTAACATTGGTTGGAGTACCTACTGTTTCATCATTTGTCACGTCAGTTGTTTCTTCTGTATCTGCGTCCTTTGATTCTGTTGGAGCGTCAGCACTTGGACCAGAAAAGGCCCAAACGAGCATTCCACCAATAAGGAGACCGACTACAAAAGCTACAATTGTCTTCTGTCCGTCTTGTTTTTCTTCTGCCATACAAAAAGTTAATGATTTGCTGAATTAAGTAATGCTGTGAGTATATCACAGCAAAAACCCCTATAAACATTGACATTTCAGTAATCTGAATGCTTATGTAGGCCTCACAATTTGGTGCACCTCTTGCATTAAGGATTCATGTTTACGTTTAGTGAGGTGTAGGTGTCTAAGAACCGACTCGTGTTCAATAATGTCGCGACAAAGGATAATATCTCGAGCAATAAGGGTTTCTGCTTGAGCGGCAGTCAGATTCTGTAGAACTGTTATGGGGTAAATGCCGGCTCTCTGGATTCTGTCGTGGAGATTGTTACGCTTTGGGTAGTCCCAACTCAGCATATTTATACCAGCGCAGGTGCCGTATTCTTGTGCTGTGGTGGTGAATTTTGTGTTGGTAATTAGCCAGAATTCTTTGATGCCGCAATTGTCCTCAGCGCATATCCTCTGGTCTTTTAGATCAAGTAACCGCGCATATGAATACATGGCTACCTGGAGATCAGATTTAATGCCAGGTCTAGCATGAAACTTTGCTTCAGCAACAAAGCTGTGATCCTGACTATAGGCTGCAAGATCAATTTCGTGTGGCGCACATTTACCTTGTAATGTAATGCCGGTTCTGGTGCTATAGCCGATTGTCCTAAACAATCTAGCTAAAAACTTCTCGAAAGGAAAACCGGTTGGACCTAGATTGAATAGGGCTCGGCGCAGAGAGTATCTGGTGGCGGCTGGAGATCGACTTGAGCGAAGTAATGAAAATGCATGGCGGTAAATCTCCTGAGTCTGCATTCCGTCATAAAGTGTTTTATCTACCTCAGTAATGATTTCGTTGATTTCTTCTGGTCCGGCTCCGGCTCGCCGTAAAGATCGTCTCAGCTTCTCAACCTTAAAGTACTCAGTTGTTCCGTCAGCTTTGGTAATAATTGTGGGCATGAAAATTAAAATATGTTGAACTAATGTCGTGTCTGTTTAAATTCCTGAAAACTCCGGTTGGACGGATTAACACGAGTCCGCAATATGCCTTTAGGCACCTGTTACTCAATCATACCACCCCCAATACAATGAGTGTCGCGGTACAGTACACAGGATTGACCGGCTGCTGGAAGCTCTGTTTCTGTTTCGGTCTTTAGTTCAAGTTTTGATTTTTCGATGTTAACTATCGCTATCTTAATGGGCTGTTGTCGGTACCGGTATTGCATCTCCATTTTGTCACCCACAGCTATATCAGATCTCAGTACAGTTGAGTTGAGTTTTATTATGTTTCCGCCTGGTCGAGCAATCTTTTCTGGACCAACAGTTATTGCATTTGCTTCCAAGTCTCGACCAATAACAAACATGGGGTGACGGTCTGTGTCATGGGTGTTAATGGTAAAACCATGACGCTGTCCGAGTGTATATACCAGTGCCCCTTGATGTTCGCCAATTTCCTCACCGGCTTCGTTTAGGACCTTACCTGGTTGCAGATCAACATAGTGTGAAAGAAATTCAGGTATATCGACGTGTCCAAGGAAGCAAATTCCTTGACTGTCCTTCTTTGTAGCTGTTGGTATACCAGCTATCGCTGCCTCCCTCCTGATCTCCTCTTTTGGTGTATCACCAACTGGGAAAAGAGATTTTTTTAATTGCTCATTACTTAGTGTCCAGAGGAAATAAGTTTGATCCTTGTTAGGGTCAACACCACGATGTAGTTCCACCGTCTCGTCATTATCAATCCTTTGGGCGTAATGGCCGGTGGCTATAAAGTCGGCTCCTTTTCTGAGAGCAAAGTCCAAGAAGGCGCCAAACTTTACGTGCTGGTTACACATCACGTCTGGATTGGGGGTTCGGCCTGCCTTATACTCATCTATAAAGTAAGTAGCGACATTGTCTCGATAGGCAGCTTCTGCATCACAGGTTAGAAACGGGATATTTAGGTGCGCTGCTACACGCATGGCGTCCAGTCGCTCTTGCTGCCAGTTGCAAATCATAAAATCTGGATGCCAGACTTTAATAAACACCCCCACAACGTTGTAGCCTTGCTTGAGAAGACGCAGTGCGGCGACAGAAGAATCAACTCCGCCAGATAGGCCAACAAAAACTGTTTGTTGTTTGTTCATAATTAAAAGTACGCTACCACACGATAACAATTAGCGTAAGTAGACTTCTATATTTCGCAAGTGTCCGCTGTAGGTCTCAGCGTAATAAAACTCACCATCGTTACCGGTGATGTAGTAGAAGTAGTCTGAGGTAGTGGGATAAAGGACTGCGGTTATGGCGTCAAGACCAGGGTTACCGATCGGTGTCGGTGGTAGTCCAGGATAAAGATAAGTGTTGTACGGTGAGTCAGTCTCAAGATCATCTGGTGTCAGTTCCGAGAGGGGCTTATCAAGTACGTACTCCATAGACGCGTCTGCTTGTAGGGCCATATCTATTTCTAATCGGTTCAGCAGGATGCCGGCGACCATTTTTTTAGATTCGGGCGTATTGGCTTCACGTTCGACGATCGAAGCTAGGACCAGTATTTCATCAAGTGAAAGTGAGTGGCTCTCGATGTCTGTAGTTAGCGACTTTACTTGATCATTAAAGGTGTTTAGCATTAGCGTGAGTAACTCTTCGTCAGTATATTTCTGGGGAATAAAGTATGTGTCAGGAAAAAGCTTCCCTTCCAAAGGTTCTGCATTGACGATAAAACGATCGTAATCGAAATTCGGAAGACTGTCAGATGCTCTTTTAGCTAGCTGTCTCACTCTTTCTCCCTCATAGTGAGTAAAGCGAATCAAGTCAGTGTCAAAATC
>JBFHUT010000040.1:0-8509 GCA_041589935.1 Minisyncoccia bacterium
GTAGCTATTCTAATATCAATAAACTCTGCATTATCAAGCCAGTACGTTCTTCTGTCTGTGGGCCACTGGTCATCGTCGGGGCTATACTCTGTCACACCATCCTCATAGTACGATCTTCTCTCACACCACTGCGCATTATCAGAATCGTATCGTATTTCTACAAAAGCAGTGCCGTACGTATTATTAGCCACCACTATCGCAGTGTCTCCTGCGGGCACATATATATTGGTCGTTACTGGAGGAGGTGGTGGCACATCACGATCCACCGTGAGGGTAATCTCCCCAGACACTTCATCTCCTGCTGCATTTGCACAAGTAATAAAAAAAGTAGTTGTCTCATTTATTCTAGCAAACGGTGAACCGTCAAATATTATACGCCCGTTTGTTTCGTAATCTGAATATTCACTATTAGGAGCAATAGTAGTGTACACGCCTGGGGCAGTTGAGGGGCGCTCATAAGAAATTAATCCGCAGCTAGCTGCGTTTGTGGTTGACCAACGTACTATTACATCACCCACATCACCGGTCAAATTATTTAGCTCCCTTTCGTCATCTCCATCAATACTCATAAATACTTCTGGTGGTTCTGATCCTCCAACTTCCGTATCAACTACATAGGGGTCACATCTAAACCGGTAGGTTGTCAAAACATCTTCTGTTGGTGTTTCTTCGATACTACCGCTGATCGTCTCTGGCAGTACACCAGACGCTTCAATTTGAGTTAGTAGCAGGTCCGGCCCTCCACCTTCACTCTTTGTAATGCGGCAATTTTGCACTCCTGTTCCGGCTGAAATTAACCACTGCAATAGAACCTCCTGTCCGTTAACTGCTCCAATTATTGGATTTCCATCAAGATCAGTAATAGTTAGACTGATCGCCGCTAAAGAAGTGGTGGCAAAACCGAAGAACAGACTGGCCGCAACAGCAGCAATAAATATTCCTTTCCAAAGACTCATAAGTATTAGACTCGTACGAGAATAATTGAATATCATAAGCTTATTGTAACTCATCAGAGTTAATTTTTTGCTCACCCCCTACCACTTCAACTTCTTTAGTATTTAATCGACGTAACATTAAATACATCAATAAAACTGCTGCAAGTACGATGCCTAAATAGTGGAAAAATTGATAATTATCCATTTTTGTACCACCAGAATCAGCTGCCTCAACAAAACTACCTGGATCAGTACACTCCTCCTCCGCCAGACATTGGAAAGTCTGCTCCAGTAACCAAGCCATCTCAAGGACAACCCCACTATCACTTCCACCTTCTGCTTCGCCTATCAAATACGACTTGGTCAGAGGTTGGTGTAAAAATTTGGTTTCAATAGTGTAATTACCAGCAGTCAAGCCCGGCTTAAAACTAAAATAGTCTGCTTTATTATCGTCTTTAGCTATAGACCGCAGCTCTATTTGCTGACCATCAGCGGTGGTCAGCAATAGATCCATACCAGCGGGGCTCACAAAACCATGGTCTGGTCTAATGTCTCCAATCACTCCAATACACGAAACGATTACACTGTCTGAATTTAAGGGATGACTGGAAACACCAGTTTGTTTTACATACATCCATATACCACCACCATCTACACCATTTAGATTTCCTATCTTAAAATCAGATTGATTAATTGGCATCATTACACCTGAAACGATCACCGCTGTGTAGGCACTATATGTACCAAAACTCAACAAGTGACTGCTAACGGAAACTACTTCAGTATCATTAGTCAGGTTTTCCACGCTTGTGTTTCGCACCGCCGTACCTAGTGGAATACTACCCTCAGTTATCATACTGACAACCTTATCCTGACCTAAAACTTGTGCTTCGGCGGCTAATGAAACTGCTTTTCCATCACCCATTTCAATCGTCTGATACTCACTGTTGTTACTATCTGTATGGTTGATCGTTGTTTCAACCTTGACTGATCGTCCGTCACTTAGTCTTATGGTTTCGCCACTATATTTTTCTCCATTAATGTTAGTCGTTAGAGAAAGTATATTTGAGCTAGGTTTACGTTTTAACAATTTAATATTATTAACGCCATCTGGATTTCTCAACACCTCACCCAACAAATCCGCTTCTGAACCTTGTGCAACATGAAGCGAGAGTAAATATTCCCCAGCTGGTAAATAAGATAGGTCTATATCTGGCTGTAGAGAAACCACTGAACCCGGCACTAACTGCAACTTATCAGGTAAAATACTTAAAAAGACATCTTGCCTGGCGCCATTAGTTGGGATAGCCGCTAATGCAACCCTTATTTCAGAAAAACTATAAGTTGTGTAATTCTTAACCACTATTCTTTCAGAAAGAATATTTTCTACTTCTAGCGCATCACCAGTTTGGTAAAAATCAGCGTTTATTATGCCTGTAATGGGACAAAAAACCTCTTCGTTTATTTTAGTTTGGGCTTGCGCATCATTAGGTAAGATAGACAAACTACCAATGAAACTACTCAGCAAAAAAACCAAAAGCACAAATGGGTAGGTGGTATTTTGTAAAGACATAGTCAAGTAGAGTGACGAACTAGTATTATTCTAATGGTAACTTGAACCTTGACAATTAAACGTTCTTTATACACACATTTTTACTACGTGCACATATTTAGCAGGCAGCTTATACTAGTAGATATGGATACCGTACGACAGAAGATTAAACAGCTTATTCCTAAACCTCTATTTACTCTCCTTCAGCCTTATTACCACTATTTTTTGGCCTACCTTGGTGCTGTCAAATACCACCACCCATCTCGTCACATCACCGTAATTGCTGTAACCGGAACCAAAGGCAAATCCTCAACAGTTGAATTAATCACTCATTTACTACGAGCTAGCGGCAAAAAAACTGCTTCGCTTTCTACGATTCAGTTTTCGATCGATGATAAAACTGAGCGTAACCTCTTTAAAATGACTATGCCGGGAAGGTTTTTCGTGCAAAATTTCCTCCGCCAAGCAGTAGACGCGGGCTGTACTCACGCTGTAGTAGAAATGACTTCTGAGGGCGCCAAACAGTTTCGTCATAAGTTTATCGACATTGACACTCTAGTTTTCACTAACCTAACTCCAGAACACATCGAATCACACGGCTCATTTGAAAAATATAAAACAGCTAAACTCTCGCTCGCAGAAGCAGTCGCTACTTCGCCTAAGCGCCCTCGTACCTTGATTGCTAATATTGATGATGAACATGGGCGAGATTTCCTGGACTTTGAGGTCGAAAACAAACTACCTTACTCCCTAAAAGACCTAACCCTCCACTCTCTCCATAAAGACAGCGTAAGTTTAGTTTTTGGTGACGTCACCATCAGAATACCCCTGGTCGGCCTCTTCAATGTATATAATTCCCTAGCCGCAATTACTGTCGCAACCAATCTTGGAGTGTCACTTAAAACGATTCAAAACGCTTTCCGCACCCTACCACCACTACGAGGGAGAGTTGAACACTTAGAGTCTCCAACAGACGCGAGTAAGCACGTAACAGCCATCGTCGACTACGCCCACACGCCAGATTCACTTACTCAACTCTATGAGGCATTTCCAGGTAAGCACAAGGTTTGTGTGCTGGGTAATACTGGTGGTGGCCGCGATACCTGGAAACGACCAGAGATGGGAGCGATTGCTGAACAGTACTGTGAGCAGATCATCCTCACCAACGAGGATCCTTACGATGAAGACCCGCGTAAAATTGTTGAGGACATGCGCAAAGGCATGAGTGAGACCGCACCAGTAGAAATTGAGATGGATCGTAAAGAGGCGATTAGGAAAGCGATTACCCGCTGTCCTCATGATGGTTATGTAATCATTTCTGGAAAAGGCACCGATCCATACATCATGGGACCAAATGGTAGCAAAGTGGTTTGGAGTGATGCTGAAGTAACAGAAGAACTACTCAAAGAAATAACTATCGACCCAGCAGACTAAACATTTTGGTTTGGGCTGCTTTAAACCAATCATCATTCATAAAGGAGGTTGAGATGTGCACGTACGTCATTACCACAAAGTATTCATAATTTAATACGACATACACCAACTCCGGGGTCTGTGGCTGAAAAAATAAATAAGCGGCGTAAAGTAAGGGGACAAAAACAAAGACGTTGTGCACTATGAACTTACAGTAAACAACAATCCCCCGTTGTTTCATCTCCTTCAGATAAAAGAGGTGCCAAGTCAGATAATGGTAGCCCACTACGAAAAGATACATATATATGTATGCTGGCGCCCCCAACCATATCACCAAACCAGTGATGGTTAAAAAAGTGGTAGTCAGAAAGGCAGTCAGTCTACCAAAACCATATCGCCACCACGATACTGCTAATATTAATAAACTCACCACGACTCCCCAATAAAAAATGGTCGGAAAATTCTCCAGACTAAAGTACTGACGCTCAAACACCCCCTCAATCTGCACCGAATTAACCGACACAAACTGCAGTCGATTATCAAAAAAGAATGTCTGATCGGGCACTGAGTAAGTTAGTAATGTCATTACAAAAATCGCCAGAGAAAAGAGAAAAGCAAGCGGAACTTTGATACTGGTCTGTCTTAAAATTAGAGTCTGCTCATTAAATAGACCGTGTAAAAGAAAGTACAAAAAACCAACAAATAAGGTCGTTAGAAATCCAATATACTCAAGCAATACATAGGCAACTGCTACTGAAAAAACTACCAAAAATAAAAATGTTGCCACTTGTTGCCACGGCTCTTGACCCCGAAAAAAGCTTTTGAGTTGATAATAGAAACCTAGAAAAAAATGGGCGTAGCCAAAGATCATAATTGCCAACAAAATAGCTTGCCACTGAGTAGTGGTGTAACCAAAAAGTAACAGAGTGAGAAAGATGCACAAAAAAACCCCCGCAAAACTCATCAGTTTGTTTGTTACATACGCTTGCATAGCCACTAATACACTTTAGGGATAATTACTTCTCGCACTACCCAACCTTCGCCAGCCGCAACTGGCTCAGGTGTAAACACCAGGCCATTGGGAGAAATCACTCGACTAGCTACGTAGTTACCGGCGCTGACGATATAGACATCTCCCCACATCGCTTGCACCTTAAGCATGGTGTCGAGCTGCTGCCACAAAATCTTAGAATCATGAAACCAAGCGTGAGAAACTGGGTGCGCCACAAACGGCATCGTTAGTTTCTCATTAAGAATTATTTGCACCCCGTAGGGCGACACACTTTCAAAGCAAAATAGAATGCCTGGGATATTAGCAGACATCCGGGTTTGGTCTGTCTCTGGGCCAACCTCGTAAGCTAGAGAGCCTGCTATGTACTCCACCACTCCACGATAACCAAAAAGTTCCAAGATTTTCTGATAGAGGGTTGGCATGAATTCTCCCTGTGGCACTAGGTAACGTTTTTGTACTTTCTCGATACTGTTTTGCTCTTGATTGTAGACCGTGGCCTGCACAACCGTTTTTTCATCAACCAGGGCGCGTCCGCTATCGACCACCACCACTTCAGGGCTGTCGTAAGTAAACTTAAAACGAGACTTGGCCAAACCATCAGGTGCTGCTTGATCAAAAAATTGTGCCCCTTCAGGGAGAATAATGTAGTCCGGGTCATTTATTAGTGCTGCTTCCATCGCTTTCTGAAGACCTTGTGAGACAGCCTGTTCTTTGGCTTTGGTATCAAGCAGCCCACGACCAAATCGAGTATCAATTGTATGTACTCTATAACCCTCAAAAGAGCCATGATTTGCGGGATGAATTATAAACCCGCTCATAACCACAACCAACAAGAAAGCGGTTGCCGCTGAACGGTATTTTCTATTCGTTTCACGAATCGCAAAAAGCACTACCAATGCCAAAACTACAAACGCGAAACTAAGAACATATACACCACCCACTTTAGCTAATAGTAGTAGGGTGGGGTTTTCAGCCAACAGATAGCCCACGTACCCAAGGCTATAGGAAGCATTGATGGTACCACCAGGCCCCAACATCATTATCGAAAACACCACCGATCCAAACACCTCTGACAGTACCCACACTAGAGGCAGCCCGGCGTAAAACCAAGTCTGTCTCTTTTTAAACCAACGCTGTGTAACATAAAGATATAGAGCCACAACTAGCGCCCCGCTCCCCAACCACAACGCGGCCGTTGACCAGTACATAAAAATAAGCGCTACTTGAATGTTCCCAAACTCGATCGGCAACCAATCAATCGGATAAACTGACCAGAAAATAGAAGTTGGAAAAGCTGCCTTTACCGTCCAAGCTAACCACGCGCCCAGAAATTTATCGAGCGATTTTTGCGTCCGCTGCAGTTGGTACAAAAAAAGCGCGCCACCTAGCACACCCACGAACCATAACCACGGCAACACAAACCCGATCCCGAGCAGTACTCCACTCAGTGCAAAGGTAACGTAACTATTTTGCAACAATGCCATGATACATAACAATTCCGGCCGCCACTGATACATTGAGTGACTCTTTCCTCCCTCGCATCGGAATTTCTACTATTGTATCAGCTGCCTTAAGAGCCGCCTCACTTACCCCCTCCACTTCATTGCCTAGTACGTAAGCCACCCGCTCTGGGACAGTGTATTTCGGCAAACTGATAGATTGGTCAGTTATCTCTACTGGGACTAAATTGAACTTTTCGTCCTTAATTTTTTCAATAACTGACTCAATCTCATCTGAATACTCCCAAGGAACTGTTTCACTAGCACCAAGAGAGGTCTTATTTATCTCTGCTTGTGTGCGACCGAAGCGGTCTACTGGGGTTGGGGTATATCCAACTAAAAAAATTTTGTCCACCCCCGCCCCATCGGCAGTGCGAAAAATTGCTCCAACGTTGTAGGCACTACGAATGTTTTCTAGTACTAGATATTTAATCATGTCGCAAGACTAACAAACCAGTAGAAAATATGAGATTGACTAACGATATCATTTTAGGTACAAATTAATTTAGAAAGACAGTGAGGATATAACTATGAGCGACAAAGACAAGATTATCCCCTTCCAACGCCCAAACAGAACAACCGGCTCTTCCACTAGGGTACCAGATGGGGACGTCATTGGACTGGTTAATTTTTGTAAAATGTTAGGAGTCGAAGATATACACATAGTACAAGCTCTTCGTATCAAACAGGGTTTATCAGGATTAAAAGGCGAACCTCCAACCAAAAACTCCATAAATGAACAGGCGGAAGTGCTTGCACACTGGTCTGACGAGGAATGTTTAAACCACGCAAAAGCTAGCGAAGTGACTGACTGGAAGGTGAAGCCGGCTTTCTATCACGCGTTGGTCGACAGATTAATGCCTAAGTAACTCCAGACAACAATTTCTTGCCCGCCACTAATTGACGGGCTTTTTTAATACTTGAAACCTTGATTTCAGAGGCCATCATGTTATAGTTTTGCCACTTTGTTTTTCTAACAAAGATTGTTTGATTTAAAACCATCCGCCCTTAGCTCAGTCGGTAGAGCAGCTCCCTTTTAAGGAGAGGGTCCCAGGTTCGAGCCCTGGAGGGCGGACCAGCGCAAAAGAAAACACCAATTCTGAAGAATTGGTGTTTTCTTTTAGCACGTGACTTGAGTCACGTGCGGCGCTGGTCCGAGCCGCAGGCCTGTTTCGAGCGCGCTTCCTAGCGCGAGAAAAGCCGAGGCGGGCTCGCAAGTACTTAGCAAATTATGAACGTAGTGAAATAATTTGGTTAGTAACTTGTGAGGACAGATTTAAGATTGTACCGTTCCCGTAGGGAAAGAGCCCTGGTAGTTAAACCATTATACTTAGTGATTTGTGAGGACATGAAACAAATAAATAATATATGGGGCTTAAACTAAATATATAGTTTATAGATTTAATAATATTCAGTTATCGCGTTTTCCAGCTCATTTATCATTAACAAAACTTTAAAAGGTGTTACTGATTTAGGAATCTCATAGTAATGATAGTTAAGCAAAAGATCCCAATCATACTCAACAGGTTCACCTGTTTTTTTAAATCTTTTTTCTCCCATGTGAGCAAAAGCAGAATTTCTCATTTTTCTGATATTTCTAATAAGTAACCGACGTTTATACAAAACTTTATCTATTCTTTTTTTCATCTCTTTAATGTCATCTTCTTTATATGTTGGAAATAAATTTTTTAGACGGTTTTTACTTACTGTATACTTTTTCGCTTTTTTAGCACCCTCAAGAACTTTTGTCTCAATTCGTAGAGAAA
Organism: Minisyncoccia bacterium; assembly: GCA_041589935.1. Taxonomy (GTDB): domain Bacteria; phylum Patescibacteriota; class Minisyncoccia; order Phycocordibacterales; family UBA918; genus OLB19. The sequence continues at coordinate 8,178 of JBFHUT010000040.1, forward strand.
AGAAACCACTAGAATCCAAGACAGCGTAAATCTGTATTATTGCGTACTGAAATAATATATGTCTAATACCGTCATTCCTTATTTTATGTTCCACTTTATCATCCCGCTTTATTGATGATCGACACTTTTCACAAGAACCGTATGGTTCTTCTTTTAAAATATTATAGTAATCAATAGCATTAGCCGCTGCAAAAAGTCTTAACCTTAACTCATCAAAAGATGTGTCGGTGTTATGGTTTTTCTTTACAGACATAAGGCATATTTACTTCCTCCCCAACACCACCACCCTAAACACATTCCCCACCACCCCAACTAAGAGCCCGAACAAAAGA
>JBFHUT010000041.1:0-8418 GCA_041589935.1 Minisyncoccia bacterium
CTCCTCACAGCGGGCGTTCTCGTTCGCACTCGAAACGGATAAAAAGCAAAGCAGTTTGCTTTTTATCCTGTCCAGTTTAAATGAGATAAGGAACAAGGTGACTGTATCGAATTTAGTTCTCATTTTGGCCCCTAGCATAGGCCAAACTGCTAGAACTCGATGTACAACTACTAACAAACAAACCTTAACCTAACCTGTCCAATTAAACAACAGAATGGAGAAGTCTTCGATACTTACTCTGCCATTACCATTTATATCAGCCGAGGGGTCGGAGTCACCGCCATTAGTTCCCCACCAGAAAATTAAAATCGAAAAGTCAATTAGATTTACAAACCCATCCCGGTTAAGGTCGGAAGGAGAAGAAGCCTTACCTTCTACACCGACAAAAAGCTGTAGCGAGGAACTAAAACTGCTCTGTGTTGTTAGTGGTGGATTACCGACTACTGTTTTAGCTCTCAAAATATGTTCAGCTATACTTACTTTTGAGGTATCAAACACCAAACTCCAATCACCTTCTGCGTTGGCTGTAGTTGTTTCAATTAGTACACTATCATCAATATGTAGTTCCACTCTACTATTTGGAACACTGGCGCCCGAAACAGTAACTGGAGCACCGGGACTAATGTTTTGCGAAGACACTCGAATGGTTGGTGGCAATATTATGCCATTAAGATTCGTAATCGCTCCCTGAGTAATATCGAAGGTATTATTAAGAGTAATGGATCGATTACCCGAACGATCTGTAGCCCATACACCAAGAGTAGCTGTCCCTGGAGAAGCTTTTATTGCAAACTCAAAACTACCATCTGATCCTGATCTGACATCCCCAACACTATTTGTGTCAAGCAAAAAATTAATCGTTCTTGAAGGGTAGGCCCTACCAACAATATTTATAATCGTATCGCCAAGATCGCGTGAAGAGCCACCGCCTCCACCAGTATTACCACCTGAAGTACCACCTCCACCAGAACCAGCAGGTTCTATCTTACAAGTAGCAGAACAAAAATCCCCGTTATCATTATTGCCATCATCACACTCTTCATTAAAAAGAGTCTGCAAAATACCATCTCCACAATACGGTCCGAACAAACAAGCTGGGGTACACTGTCTACCAGCGATTGTCTGACTGTAAACACCGGTCTCACCGACAACGTCACACTCTTCTCCAAAATCTACTAAATTATTTCCACAGACACTAACAATGATTGTTGTTGTGGCATAATCCTGCGCCGAAGCAAAAGCTGCAGGCATTGCGAGTAGAACGAGCAACGTAAAAATCAGTCTTACGAACATAGCAACTAAGTACCGCGACGAGATCGTTTGCGTTTAATATTCACTAAATAAATACCGGCAATTAGAACTGCAAACACTGGCAGCAAAATTGAAACCTTATGCGCCATGGATAAACCAATAAATCCAAAGCCGCCTAACTGCAAAGTCCCTTTGGGTAAGATATTAAGACTGAGGTCACCTTCTTGTTTAATATCGTCACCGTTAAACACCCTATATCTAGCAACATAACTGCCGGCTGGGAGTCGCGTAGGAAGTTCTGCCACCACTGTCTCAGTGCCATATGGTGGTACTTTATCTATTTTTCCAATGTTCGAAGTTTCTTCTAATAATACTTTCCCGGCTCGATCGAAAATACGAAACTCAACTTTTGAAGGAGAAATTTCTACGTTTCCAGTATTCTCAATTAACATACTGAAACGAATTTTTCCTGGGAAAAACAACCAAGCAATTTTTGATCCCTCATTTAAATCAGCTGCAGAGATTTTTCTTACTCTGAAATCTTTGATCACTCGATCGATGACGGATAGTTCAATGTCAACCAATGCTCCAAGTGAAATACTCACAGCTCCGGGCTTTACCTGACCATCATCTGGCAATGTTCTAATACGAATAGCGCCTTCATAGTCCTTAAACTCTGCGTCTTCTGGAACTTGTATCCGAACAGTCATTGGTACTTTTTGAACTCCTTGTGGCATCCTTATTACCTCACCCTCTTCTATTGTTATCCAACTCTCTATCTCTGGAGCATCAATACTTATCTCAGCCTTTTGAGCGACATTGGTGTCAGTTCTAACCAACAAAATTTGCTGTTCATAAGTAGAGTTTCTAGTGAGACTAGTATTCTTAACGTAAGGAGGAGTAATACCAAAACCAGCTAATGCTTTTGATGAGCCAGTAGATACAAAGAGCACAGCTAAAAAAATAGCTAGCACTAAAAAATTACGCGAAATCCCAAACATGTATCTGTCTGACTATTATCGAAAAAAAAGCCTTAAAAAGCAACAACCACTGTTGGATAACAGTGGTTGTTGCTTTTTCATTATTAGTCTTACCTATGATTACCAGTCAGCAGCCTCAGCAGTGACTGCAGTAAAGGTGTTCAGACCCTGGTAACTGCCTGCTAGGGTGATTGATACTGGAACGTTTATACCCCAGTAAGTAGTAGCTTGGTTAGGAGTAGATGTAGACGTTGTTTTTGCTACATCAAGCTCCACCTCTTGTTGGGTTGACGACGACAGCGCGAGAGCAAGTGGGCTGGCGTAAATTAATGACGTTGAGGCAAATTTTTGCTGATTTTCAGGAATAGTCGAAGTTCCCGAAACTAGACAAGGAGTTGATGGTGTGTAGGTTCCACACATTGAATCTCCGAGCACCTCTTGGTCAAGACCGGTATTCCCTACGTTGAGTGCAGTAGACGTGGCAGAAAGTGTTCCCGTGTCATTACCTGGCTCAAGCGCCCCATAAGCAATTTCGCTAGCAAGTATATCTATAGAACTGAAACTGAGCAGTTCGACTGGACTAGAAGTGGTAGACATTGGCCCACTTAGAGCATCGTCATCAGTAGCATACACCGCAGCTGACCAACTGTCTGCAGCAAAAGCTGCTGGTGTGTTTGGGCCAGGATCTGTCGGGTCAGCCACAAACCACAGTGGGAAAGTACAAGTGTAATCCATGGCGTCTTGTAGTGGGCTAGCGCAGGTAGTAGTAGCTGTACATGATAAATTCCAAGTCGTAGTTGCTAATCCACTTGGGTAACAATAATTTGGATCATATGAACCTGCAGTACCATCACAGGTAGTTGTACCATAGCTAGATCTAAATACTGACACCGTGAAGCTAGCAATCTCACTTGTAGAAGCTGCATTTAAACAACTATTTGCATCCCTGATAGTGAAATCAAGAGTATGACCAGGGGTTTCTCCACCGGGGATGGTTAGTGCTAAATCATTTCCTCCATTTAGGCTTATATCTCCACCCAGTACCACCGGTGCTACGTTATTGACATCAAAGTTTGATGCAATTGGGTTAGCCAGTGCCTCATGACCGTGTTGATCAACTAAAAAGACGTTAGCAGGATAGGTGTCATCTCTAACAATTGCAGCCAGAGTGTACGTTGCTTGAGCGTTGCTCAAAACACTAATTGTTGTGGAGGCAATGAAGTTACTGTCACATGTGTTTGTGGTGGCGTTGTAGTCACCTGGATTTCGACAAACCACTAAGTAAATCTGATCTTCTCCACCAACAGTATCAGGGTCAGAAGAAACAGAATTAAATGTAAGATTATCACCCGGATCAACTGGTCCAGTATTTGATGCGCCTGTCAGAACTGGTCGAAAGTTTACATTAAATGGCGACGAGCTGGTGGCATAAAGTCCTTGGCTAGGAGTAGAGTTACAGCGAGGGTTCACTGGGTCGTCGTCACAGACCCAAGCATACCACTCTTGGATTTGACCAAAAGGAGCTATTTCTGATGTCGTAGTAGCAGCTGTTGCTAGAGTGTCTGTCACAGTCCCAGTAGACACTGCCCATTTAACAGCACCAGCATTACAATCTGGCGGAGCTGTACCTAGGCTAAACGAATCAGCTGCTGCGTTCGCAGTTGGGGTAGCGTTTGTGCTACAAATTAAGAGAAAATACGGCGCTCCGTTACTATCTGAGCCGATCGCCTGCCACTGGATTACATCACCAGAGTTTGTAGGTGAAGAGGTAGATGACTCTACCACCTCATATGGTTCAAGCGTGAAAGACGGAGGAGTGTTGAGGACGGTTAGTGTAGTGGTAGCAGTCTGAGCCGAAACTTTATTAAGCTCTTTGGTGCCAACGTCAAAGACAAAAGCTACCAAAAAGACTAGCAGACCTGCCATGGCAGTTACCACTGTGATCTTTCCGGCAGTGCGAACGTAGCGAGGAAACTCTTCTTTGTTGTACGACATATCAATAATAAATAACTAATTACTTTGTCTATATTGTACTGTTTGCTCTTTGATCTGGGCATTAGTTATACACAGCACAAAGCGAAAACTGTGTATAACTCTTTTCTACTCGTAGCGAATTGCGTCTAAAGGATTTAAAGTAGAAGCCCGTCTAGCTGGGAAGATACCCGTTAGATACCCCACCCCAGCGGAAAAAAGGGCAATGAATGTAAGGAAGTCGAGCGGAAAGGAGAAAAGCTTTACCGCTTGTCCACCAAACTGACCAGCTACAAAATTCAAAAACAGATTTACAGTCACCCCAAGCGTAACCCCCATCAAAATACCGCTTAAACCACCAAGAAAACCTACCACTACTGACTCGGATACGAAGAGATATTTTACGTCATTTGGTGACGCGCCAATTGTACGCATAATACCGATCTCCTTGGTTCGTTCGAGCAAGGTCACTGTCATGGTGTTAAACATACCAATCGCAGACACAATAAGGGCAATCCCACCGAAAGTAGCTAATACCACCTGGATACCCTGGAAAATCTTCGAGGCCTGCTCCACTGTTTTAGAAAGAGCTGTAACCCTGTATCCATCAGCTATCAATCTCTCTTCAACAATTGGCAGATTCTCATTTGTATCTACTCTGACTTGGATCCGCTCGTACTCGTCAATTCCTACATAATTTCTTAGCTCAGGCAGCATCATCATAGCGTTGAGAACCCCCTCCTCTTTAGTGACTGCTCGTACTTCATACTCCTTGTCTATAACGATTTCGTTAACATTATCAGTGCCGTCATTGGCTGGCACTAAAAGCCTAAGAGAAACTTTTTGGCCAATAAAACTATCCACCTCATCATCCGCGACTCCGAATAACTTAAGAGTAGCTGGCGACAACATAATTGAACGGGTATCACCTGCGTCATCGTCAGTAAAGACATTACCAGCCAGAGCAGTCACACCTGCATAACGAAGGTATGGTGGCTCTACCCCTTGAACAAACACGTTACCGGTTAGACCCTTATAAGTTACCAAGGCTGGAAACCTTGCTAGTGGTGCTGCATCCAGCACTTCATCCTGTTGTTCAAACTGAGCCACCGTGTCTGGAGTAAGACGTAGACCTTGCGCACCAGTCGATGACACACCAAGAGATAAGAGAGTTTCCCCGAACACAATCTGTTCGAGAATGATTTTTTGTAAACCAAAACCAAGCCCCACCAGCACTACCACAGCACCAGTTCCAACGCCCATACCTAAAATAGTCAACCAGGTTCGTAGCGGGTTGGTTTTAAACATTCGAGTCGAAAGTTGAGCTAAGTCTTGTACCCTCACACTAAACTAATGTTAACACCTCATTATGCAAAAAAAACCTCATGCCCTTCACAACTACAATTAACTCTTGTAACTTACGTCCACTCCTTGGGCAATAATTTTTTCAAAGTACCTAGTCAGATCATCTGACTCCCTTTCACTTAAAGCCAATCCACCAGAGCGTACTCCTTTCATCATTCGCTGGTTCAACTCAGCCTCCTCAATCACACCAGTCACACGATCAGCGATCATCTCGATCATGTTAGCATCCTGTTCCTTAGAAAGCTTAATTCTATACTCGTGTGATAAGTGATCTTTCATTCGCTCAGCTAGTTTGTGTTGACTGAAGAATATGCCGTCGTTATCTTTGCGGGCCCGGTAACGCTTAATGTCACTGGCTTGATCCATCATCTTGGCCGTAATGCTAGCCATTCTTCTCGCTTCCTTTTCATCGATTTCAACCCCACCTCGCTCTAATGGCAGAACTAAACTTTTAATAAAAGCGTCGCGATCGATCTTGCCCTGGATATACAGACCAGCCGCTCTTTCAAGACGAATCAGCTGATCGAAGGAGTAATCTTGAGTCAGGTAATTAACTATACTTTTAACTCGTAACGTTTCGACCGAGTCATACGGATAGAGACGCGCTAACTGCTCAAGCTCTGTAACAATCGTTTCACCTTCCTTCACCGGCTTAATTTGCTTCCGTTGTGGATTTACCACCTCACGCACGATCCGTCCGTCTTTTAGGTAGTATACGCGATGTGCGTAACTTAGGTGAGCAGCGTTGTGCGACACCATGATAATAGTGCGACGGTCAAAAGTATTAATTTCATCGATCTTATCCATTACCTGCTGGGTAGAAACTGAGTCAAGATTACCAGTAGGCTCATCAGCTAACAGAATCTTAGGATCATTCACCATCGAGCGCGCAACTGACACGCGCTGTTGTTGTCCTCCAGAAAGCATAGCCGGAATCTTGTGAGACACATGCCCCACCCCAAATCGATCAAGTAAAGACTGGGCTCTACGATTTCTAGTCTGTTTATCGACATCACAAAAAATCATCGGTAGCGCCACATTATCAAGTACTGACAACGAGCCAATCAAGTTGAATGACTGGAAGATAATACCCATCACATAACGTTGAAAGTACACTCGTTCCGCTGGTGGATAACTATAAATATTATCACCTCTAATTAGCAGTGTCCCATCACCAGGTGGCAGCGAACCCTGGATGGAATACATGAGAGTAGATTTACCTGATCCAGAAGCACCAAAGAGAATAATATACTCGCCTTCGAAGATGTCAGTGTTGACGCCTTGAAGGGCTTTAAATTCATTCGATTTACCTTTGTTGTAAATAATCGAAAGATCCCGAGCTACGATGAGCGGTTTTGCCATTAAGGTATTATCTCATCATTTGCAATTTGAAGTACCAGGTTCGTCCACACATTGAAGAAGCTTTTAGAGTTCTGTTGCACAATTCATCAAGGTATAAACTTCGCCCCACCTATTTTCTCGTCTTAAGACATCGAAAATTCCTGACTCTCGTCAGGAACGGAGCAAACATGCCGCAGGGCTAAGACTGAAGACAGAGTTCGCTGCACATTTATGCAAAGATTTACTTCGCCCCACCTATTTTCTCGTCTTAAGACATCGAAAATTCCTGACTCTCGTCAGGAACGGAGCAAACATGCCGCAGGGCATGTTATGCTCCAATATTCTTAACCCAACCGAAGGTGCTTTCAAAGTTTTCGAGGATCAAATCGATGATGTTCTTTTCTTGAATTGGCGTAAAGAGTACAAAGTTTTCAGATTTAATATTGTTACCAGCCTCATCTGTACAAGTTAGGTAGAACTGATAAACAGTAGCTGGTGCAAAATCCACTACTACTTCGACGTGCTTTGTATTGTATTCAAGCTGTTCTTTTTCAATCGTATATGCCTCAGTACCACCTGCCACTCCCTCTTGATAAGTAGTTAGACAAGCAGCTGGCTCATCAGTGTCCCATTCAATGATGGTCTGAATTCGCGACTCACTTCCTGGAAACAACGTAGACTCGTTGGTTACGTTAGTGATAATTGGTGGAGCAATATCTCTAATAGTAATAAACTGAATCGGCTGACTACGAATACGATCGCCACCAGAGTTTTCTGCCGTTACAAAAGCAACGTAGCGAGTACCGAGCGTTAGGTCTGCTAACCGCATCTGATGCGTAGTGGCTAGCGTCGGCCGTCCCACTGATTGCTGCTCGCCAGTGGTTTGATCTTGATACTCGACTAGTGCCTTGGCTGGAACATTAGTGTCCCATGCTAGTGTTGCTGCATTTTCCTCCACCTTTACCACTCGTAGGTTGCGAATATCTGGCGCAGTGGCTTTTGTCTTGAATGTATAGTTTCGACTCTCACCGCGAATACCAAAAGTGTCGGTTGAGATAACCTTAAAACTGTACTCAGTAAATGGATCGAGTCCAATTAGGCGAACTTCGTGATCAGTTGTGTTGCCAGCAGTTGATTGTTGGGAATATGCATAATTATTACCGTCAAAGCCACGCGTCGGAGAAAACAACACCTCTGAAGACGCTTCGCGGTCAGTCGTCCATTTCACAACAGCAGTAGTTGTCTCAGGTATCACTGTAGGCGGACCGACAATCGTAAGATCTTCTGTAATACCCTCGATTGCTTTGACTGTTTCATTTAGAATTTCCTGCAGCTGCTGAGGATTAGTGATTTGATTTATTTGCTCTAGTATTTCCTGTGTTGTCTGTGACTGAGTTTGACTACTAGTGGTGGTTTGAGTCTCTGTCTGGGTTTGGCTGCTACTACCATCACCTGCAAAAGCTCCCTGCCCCTGTCCTTGCGATGGTGAATTACCATCCCCAGTACCAGA
>JBFHUT010000042.1:0-8038 GCA_041589935.1 Minisyncoccia bacterium
CCGACCGATCGCTTTATTACTCAGGCTCGACTCGATCCACGCTTTGAAATTAGCTCTCTCAATGTTGGGGTTAGCACCCCAACACAGTTATCAGTTGTGTTTGAACGACCAAATTTCGACGCGAGGTTTTTTAGCGCTGGCAACAATGAACTTACTTCAGATTCGGTCGCTACAATCGAGGTAACTAAGCGCGGTACGAGCGAGTCCCGTGCGGTGGATGTAACAACGACTGGGCAGATATCGGTGCAAAAATATTAATTATGAGTAATCGACACACACAAACTGGTTTTACTTTAGTTGAGATGATTGTTGCTGTGGCGGTGTTTTCGGTGGTAGCGACGGTCTCGGTCGGGGCGCTTTTGATGCTCATTGGTACCAACGAACAGCTCCAATCTGAGCAGAGTGTGATGACTAACCTTTCTTTCGCGCTCGATAGCATGACTCGAGAGATTCGTACCGGTACCTGGTATTACTGTGAATATTCACAAAATAACGATAATAATACGATTTTCTATGATGGTGTAAGTTTTGACCTAGATGAGTATATGGCTGGGGTACATAATGACCCTGGACCAGGTCCTGATATATGGAATGAAGAAGACGTTGATGATTGCTCGAGTGGTGCAAACAATAATAACCCCCAGCGTTATCTAGGCGTTGCCTTCAAGGAGTCAGGTAATAGTATTACCGGAAATAGCGGTGCCGTTCTTTACTATTATGACCGTGACTATTATGGGACAGATATGGGACAAATCTTTAGGCGTGTAGGAACTAGAGATATAGAACCAATTTTGTCTGACAATATAGTTGTGACTGACGCGGAGTTTTACGTCACAGGTAGTGAGCCTCTGAGTGCTGGCGGTGGAGAGATTGTACAGCCAACGGTTACGATCTTCATTGAAGCGATTGAAGCTGATCGCTTTGGTGTTTCAGGGGAAGATCCTTATCGCTTACAGACGACGGTAACCCAACGAACTCTAGATATATGATTAAGATAGTTGCAAAACAAAAGGGATTTACCTTAGTCGAAACACTGGTCGCGATTACGATTTTATTAATCGTTATTACTGGTCCACTTACTATCAGTACTTCGACTGCTCGTAGTACTACTTTTGCCAGTGAACAAGTGACGGCCTTTTTCCTAGCTCAGGAGGGAGCTGAGTTGGCTCAAATGGCTCGAGACAACCTACTTCTAGAGGCGTTTGAGGATCCGTCCGATGCGTATGATATTGCCGATGCTTGGGCTGATTTTACAGGTACACACGTAGATGACCCTGGTGACCCCTTTGATCCCCCGACTGACCCATATGTTTATTGTTATGATTCATCTGGGTGTCGTCTGGAACTCGAATCAACAGATGCTGAGGGAGATTTAAAAACTGTCCATCAATGTGGATATGCTAGTTGGGGAGGGGGGATTTATTCCTGTAGTTTATATTTTGATGTGTCTCAAGAACGCAATAGATACATTTATCCGACTAAATATGACTTGGGTAAAGCTTATATGTGGAATTCTCCATCAGGTTCTGAATCCACATCATTTCAGAGAGAAATTTTCTTTGAGGACCAGGTTGATCAAGTGAAGGTAACCTCCAGAGTATCTTGGCAGGCAAGTAATGTAAGACAAGTGCAGCAGGTCGAGGTGGTAACGTATTTATTTAATATTTATGAGTAGGGTTGGTCTTTCTCACAATTCGGCTCGCAGTGACTACGGCTTCGCCCTCTTGGTAACACTGATTGTGGTGGGAGTAGTGCTCTCAGTAGGACTTTCTCTTTTAGAGCTTTCGGTTAAGCAGGTAAGACTGTCGAGTAATGCCAAGGAATCGGAAGTAGCTTTCCATGCGGCTAACGCTGGGATGGAGTGTTCGCGATACATTCGCCGTAGCTTTGCGACTGAAATGGAGACTGGGCAGGATATTGAACCGAAATGTTTTGATAGTGATAGTGATCCAGACCCGGTGTCGGCGGATGATGTTTCGGCAACAAATCTAGATGATGATTCAGACGGGGAAGCATACATATATGATTACTCGTTTGACTGGGGCGTCTTTCCAAATGAGCGCTGCACAGAGATCACTACCCTGGTGGCTTCCTCAAGTGTGTTGGGTAATGGAGTGACTACTACTGACATGCAAGCTCTGATTCCAGGCTATCCAGACGGTATAGATGAAAAGTACTGTGAAGCTGGTTCTCGTTGTACCGTGCTCTCGGTGCGTGGCTACAATAAATCTTGTCTCAATAGTGGCTCATACGGTACCATTCAGCGTGAAGTGCTGCTACAATTCTAGTCATGAGCAAAGCGTTCGACAAGAAAAGACTGCAGCAACTGCGGGAGACAGTGGCGTATCACCAGAGTCTCTACCACGAGCAAGACCAACCTGAAATTAGTGATGAGGCCTATGATGCCTTGTTGCGTGAACTGCAGGCACTGGAGCTAAAGGTAGAAGGGAGAGTGAGTACGGTCTCAGCGGCGGTGGGAGGATCTGTGAGCGAGGTGTTTGCGAAAGTCAAACATACAGTCCGGCAGTGGTCATTTGATAACGTCTTTACCGAAGAGGAACTACGCGAGTGGGATGATCGCTTGCAGCGTCTTATCATAGAAGCGGATCATTCAGCAGAAGGCCTTTCATATGTCGCTGAGCATAAAATCGACGGATTGAAGTTGGTGATTGAATATCGGAATGGAGAGCTGGTACAAGCCGCTACTCGTGGTGATGGAGTGACAGGGGAGAATGTCACTCACACGGCGCGGACAATAGAGACTCTGCCACACCGGCTAAAATATCCAATCGATCTTATCTGTGTTGGTGAGGTTTGGTTGTCTAAAAAAGAATTTGAGCGGATTAACCGGGAGCGAGAAAAGGCTGGGGAGGCATTGTTTGCGAATCCGCGTAATGCAGCGGCCGGATCACTGCGACAGCTTGATCCGGCTGTCGCCGCTAGTCGCAATCTATCCCTCACTACTTACGACATAGATCTTTTTGATGGTAAAGTAACGGATCTCGAAAAGCCAGGCACTCAGTGGGATGAACTTCAGCTCCTTAAAAAACTTGGTTTGCCGGTAAGTAGTTATTCAAAACAGTGCAAGACTATCACTGCTGTTCAGCAGTATTACGAAGAGTGGTGTAAAAAGCGTGAGGAGCTAGATCATGGTATTGATGGAGTGGTTATGAAGGTAAATGATGTCTCGCTGCAGCGTCTCTTAGGTTACACTGCTAAGGCTCCGCGCTATGGCATGGCGTACAAGTTTCCAGCTGAAGAAGCAGCCACGGTTGTAGAAGGAATTGCGTTGCAGGTCGGACGAACTGGTGTTGTGACGCCAGTGGCGCACTTGCGTCCGGTGTTGATTGATGGTTCGACGGTCTCAAGAGCGACGCTACATAATGAAGACAATATTAAGCGACTTGATGTGCGGGTGGGGGATACGGTCATCTTGAGAAAGGCGGGTGACATTATCCCAGAAATTTTATCGGTGGTAATGTCGCTTAGGCCAGGTAATACTAAGCCGTTTAAGTTTCCTGAGACTGTGCCAGAATGTGGGGGCGATGGATCAATCGAGCGGATTCCGGGTGAAGCAGCTTATCGTTGTGTGTCTAAGGATTCCGGGGCGCTTCATCGACATCGCTTGTATTATTTCGTGTCAAAGAGTGCTCTCAATATTGATGGGGTCGGTCCGAAGATAATTGATCTTCTGCTGGATCACGATCTAATTTCTAGTTACGCTGATCTCTTTACTCTCACTGAAGGTGATTTACATGATCTTCCTGGCTTTAAGGATAGGGCAGCGCAGAACGCAATTAATGCAATTGCAGCAGCACGAAATGTGCCACTTCATCGTCTGCTAGTTGGTTTGTCAATCGAAAACGTGGGCGAGGAAACAGCGCGCTTAATTGCAGATACTTTTGGTTCTTTAGAAGCAATTAAGCGCGCCTCAGTCGAAGAAGTGGCAGCTATTCATGGGGTGGGAGAAATAGTCGCAGAGTCTTTGGTCTCTTGGTTTGGTGATCAGGCTCACCAACGCACTCTAAAGGAGTTGCTGCCATATTTAAATATCATAAATCCCGAACCACGGAGCCGAAGTCAAATCCTGCAGGGCCAGACTTTTGTACTCACGGGTACACTAGCTTCGATGACACGTGACGATGCTAAGGCACTAATTCGTCAGGCTGGTGGGAAGGTTACCTCCAGTGTTTCAAAAAAGACCGACTATGTTGTAGTAGGGAGTGAACCGGGTAGTAAAGCGACTGAGGCGGGACGTCTCGGGGTAAAGATTATAAATGAAGATGAATTTACCGCTCTCGTGGCCAGATAGAGCGTAGGGTGGTATGCTAGAGCCCATGAAACGTGAAGATATTGAACACTTAGCCTCTTTAGCCCGTATAAAGTTAAGTGAAGAGGAGATGGAAGTGTTACCTAATGAATTATCGTCAATTGTGTCTTACGTGAGTACTGTAAGTGATATTGTGGCGGATGATGTAGATAATGAACCACAAGTAGGAGTAAGACATAACATCTTTCGAGCTGATCAGGTTACCAATCAACCAGATCAGTACACAGAAGATATTTTGGCTGAGATGCCCAATAAAGAGGGTCGGTATATGTTAGTAAAGAAAATATTGCAGACGGATGAATAATATGGATACGGTAGCAAATCTAAGGGCAAAGTTTATCGCTGGAGAATACACGCCAGCTGAGGCGGTTAGGGCAGCGCTGGCTGTGATCAAAGAACAGAATGATGACATCAACGCTTTTATTGATGTGTATGAAGACGCGCTGAAAGAGGCGGAGGAGGCAACTAAAATTTACGCTGAAAAAGGAGCTGATGCGCCGCCGCTACTAGGAGTGCCAGTAGCGCTAAAGAATAATATTCTCACCAAGGGCAAGCGAGCCACCGCCTCTTCTAAAATGCTAGAAAACTACACAGCGGTGTATGATGCTACGATTGTGGAACGACTACGGGCTGCCGGAGCAATCTTTGTAGGTTCGACTAATATGGACGAGTTTGCTATGGGTGGTTCAACTGAGAATTCTGCATTTGGTCCAACGAAAAATCCGGTTGACACGGAGCGGGTGCCAGGTGGCTCGTCTGGTGGTTCGGCTGCGGCCGTGGCGATGGGGGCCGTGCCGGTAGCAATCGGGACAGATACTGGCGGATCGATCCGTCAACCAGCTAGTTATTGTGGTTTGGTTGGCTTCAAGCCAACTTACGGCGCTGTGTCTCGGTATGGTCTAATTGCGATGGGTTCTTCACTCGATCAAGCTGGCCCACTTACCAATACTGTTGCTGATGCTGAATTAGTGCATGGCATCATGGCAGGGCTCGATGTAAAAGATGCCACTACGATTACTGAAGACACCTACCCACTGCTACCAGATAAAGACAACTACACCTTCGGAGTACCACGACACTTCTTGTCCGAGGGAGTAGACACCGATGTTTTGGCTGCATTTGAGGCTCATACGGAGTCGCTCAAAACAGCTGGACATACGGTAGTCGATATCGACCTACCTCTATTCGAGCAGGGCTTAGCTGCCTACTATATCGTTATGCCGGCAGAAGTCTCATCGAACTTAGCTCGGTATGATGGTATTCGCTATGGCCTTTCAGAGGATGGGGAAACATTACTTGATGTGTATCAGAAATCACGCGCTAAAGGTTTTGGAGCTGAGGTGAAGCGTCGCATTCTTTTAGGTACTCACGTGCTATCTTCTGGTTATTACGACGCATACTACGGCAAGGCCGAATTAGCGCGCGCAAAGATGCGTGAAGAACTTAATCAGGTATTCCAAAAAGTAGATGTCATCTTAACTCCAACCGCCCCAACACCGGCTTTTAAGTTTGGTGAACAAGAAGATCCATTGGCTATGTATCGACAAGATATTTTTACAGTACCGGTTAATCTTACGGGGGTACCCGCACTTACGTTCCCAATGGGAGAAGTGGATCGGAACGGGAAGATGCTACCAGTTGGTGTACAATATATTGGACCACATGGTGGTGACGCTCGTCTTTTCTCGATTGGAAAGAAAGTGTACGACGAGCTCGAATAGTCTTTTATGGCAACTCGTCTTCAACCAGACATCTACACAGCAACGACTTCATCTACTTCCGATATAACAATTCCAAATGTTTGGATTGGGATGAATTCGGAGCGCTTTAATGTTGGAGATTTCAGTCTCTGGGATCTTTTTATAAGTAGTGGAATTTTTGCGTTTTTTAGTGCCTTGTGGTCATTTTGGTCAGTTTTGGCTTACATTATTTCCATTATATTGTTAGTACTGTATGTATATGCTTCGGTAAAGAAGAACCTATATTCTGACTTACAGGAACAAGAAATTCGCGAACAAGAACGTCTCTTTAATGAATTACACCATCAGTCACCACGAAATTCACGATTGCAAGACGTACTTACCCACTCAGTGTCTGACAGTCCAAACGATTGGAAATTAGCTATCATCGAAGCCGATATAATTTTAGATGACATATTAAAACAACGGGGGTTTGTCGGTAACTCACTTGGTGAGAGATTAAAGAATATTTCACCTTATCAACTACGTAGTCTGGATGACGCTTGGGAAGCACATAAAATACGCAACCGAATTGCTCATGACGGCGCAGATTTCGTGCTCACTAAGCATGTAGCGCAGGAGACAATAGCTCGCTACCAGCGAGTTTTTGCCGAGTTTGGAGTTATGTAAGATGTTCTATAGAGCCTAGTACCTGATGTCTTAAAAATGTTCCTTTGCGTACTTTTACTCTTAAAGTACCGTAATGTCTTTCTGTATAGTGTAATTTCTTGGCATTCGTCTTTATAAAACTAGTTTTGGTGAACTGACTTTCTGGAACTTCAATTAACTCTGACCAGTACTGAAGAACCTCACTTTCTCTTGGTTTGTGATATTGGTTTATACTGACTCTCAGGATTAACTGATCACGCTCAATATTGAATGACATTTTTAGCCAGCGTAAGTAAAACAAAATCATATTAGGGTCACTGTTGGTAAAGCCAAATTCCTGACTACCTTTTTTGTAACCTTCCCCCCAGTACAGTCCAAGCCCAACCATGTAAACATCTCTGTTTGTCAGCGATCCAACGCGTTTTGCACCCACTCTCCTTTCTCTTTCTATGTTTTTTATTCGCTCATCGCGCTGCACTTCAGCTGCGAGTAGAAGGGAAGCGGTGGCGCGATGCTGACTCTCTTTTGCTATGTGTGATATTTGCTCCTTGGTGAGCTTTATGTCTTTGCACCAGTGACTGACGGTGCTTTTGCTAATCTGCAGCTCTTTTGCAATTACAGAAATACTCTTACCTTTTTTTCTAAGCTTTAGGGCTTTAGATTTTTCAAGTTGTTTTGCCATTTTTATAAAGCCTATAAGGTAATTATACACTATACGTAGTACTAGACAATATAGTATATGTCTGTTAGACTGTGCCAACTTACTTTTTTGTAGGTTTCAAAGCGGGGTGAGAAAGTCTGGGAGACTTTCGCAAGACCTTGCCAAGTACTTTCGAAGAATGAAGAAAATACTGACAAGGTATACAGATCTCGTAGAGATGAGGAGAGGATAATACTTTCGTTTCAACGGAAGTAAAATAAATCACATAGCGGGGTAGAGGAGAGGTACCTCGGGAGGCTCAAGGAGCACTTCAAGATCACTTATCTCTTTGTAGGGGTAGATGATGAGGGTGAAACAGTGTTGGACACTGTTTCACCGGGAGGCTCAATAGGGCTCATGTCGCAGAAATGTCACATGGAATAACTTGCCAAACTCGGTGAAACCTTCGCGTAGCAGCATGGCAATACCGAGCCAAGCCCACCTCGGTGGGAAGGTGTAGAGACTAGACGGTAAGCATCTTAACTCGTCAGAGAAAGATGAAGGTATAGTCCAGACCACAAATCGAGCAGCTGCTCGAGCAACAAAAGTTGTAGTCGGTATGCATAACCTCCAGACCCCGGTTCGATTCCGGGGCCCGCCACAAATACAAAACAACACCAATTCCAAGGTGTTGTTTTGTATTATTCCTGCGGGGCCAGC
>JBFHUT010000043.1:0-7903 GCA_041589935.1 Minisyncoccia bacterium
AAGTGGTGTTGTTGAGGCAGCTGTCGATGTTATGAAAACACCTCTATCCGTAGATATTGTGGGAGTGGGCGTATGGCATTTTGTGGTGATGACCTTCTTTTTGGCAGGTTGCTTCTTCATACTGCGTCCCGTGTGGGCGTACGTAAAACATCTATTACGTGACAGTGCCATTAAAAAATATTCTTTTCTTAGGATGTTGGCCGGTAAGAAAGGTCTAGTGTTGCTAATATCATTAGTTATCACTGCTTACGTGAGTAGCCTTTATTACTCTGGAGTAATAGATCCGGTCAAACGTATCACTATTGTGATGTGGATCATGCTTCTCACCAAGCTACCATATGCGCTGGTAGACAGACATTTCACTGCCTTTTGTGAAGTGGCGTGGGGTCCAAGGAAGGCAACTTATGACATTATTGCTGGTTTTGTAAAACTCGTGATAACGTTTTTGTCTTTGCTGGCTATTTTGAACGTGTTTCGACTAAGTATTAATGACTTTAGTGAAGCAAATATTCCTGCTTGGGTAACTGGTTTATCGGTTCTGATATTCTATCAACCCCTATCAACATGGGCAGGAATATGGATCGTTACGTTCACACATCCTTTTAGTCGAGGTGACTATGTAGAGATAAAAGATAAAAGTGGCACTGTGATTCAGTCTACTTTAACGAGCACAACTCTTTTAGGACCATCTGGTGAGACGACGACTGTTTCTCATAAGGGGATAGACGCTGCCTCTATCACCAATTTCTCAACTAGAAATATGTTGAGACAATCATGGTCGTATGATCTTTTTGCAAACACTGACAGTGATACGCTTGAGAAGTTTTCTCAAAGAGCAGCGGCTATAATCAATGCTCATGCTGAGTGCGTATTGATATCGTGTGGCTATGAAGGGGGAGTTAATGGTAGTCATAGGTTCGGAGTACTGTTTAACATTATGCTTGCTCCGCCTCGTTTAAGCGAAATTGATAGGGTAAAAAATGTAGTACATTGTGACATCGTAAGTGTTGCAGAAGAAGTTGGTGTAAATTTCTCAGTCTTGAAACAAGGAACGCCGACAACCTGAAATGATTCATTTCAGGTAATATAAAACCGCCCAGTTTCGGGCGGTTTTTTCTATTGCTTTTTCAGCTTATTCTGGTATTGTAGGCGCCAAGACGAACGGCATATACCTATCTCATTTGTTATAGGAGTCGGGCGTTGAAGGCGAGTTTGTTCGGAGCTTTGCGAAGAACTTACGAGCCGGATTTATTAGGAAGTAAGTCGTGACATCTACACGATACTACTTCAAAAACATAAGACATATTGAATGGCAAAAAAGTCATTAATTGTAAAGGCGGCTCGTCCGCCTAAGTTCAAGTCGCGTGTTGTGCGTCGCTGCAAGCTTTGTGGTCGTCCGCACGGATACATGCGCGACTTCGACATGTGTCGAATTTGCTTCCGCGAACTCGCACACGAAGGACATATACCAGGCGTAAGAAAATCATCATGGTAGGCGATACAGTTGGCGATTTGATCATTCGCTTGAAAAACGCCGGAGCGGTGAAGAAGGATACTGTTTCAGTACCTTATTCAAAGCTTCGACACTCGATCCTCAATAAGCTAGCAGAAGCGGGATACATCGAAGCAGCTACTGAGAAAGGAAAACAGGTACAAGAAAAAACCCTCGAAGTGACACTCCGCTACGAGAATGGCGCTCACCGCATCAATGGTGTGAAGCGCGTCTCAAAGCCAGGTCGACGTCTCTACACGAAGGTTACGGATATTCATCCGGTTAAGTTTGGAAAGGGGCACATGATCCTCTCTACTCCAGCTGGCATCCTCACTAATGAGGAGGCTAAGGAGAAGAAGGTAGGTGGTGAGCAACTCTTCATTATTTGGTAAGTATGAGTCGTTTAGGAAAACAACCAGTAGCGATTCCAAGTGGCGTAACAGTTACTTTTGAAAATGGACTACTGACAGTAAAAGGACCAAAAGCAACCCTTAGTCGCGAGATTAAGTCGGATGTAGATGTAAAAATTGACGGCGCTGCTGTTACTTTGGTACCAGGAAAAACTGAAGCGGCTCCAGCTCTATGGGGAACCTACGCTGCTCACCTCCGTAACATGATTACTGGAGTGACTGAAGGTTACACTAAAGTGCTTGAAATCGAGGGGGTGGGATATCGGGCTGAGGTTAAGGGCAATGAAATCGTCCTTAGCGTTGGTTTCTCTCATCCAGTCAAACTCGCTATTCCAGAAGGAATCGGTGCTGAGGTACAGAAGAATGTCATCACCCTAACTGGAAATGATAAGGACGTACTTGGTCAGTTTGCTGCCAATGTTCGTAAGGTGAAGCAGCCTGAGCCATACAAGGGTAAGGGTATTCGATACCAGGGAGAGTATATTATTCGTAAGCAAGGCAAGAAGGCCGTCTAAAGATCAAAATCATTTCATCTGCGTCGTTATGTTCAAGAAAAAATTGTTCAATGTACCACTAAGTACACCTCACAATTTTTTCTCTCCATGCCTCGCATCTAAAATAATTTTGAACTTTAGATTTGTAACCATATAAAATATGACAAACAAATCACAACAAAAGACGGTCGCCCGAGCTAAGCGGCACAATCGTCTTCGACATAAGGTGTCTGGTACAGCTACTCGACCTCGTCTAGCAGTCTTCCGTAGTAACGTTGCTGTCTACGCACAGCTTATCGACGATACTTCAGGAAAGACCATCGCTGCCGTTGATTCTCGTAAGGAGAAGAGTGGCACACGAGTAGAAAAGGCTCAGGCAGTTGGTACTGCTATCGCTAAGAAAGCAACTGAAGCTAAGATCACCGAAGTGGTTTTCGATCGCGGTGGTTTCCGCTATCAAGGGGCAATTGCTGCTCTAGCTGATGCGGCGCGTGAAGGAGGACTGAAGTTCTAAGTGAGTGCCAGAAACTTTTAAAGCTTTCAGTTTTAAAAGTACTGTTGCACGAACTTATATCGTAAGAATGTTCCAGTGGAACATTCGTCGATGAAGCCTGAGCGTTGCACGAAGGTCGTTCGTAGAAACAGTCTGGGAGACTGTTTTGAAGAACTGGTACAGTGCTCACAAAACTCAATAAAGAGTTTAAATTATAAAACTTTAAACATTTAAAAAATGTCAGAAACTAAACAGCAGGAAGCTACAACTGACGTAGAAACGTCAGAAACAGCGTCTCCAGAAATGGAAAAGACCGCTACCGATGCACCAGCTGGTGAAGGGGAACGAAAGGGCCCTCGCCGCCGCCGGGGAGGTAATGACCGTCGCGGTGGTCGTCGTCCACGTCGTGGTGCTCGCCAGGAACGCGTGCGACCAGAATTTGATCAGAAAATCGTGAGTATCCGTCGTGTTACTCGTGTGATGGCTGGTGGTCGTCGTTTCTCTTTCTCTGTCTCAATGGTAATTGGTGACAAGAAGGGTAAGGTTGGGGTTGGAGTCGGCAAGGCTGGTGACACCCAACTAGCAATTGAAAAGGCAGTTCGCGATGCCAAGAAGAACATGATCGTAGTGCCGATGAATAAAGATGGTCACATTCCTCATGACGTACAAGTAAAGTACGCTTCAACCGAAGTAATGATCATGCCAGCTCCAGGCCGTGGGCTTGTAGCCGGATCATCAGTTCGTATCGTACTTGAACTCGCTGGAGTAAAGGACGTAACTGCAAAGATTTTCTCTCGCAGTAAGAACAAGCTTAATAATGCTCGCGCTGCAGTCGAAGCGCTCAAGCAACTTAAAGTTCGCTAAATTATGCAGCTTCATGAACTAAAGCCAACCGCTCCAAGAAAGAGCGCTAAGCGTATTGGTCGCGGTGGCAAACGTGGTAAAACTTCTGGCAAGGGACATAAGGGTCAGAAGGCTCGAGCTGGTAACAGCACTCGTCCGGAAATGCGTGATCTTATTAAGAAGCTACCTAAGCTTCGTGGACACGGTGTAAACCGAGCTCAAACAGTAAACGCAGAGAGAGTTCGTCCTGTGGTGGTAAATGTATCAGCTCTAGAAACAGCTTTTGAAGCTGGAGCTACCGTAACACCAAAGACCTTGGTAGCTGCGGGGGTGTTAGCAACTGCACGCAAGCGAGCTCCACAAGTGAAAATCCTCGGTAATGGTGATCTCACTAAAAAACTTGTGGTCGAAGATTGTCAGGTATCGCAGTCAGCGAAAGAAAAGATTGAGTCAGCTGGCGGAAGCGTGAAATAAGCGTTAGGATACAGCTTATGCAAACATTCCTTCACAAGCTTAAAGTAATATTTACCGAACCAGCTATTCGTAATCGAGTTCTCTTTGTGCTCGGTGCCTTAGTAATCTTCCGTGCTCTAGCGACCATTCCTATTCCAGGTGTTGATCAGACAGTGCTCGAGCAGTTCTTCTCAAATAACCAATTTCTTGGTTTGCTAAACATTTTCTCCGGTGGGGGATTGGCTAACCTATCAATTGTGATGCTTGGTGTTGGACCGTTTATTACGGCATCTATCATCATGCAGCTAATGACAGTGATGTCACCGAAGCTCAAAAGCCTCTACACTGAGGAGGGTGAGGCCGGCCGAGCCCGCTTCACTCAGTACAGCCGCATGCTCACACTGCCGTTGGCAGTCTTGCAGGGATTTGGTTTCCTCACTCTCTTGCAGAGCCAGGGAGTAATCGCTGGTTTATCGACCTTTGATTTTGTAGTCAACGTTATCTTGATCGTGGCCGGTTCTGTGTTGCTCATGTGGATCGGTGAGTTGGTAACAGAATACGGTATTGGTAATGGTGTTTCGATCATTATCTTTGCTGGTATCGTGGCTACTCTACCATCGACTGTTAGTCAGTTAGTGTTTAACTACGATCCGTCACAGTTACCGCTGTACATTGGTTTCTCTATCGTGTCGATTGCAATTATCTATGCTGTGGTAGTAATGACGGAGGCAGAGCGTCCGGTCCCTATTACCTACGCCAAGCAAAGTCGTGGGGGTTCAACCTATGGTTCAAGCCAGTCATATTTGCCGATGCGTCTAAATCAGGCTGGTGTGATTCCAATCATCTTTGCCCTCTCAATCATCCTCTTTCCACAAATGGTGCTCAATATCCTAACGGCGTTTGATTTACCATGGGTAGCGTCAGCTAATGAGGTGGTTAATGGCTTCATGAACAACCAATGGGCTTACGGAGCAACCTACTTTGCCTTAGTGTTCCTCTTCACCTTCTTCTATACCGCAGTGACTTTTGATCCTGACGCAGTATCAAAGAATTTGCAGCGGAGTGGTGGATTTATCCCAGGCATTCGTCCAGGTGGCCACACATCAGAGTATTTAGGAAACTTGGTGACCCGTCTTACTTTAGTTGGCGCTTCCTTCCTCGGTGTAGTAGCTGTCCTGCCAGTTGGTATGCAAATTGCTACCGGAGTGGCAGCGCTCGCGATCGGAGGAACAGCGGTACTGATCGTGGTATCGGTAGTGTTAGACCTAATTCGCCGCCTCGACGCTCAGGTATCGATGCGAGAATACTAAACTAAAACCAATAGTTAACCTCATCTGCTTTGTTGCGCTACGAAATTTTTCTCTCACCGTACGATAAGTACGACTCGAGAAAAATTTCTTGCGCGCCTCGCAACTGAGGCCACCTATTAATTTTAGGAGAAAAAGACCCTCTTCGAGGGTCTTTTTTGTATACTAGATTAATGGAGAAGAGAAATAAATATTTCATTTACATAATTTTGTTGATCGGGATACTTTTCCTGGCGTATGTTTTGTTGCCTGACCTGTTCATGTATTTATATCTTGAGGAGGCAAGAGATGTGGGTGCTCCTTGATGTGATACTAGGTCTGCAACTTCAGATCCTCTTCCTAATTTAGTATGAGTTTTTAAATGAGTAACCAAGTGGTACCTCATTATGGCGAGGTTCCCAGACTTCGGTGTCGAGCCATTCACGGTAGGCATCAAATACGGCAATGGCTACAGACTGTGGGTTTTGGCGTGAAGTATCAATCACAAAATCAAAGTGAGTAGGATCATAGGGATCAACCCCATAAAGCCGCTTGAAACGAGACTGCTCGGTTAACATACGCTCCTTTACTTGGCGAGTTACAGCGCCTAAGGAAGTATCCTTAACCTCATTGCTGCGCATGCTATTGGTGACAGCATCCTTAAAGATGCGGGCGGTGGCGATATCTAGATCCAGATCCAGGTAAACCTTAAAGGATTCTGGTAGCCAGTAGAAACCCAAACGAGAGTCAACCACGATGTCTTTCTTGTCGCGCAGGGCACGTAGCTGCTCGTCTACCTGGTCGTCTAAGTCATGATCACTCATGGCCTTAGAGTTGTACTCTTCAAGGGTCATTTTATGCTTCGCAAGCACGCGGCGCACCATGTCTCCAGAGGAGTGACGGGTGTAGCCCAGGAGCTCTGCTACCTTATCTGAAGTGGACGATTTGCCGCTGCCTGGTTTGCCAGAAATAGTAATAATATGCTTCTTTTTCATGCCTTTAGCATACCACGGTAGAGTCAATCGAACGGCTCGTCGAAGTATTCACAGGCTAAATTATTTGTGGTAGGGTTTCTGCGGAGAGGCCAATTGGCCTTGGAACCCTTCCTTACTTATTTTCTAATTACTGGAGGTGTGTCATGGCCAATTTACTTCAGGCCAAAGTACGTTTTGTTATTGCGACGTTGTTCGCTTTCATTTGTCTGCCTTTTCTGCACGGCTGTGCACCAATGTTGATAACCGGTGCTAGTGTCGGTACGTCTGAGTTTGTCAGCGGCCGCGCTACACAGAATGTGGGTCATGTCCCTGCTACTGGTGAGTTTCTGCGCAAGTCGTCTTACCTTACTGCTCCACCCGAGCCGGTAGACGTGCCCTTTATGGTCAGGTACGCCATGGAGACAAGCTGGGAATGTTTCGCCGGTAGAAACGACTATATCGGACAGAGACTTTGTCTGCAGCCGGGTGAAGTTAGTCGGATGAAGAATAGCTCCCAGTATCTCTGCAAACGGGGATTATCTGGTGGGTCAGTAACCAAGATTGCTGCACCGCCAGAGTTCCAGAGCACCTGGTTCTGTAAGTTTCACACCTCACCGGCTCAGGCGTACTCAAACAAGTGAATGAACTGGTGTTGTCAGAGCGGCCACGGTGTAATCCATCGCGGCCGCTTTTTTGTTGCGTTAGGACATAAAAGTTGTTACTCTCTTTTGGTCATGGATGAAGATTTAGGTCAACTGCGCGGTCATGTAGTGGTCGTGATGGCACCAATGGGGAGCGGCAAGGGCACGATTGTAAAACATGCCCTGGCTAAGTTTCCGGAACTCAAACACACTGTCTCTTGTACCTCTCGCGCTATGCGACCAGGTGAAGTGGACGGACAACATTATCATTTTGTTAGTCGCGAGGAGTTTGACCGCAAGATCGATGCGGGCGAGTTTCTCGAGTGGGCGGAGTTTGCTGGTAATAAGTACGGTACGCTCAAGAGTGAAATTCTGCCACGGCTCGAACACTGCGATGTGGTAATTGTTGAAATTGAACTGCAAGGGGTCGAACAGCTCCTAGACCTTCTTCCGCGTGATCACATGACCATCGTGTATATCGAGGCCGGTGGTTGGGAAGTATTGCGACAGCGGGCAGAGGAGCGAGCACCAATGAGCGAGGAAGAGCTCGCTGCCCGGTACGAACGGTTTTTAATAGAACAAAAAGCTAAGCCTCTAGCGGATGTTGTTATCAATAATGAAGGAGATATTGATTTAGCACACTCTGAGTTTGCTCAAGTGATTGAAGCGGCATACAGCAAGTGTAATTAAAATATATGCAACCAAACACGGTAATTTTTATTGGCCCACAAGGGAGTGGAAAAGGGACACAGATCGAACAGCTTAATAAGAAGATGACTGAGAGAGATCCGATGCGTCGTGTGGTAGATATTCAGAC
>JBFHUT010000044.1:0-7732 GCA_041589935.1 Minisyncoccia bacterium
AAAACCTTAAGGTTTTGCGCCGCTCCTCACTCTATGCAATAATCACATTATTAGCAGTATTGGTACTTACGAAGACAAACCATGAAGGACTACTACAGCATTCTAGGACTAGAGAAGGGCGCTTCCAAAGATGAAGTGAAGAAAGCATTTCGAAAGTTAGCCGCCAAATACCACCCGGACAAAAAAACTGGCGACGAAGAAAAATACAAAGAAGTAACCGAGGCTTACGCCGTACTTGGCGACGAGAAGAAAAAGGCAGAATACGACACCTACGGCCACTCCTTCAACACTGGCGGAGGTGGCTTTGGTGGTTTTAACTGGCAAGATTTCCAAGGTCAAGGGGGTTTCAATGGACAAGGTTTTGAGTTTGACCTTAATGATATCTTCCAAAACTTTGGCTTCGGGGGTAGAGCCCAAGAAAAACGTGGTCGTGATGTCTCTATTGATATAAATCTAAATTTTCAAGAATCAATCTTCGGTGTAACTCGAAAGGTACTAATTACTAAAAACAATACTTGTACTCATTGTGAAGGGAGCGGTGCTAAGTCCGGTACCAGCATGGATACTTGTGCTACCTGTAGCGGAAGTGGCAAAATTCGCGAGGCACGCCAGAGCATCATGGGTAGCTTCACTACTGTTAGAGAATGTTCATCCTGTCATGGTACGGGACAAGCACCAAAAGAACGCTGTCCGCACTGCGCTGGATCAGGAGTGGCACGAAATCAAGAAGAAATCTCCATCAAAGTACCGGCCGGCATCCAAAACGGTGAAGTGATTCGCATGACAGGTCGGGGCGAAGCCATGCCGCACGGCCAACCAGGCGATCTATACATTAAGGTTCACGTTGAACCACACCCGACCATTAAACGAGAAGGAACCACTCTCACCAGCAAGCTACCGATTAAACTCACAGACGCCCTCTTAGGAGCCACCTATACAGTAAAAACATTAGATGGAGATGTAGATATAAAGATCCCCTCAGGCATTGCTCACGGTGAACTTATCCGCATCAAAGAGAAGGGGGTGCCAAATGATCGTGGTCGCGGTGACTTCATGGTAAAGGTATCGGTCGAAACACCAAAAAAGCTATCTCGCAAAGCCCAAAAGCTCATCGAGGATCTAAGAGAAGAAGGTATTTAATAATTAGGAAACCCGCAAGCAAGTGTTGCGGGTTTTGTTTTTTAAAATCACTCTTTGTCTCGATACCGCAATAGAGTCATCAGCTTATCGCTGGCTAACACACGAAACTCTATACCTTCTCTAGATGAAGCAAAATGAGTTAGGACAGAAGCAATGGCCACTACAAAAGCTAGAGACAAAAGCAAACACCTACTTTTTAATAGCTTCAAGCAAATAAAGCCAAAGGCTAAAGTGCTTAAAAAGCCTATAATAACGATCAACAAGACATTCATACGAACCTCCCGTAAATCACCCCTTCTAACTTACTAGTAACCCTAGGCCTGGTCAAACACCTCCTCTTAACAAGACTAGGCTATAATCACCTCATGCCCAAACAATCTACCAGATTTGATTTTGGAGACAACAAAATCCCAACTACCTATTTTCAACTACATGAAAAAATTATTGAAGATCGTGGTAGCAAGTACTCAGTTAGTTTTGGCAAGGTGAGTGGACGAGAAGATATTAAAAATTTTCTCAAGACTCTTAAACAAGACAAGAGGTACGCCCGTGCTACTCATAACACCTGGGCCGCTCGCATTTCCCACAAAGGCACGATCTATGAAACCAAAGCAGATGACGGAGAAACTGGAGCAGGGATGGTGATTTTAAGAATTATGCAAAATGAACAAGTTAGTAATTGCATTATCTGCGTAACTCGTTGGTTCGGAGGAGTGAAGTTAATGGGCGACCGTTTCAAACACGTTCAAGATGCAGCAAAATATGCTATTGATCAGCTGTGAACAGCTCAAGTAAACTGCACATAAAAACTCGGACTCTCTAACTTATAATATGTGATATGGATTTGGGTTATCTCTTAAACCTAATATACGAAATGGCGTACTTTTTAGCTGTTTTTGGTTTATTCATTGTCTTTGCTGTTTTTAAGGGACGACAAGCCATTATGAACGTAACAGTTGCTCTCTACTTGGCACTCTTAATATCACTGGAATTCCCAGCATATGATGTAATTTTTAGTAATATCGAAAGCTCCCAATCACTAGCTGCCGCTAAGTTGGGTTTCTTTGCAGTGATTACCTTACTAACTACGATCCTGTTTTATCGCATCATGCCTGACGAGTTTAACGAAACTAGATTTGAAAGCTTCGGCAAGAAAGCACTCTTGGCTCTGGGAGCAACCGTATTAGTAATGAGCTTCAGCTTTCATGTCTTACCAGTGACTGAATTTTTGACTCCGGGTACACCACTACAATCACTTTTCGGCCATAGTGAATATTTCTTTTGGTGGCTCCTTGTCCCACTGGTGATTTTGTACGCCGTCTAAGGCGAAACTGTCAATAACACATAAACATCAACGTTACCTGACGTGGTAACATAGTAATGAATACTATGGAGTTATTTGCAAAAATTGTGCGCGTTTTAGTAATGTGTCTGTTAGTTTTATCTGTCGCTACCACAGCATACAGCACCTTCAATCTACAAAATTTTGCAGTAACTTACTCCGTAGAGTAAGCACGTATGGAGCCGCTCTTTTGTGAACCTTTCAGCATAACACCAGTCGGATTTATAGAGACAATTATGTCGTCTCCAGTTTTGTTATACACCGAAGTCGTATTGATGGTTTCAGCTCTTCTTTTTGGCGTTATCGCTACCATCAAATACCCACACCGAAGGCTTACACACCTTTTCACTGCTGTGGGAGTGAGTCTTTCTGCACTCATTTTTCTATCACTCCTTCAGACGACTATACCAACAGTTGCCGTAAAACTTTTTGCCTGGCAGTTGTGGCACACGGTTTATATAATTCTTGCTATCACCATTGTTTTATTTATTCACTCATTTGTTAGAAACACACCAAACTCTCCACGCTTAAAAGCAACTCTTCATCTATTGCTGGTACCCGCCTTACTACTGATGCCAACAAGCTTAAACGTCTCATATTTTGATTTAACACAGTGTCAGGGTGTCCTAAGCTTGGGCTTACAGTCATACGTCATGACTGTCACCCTAGGCTTATTAGTGTTCTTAACCTATACCGGACGCAACACATTACTCCACCGCACCAAGACTGATCTATCAAGGAATCAACTAAGGAGTATTTACGGCCTAGGGTCAATTTCCTTGTTGATACTTACTATCTTTCCTCTGATTTCTAATACACTTACGTTATCAGTTACAAAAATAATTTTGTTCTCCTTGGTCTTTGCACTCATCTGTGCCGCTGCTTGTATCGCTACCAAGCTAAGACGATTTAGCCTAGAACTCAATACTGCAGAAGTATTAGTAGTTAGCACTGCCGCAGTCGCTGGTGGTTTGTTGTTAGCAGAAGAAATTATTGTACCTCGTATCATTACAGCCACCTTAATAATCAGCCTTACGACTCTCACTCTAGCTTTCATAAAGCAAGCAAAGAATAATCGACAACAAGCTCTGATGATACACAGTCTCAACGAAAGAGTAGTTTACACCAATCGAAGACTGTCTATTTTGGATAAAGAAAAGTCTGAGTTCATTAGCGTAACATCAAACGAACTACGTCGGCCACTGACTACTATTAGAGGACACGCCTCGATGTTGCTTGAAGGCAGTTATGGTCGTGTATCAATAAAAGCCCAGGAGCCAATCGCAAAGATTGAGGAATCAGCCAAAGATATGGCATCGGCCCTTGAGGATTACTTTGAGATTTCAAAACTTGAGTCGGGAGCAATGCGCTACAATAATATTGATTTTAATTTAGTAGACGAAGCAGAGCACCTCAGTGATGAAATGCGCCCAATCGCGATTCATAAAGGACTAACTCTAATCTTTAGAACTGAGATGAAGGGTAGAGGAGTGGTCGATGCTGATCTCACTAAGACAAATCAAATTATAAAAAGCTTAGTTGATAATGCGATCAAATACACGGAGAGAGGCAGTATTAAAGTACTAGTGCATGATGATGTAAAACGTAAGCGAATTTTCGTTGATGTTATTGATACCGGTATCGGTCTAGATCCTGATTCGTTACAAACAGTATTCGAAAAGTTTGAAAGAGCGCCAAATGCAAAAACCGTAAGTACTCGCGGGCAAGGCTTAGGCTTATTTAAAGCCAAGCAAATGGCTCTGGCCATGCAAGGTGACGTGATGGCTCATTCTGATGGAGAAGGTAAGGGATCCATCTTTACGCTCGAACTACCGTTGGCACTATAGTCAATTGTCAGCTCAAGCTTTTCTGATAACATAAGCATCATGTCTCTAACTAAAAAACGCTTACTTACCGGACTACAACCATCTGGCGCTCTACATATTGGAAATTACTTTGGTGCCCTAAAGCCCTTTGTAGATATCTACGGTGATTATGAGAGTTACTTAATGGTGGCTGATTACCATGCTCTAACCAGCTTACGTGACCCAGCAGCTTTGAGACAGAATACCCTCGATGTGGTACGAGACTATCTTGCTGTCGGTGTTGATCCAGAAAAGGCAGTGATCTTCCGTCAATCAGACAACCAAGACCACACAGAACTCGGGTGGGTTTTGAATTGTATGGTTACAGTTCCATTCCTGCAGCAGGCACACTCATACAAAGACAAGGTCGCTAAAGGGATTGAACCTAACGCTGGACTCTTTACCTACCCAATGCTGCAAGCAGCTGATATCTCTCTCTATAACACGGACGTCGTACCAGTTGGGGAAGATCAGCGCCAACACCTAGAGTACGCTCGTGAAGCCGTAGGGAAGTTTAACCGTGCTTTTGGTGAAACACTAAAGGAACCAAAGGAACTGATTTATGAAAGCGTTGGGGTGGTGCCTGGTACCGACGGACAAAAAATGAGCAAGAGCTACGGTAATATAATTCCACTCTTTGGTACGACTGAAGAAATTAAAAAAGCAGTAATGGGAATAATAACTGACTCGACTGGTGAGAAGCCAGAGAACGTCTACGCTATCCATCGTCTCCTAAAATCAGCTGAAGAACTAGACCCGATCTACGAAGAGCACAAGGGACGCTACGGAGATCTAAAGAACATGCTAGTTAATGACCTCGAAAACTTCATCACCCCAATGCGTGAAAAGCGTGCCAGCATTACCGACAGTGAAGTTAAAGAAGTACTAGCAGCTGGAGCAGAGAAGGCGAAAAAAGTTTCAAACGAAACCTTAGCTAAGGTACGTGAAGCCATCGGAGTTTCCCTACATTGACGCAATGTACAAATTACTTTATAGTTTGACTTAGTACCACATCATAGGAGTAAAGAGTCATGTATGCCGTACCTAAGGGTGAATGTAAACCAATCACCTTGGTTTACACAGTAGCCAATAGACTAGGGCTAAGTGTGAGCGAACAAGCACCACACACAAACGGAAACATATGTTTCTACTTTCAGCTCATACGTCTTTCTGATAGCTCAGCAGCCACAAAGAAGGAAATGGAAAGCTTCTTGGAAGAACTTATCACGGAAGCCAAAAATCAAAAGTTGTCAAAAAAAATGACAGCTGAGCTAGATCCCAGACAGGGGCCAACTATCCCATATGGTGAAAGTGTTCTTGAAGATAATATTTACTTCATAAAGGTCACACTGAAATGAAGACCTTCAACTCACAACTCCCACTACTGTGCGGAGTTGTTTTTAATTTATTGATTGACGTTTTTGTACTAACGGTATAATCTCTATTTAAACCAATGACGCAGCTGACACTGCTGAGGTGGAAGAAGAACAGCTTCAGTAGCTTAGTAGAACTTCCCGGAGGCGCCCGATACAGCGCGGTCGATAAAATAAGGTTTGCTAAGCAAACGAAGTAGGGTGGCACCGCGACTCATATGAGACTCGCCCCTACGAAACTATTAGCTACTAATAATTTCGTAGGGGCGATTCTTATTTTGTCCCTACAACATGAATATGGAACGAATATTATTGTCTGACCTACGTGAGCACGTAGGCAAAGAGGTGCTTATTAACGGTATAGTGAACGTTGCCCGACAGCAGGGCAAGATGGCATTTTTTGACTTTCGAGACCGCTCAGGATTAATCCAAGGCGTGGTTTTTGGTAAGCCAGAAGTGCTTGAAATAGCCAAAACTGTAGGGGAGGAGTTTTCTGTAGCAGTGACTGGTATCGTAAACCAGCGACCAGAAAAGATGGTAAACGATAAAGTACAAAACGGTGACATCGAACTAGAGATCACTGGTATTGAAGTATTGAACCAATCAGAGGCCATGCCTTTTGACATGGATGCTGAACTAAATATCGATACACTTCTAGACAACCGACCTCTGACGCTTCGTCGTCCACATGAGCGTGCCATCTTTAGGGTGCAGCACGAAATAGTTGATGCCTATCGAGACTTCCTAAACAGCGAAGGTTTTACTGAATTTCAAGCGCCAAAGCTGGTTGGTGGTGATGCCGAGGGAGGCGCGGAAGTTTTTAAAGTTAAGTACTTCAAAGGAGTAGAAGCTTCGCTAGCGACAAGCCCGCAACTATACAAGCAAATTATGGTGGGAGTATTTGAACGCGTCTTTACTATTGGGCAAACCTTCAGAGCTGAAAAAAGCGCTACCACTAGACACCTTAGTGAGATCTCCATGCTCGACCTCGAAATGGGCTTCATCAAAGATCACACTGACGTGATTGAACTTGTCACCAAACTTATTCGATCGATTACTGAAAGAGTTAGCTCTAAGTGTGCTAAGGAACTCGAATTTCTTGGCGTTGAACCTGCTCTAGCACCAGAAAAGTTTCCAGTTATGACCCTCCGTGAAGCACAAGAGTTAATAAAAAAGGAAACCGGTGTAGATAAGACCAAAGAACCAGACCTCGAACCAGAAGACGAAAGATTCCTGTGCGAGTACGCAAACAAAAACCTAGGCTCTGACTTTGTCTTTGTTACTCATTTCCCGACTAAGAAACGACCATTCTACACCCACATTGATCCCGATCAGCCAGAGTACACACGTAGCTTTGACCTACTTTTCCGCGGCCTCGAGATGTGTTCCGGCGGACAACGTGTACACAAGTACAACGAACTAATTGAGCGCCTCAAGGACAAGGGTCTCGACCCTGATAAATTTCACTTCTACCTTCAAGCATTCAAATACGGCATTCCTCCACACGGCGGAATCGGCATGGGGCTTGAGCGTCTAACGGCAAAATTCTGTGGTGTATCAAACGTAAAGGAAGCAACTCTCTTCCCGCGCGACATAAACCGCATCGACACCCTTACTTCTAAAGACCAATCAGACACGGCTGAGATCTAGCACAATCAGCACAACAGCGACAAAAGCTTTCAGCTTTTGCCGCTTTTGCTATACTCTCTTACATGACAAAAATTACTTCAACCAAGAAAACCTTTACTGAGTTACCAGTGAAATACACCCGCATAGTTCTGACCGAAGATAAGCCAAACTGGCATCGTTTGGTTGAAACCGCTGACGGACACCTTGAATACCGCATGGGAGCAGGGAAGCGCATAAAAGCGACTCCTCGTAGTTATCGCACTCTTGTACGCAGCATCGTGCAAGCTGCCAAATCTCACCAACTAGAGAACATAGCGATTCATATTGGCGCTATGGGTTGCCCTAAGCTAGAAGAGATGGGAGACGAATGGTTTTATCGCACC
>JBFHUT010000045.1:0-7649 GCA_041589935.1 Minisyncoccia bacterium
ACACTGAAGCAGGGTTAATTAAGGAGCTTGAAAAACGTGGTATTGGCCGCCCGTCTACCTACGCCTCGATTATGAACACCATCGTGGACCGTGGTTACGTCCAAAAAGAAGGCCGTACACTCATTCCGACCGATACTGGTGATGTGGTTTCAAGTTTCCTGGAGGAGCACTTCGCCAACTACATTGGGGATGATTTTACTAGTGAGATGGAAAATGAACTAGACGAAATCGCCAACGGAGAACGTGCTTACGCCAAAACACTAACTGACTTTTACAAACCTTTTCTAAAATCAGTAGAAGCTAAAGAAGACATCGAAAAAATAACCACCCTTGGTCCGGGACCAAAAGAATTTCCTTGTCCAGTTTGTCAGGCTGAGATGGTGCGTAAACTTGGTCGCAATGGTACTTTCTTATCATGTAGCAAATTTCCAGACTGTGACGGCGCACGATTGATTGACGGTTCTGAGGTAAAGCCAGACGAGCCAATCGGTAATCACCCAGAGAGTGGTGAGCCTATCTACGTATTAAATGGTCGTTTTGGACCGTACGTTCAACTCGGAGAAACACCAGAAAAGGTTAAAGGCAAGAAACAACCAGCGCCAAAGCGCGCTTCCCTACCACCTGGCACAAAGCCAGAGGATGTTACATTAGATGACGCTGTAAAATATCTGTTACTTCCCCGCGAATTGGGAGAACATCCCAAGACCGGTGAGCCAGTAACAGCCAACACCGGACAGTACGGCCCATACATTGCCCATGCAGGTGACTATCGATCTCTTAAAGAATCAGATAGCCCCTACGACATAACCTTTGACCGCGCGCTGGAAATTTTATCGCAACCAAAACAACTCCGTAAAGGCGAGACTCTTTTGAAAGAGCTGGGCGTAAATCCGAAGACTAGAAAACTAGTAAATGTCTTTGAGTCTAAATCAGGTCGCTACCTTAAAAAAGGCTTTAAGCGAATATCTATACCGGACGACATCAAAACTGATGACATCACTCTTGAGCTAGCCATGGATCTACTCAAGCAAAAGTAGTCAATTTTCTCTGATACACCCGCGACAACTTGTAAATTAGTCATTCTGTCACTAGAATACATCAATGCATTCTTGTGAAGAGATTATTGCTCAACTAGATCATCCTAGCGAGTCCGACAGCGCGCTGGTAAAAAAAGCGTACCAATACGCAGAGAAATCACACGCTGATTACAAGCGTTATTCAGGAGAGCCCTACATGACCCACACGGCGGCTGTTGGTTATAAATTAGCCGCCATGGGGATGGGGCCAATTACCATTTGTGCTGGTCTTTTGCATGACACCATCGAGGATACGCCGGTAACCTCTAGCGACATAAAACGTGAGTTTGGCGAGGAGGTTTTATTTTTAGTTGAAGGAGTAACCAAACTTAGTTCAGTACGTTACTACGGTACCGATCGCCACAATGAGAGCCTGCGTAAGTTATTCGTCGCTACGAGTCAGGACATTCGTGTACTGATCATCAAACTAGTTGACCGTCTCCACAACATGGAGACCCTCAATCATGTTCCAGCTGAGAAACAAGAACGAATAGCACGAGAAACGCTAGAGATTTACGTACCAGTTGCTCATCGTTTAGGAATGGGTAAGTTGCGCAAGGAGCTCGAGGACTTAGCTTTTCCTTACGTGTACCCAGAAGACGCCAAACGAGTAGATGAGATTTTGTCCGCTCGGTTCAGCAACGCCAAAGAAACACTTGAGCGCGAACGAAAAATCCTCCAGAAAAAGCTAGCTGACCGAAACTTACTCAACTTCCAAACTTCCTACCGAGTAAAGGGTCTTTATAGTCTTTACCATAAACTCAAGCGAAAGGAGTGGAACATAGATGTGGTATACGATCTAATGGCGATGCGGGTAGTGGTGCCTAACGTGGAGGATTGTTACCGTGCACTCGGTATCATTCACGACCTATGGAGACCATTGCCAAAGCGAGTGAAGGACTATATTGCCTTTCCAAAGCCAAATGGCTATCAATCGCTACACACAACCGTCACTACTCAAAACGGCATTATTTTAGAAATTCAAATCCGCACCAGACAAATGCACCAAGAAGCGGAATTCGGAATTGCTTCACATGTTCTATATAAACAACCAAAAGTAACAAATGCACCAAAGCGTCCTTCTATGTTTTCGGCTCTAGTACCTAGTCTATTTAAGCCTTTCACCAACCGAGCAATTGAAGCAAAAGAAAAGATTAAAGAAAAGTCTAGCGAGCCGCACTACCAGAAAATCCCGCACTGGATATCACAAATTGGCCAGACCTACGATAATAAATACGACAGACCAACAAGCGACTTCGTAGCTGACGCAGAATCAGACTTTTTCTCAAATCGAATTTTTGTTTTCACTCCAACTGGCGACGTAGTCGATCTACCAGTGGGCGCTACCCCGATTGATTTTGCCTATGCTATTCACTCTGAAGTAGGAGACCATACCGCTGGCGCAAAAGTAAATAGGAAATTGGTCTCACTTAACACCGAATTAAGAAACGGCGACATGGTTGAAATCGAGACAAGAAAATCAGCAAAACCAAGCCCTAAATGGCTACAGTTTGCCAAGACATCCTTAGCCAGGAGACGCATTAAGAGTGCAGTAGAAAATGAAATCTAGACCGAGAAATTTCTGATTGAGTACAAATCGCTATCGTCCTTTGTTTCCGCTAGAGTACTAGTTTCAGTAACTGGTATTTCATTGTGAGCTGGTAGCTCAACAACTTGGTTATCATCTTCCACAACAGCCAACTCCTCATCAGAAACCTCTTGAGCAACCTGCATACCAGAGAACTCATCTTCTCTCTGATCCAAATGTACAGATACACTATCTGATTCGTGATTGTTTTCTTCTACAGATTTTTCCGGTACTGCAGGCTCAGTATTGTTAGTTGGTTGTTGCTGCACAAACCGTTGCAACGAAGCTTCTTCTACATACTGGTCCGAATCATTGGTTTGAATATCAAGTGGTGTATGCGCAGCGATCTTACCGGCGTTTTGCTGCATACTGTCTTGCTGATCGGCCACTTCGTCTTTAATGCGACGCAAGATAGTCTCTAGATCATCTTCTGAGAAATAATCAATAGTCAACTTTCCACCAAAATCAGTTTTTTGGATCTGTACTCTAGTGCCCAATGTCTCAGTAAAGCGCTTCTCAAGATCAATTAAGGCAGCATCGAATTCACCCGGGTTTTTCTTCCGAACTTTGTCAGTCGCAATCTTGCGCACGATTCGCTCTACCTCTCGGACAGACAGTTTCTTTAAAAGAATCTCTTTATACACGACCTCTTGTTCTTCTGGCCGGTCGGTTAACATGAGGAGCGTGCGCGCGTGCCCTTCCATCATGTCACTACGTTTTAACGACTCTAGCATATGATCTGGCAAGCCAAGGAGACGAATTGAGTTAGAGACGTACTCACGACTGCGGCCTACTTTTTGGGCCACTTGAGCGTGAGAAAGACCAAACTGATCTGCTAACTGACGAAAAGCAATCGCTCGATCTACTGCATTAAGATCCTCTCTTTGCAAGTTTTCAATAATGGCCAACTCAAGCTTTTCCTGCTCGCTTTGCTCTCCTTCCCGGATAATCACTGGTACTTGCGCTACGCCAGCTAGCTTACTAGCCCGCAGACGCCGTTCTCCCGCGATTAATTCATACTCAGTATAAAAAGTTCCATTATCTTGTTGAACCTCCTTGCGAGTCACTGTCAGGGGCTGCAACACGCCATACATGCGAATAGAATCTGCCAACTCTTGCAGTTTATTTTGATCAAATTCCCGTCGGGGCTGAAACGGATTAGGAACAACCTTCTCTACCTCAACCCAATAAATTGAATCACCTTGAAATGCCATAACTAGATATTACCTCGAGCTCTACCTCACTCGTTCCCTTCATTCTAACACATTCGACTTATACACAGTTTTGACCCTATCTAGCAAACCGTTTCCTTTGGAAGATTTTTTTGCTACACTCATCATCACTATCACACGCCTCGGTGGTGGAATTGGTATACACGTACGACTCAAAATCGTATGCCGCAAGGCTTGAGGGTTCGACTCCCTCCCGAGGCACAGATTGATTGAACGAAGTGAAAGCTGGGCCTTGGGGTGCAGCTTTTATTTTTAGGGGTCGAAGCTGTTTTGAGATGGATTACGAGCTTGCGCTGTAATCCATCCAAAACGGGTACTGAATTCGTAGAATTCAACCCTAATAAGACTCAACAAAAAACGCGAACTTCGGGGACGACCCCAAAAGTACACTTAGTAACCTGCGCCAAGGAAGCCCAACACTTAAACCAACAAAAAGCCCGAACTTCGGGGACAATTCCCTTAGGGAGAATAATAGTATAAATTTTACATCTGTTACTGAGAAATCTGATAAACTTACCTGATGAATAAGATTAAAAACTCATGTTATTAGTCAAAACCAAAATTGGACAAAGTAAAATTCATGGCATTGGAATTTTCGCTGAACAATTCATACCAAAAGGAACAGTGATTTGGAAATTTATGTCCGGGTTTGATCTTAAAGTTTCCAAAGAGCAACTCGAAAAGCTATCCTATCCGGCACGCAGCAATTTTTAAAGTATGCATATTTAGATGACAAAACAGGTACTTATATTCTATGTTTTGATGATTCTCGTTTTTTTAATCATGCTGATAGACCTAACTGTACCGAAGACCCTGAGGGTAACACAATTGCAGCTGATGATATAAACCACGGGGATGAACTCACTGAAAACTACAGAGCATTTGATTCAGAATTTAGCTACAAAATGAAAAACCATTGATCTTCTTCATGATATCAAAAGTCAACGGCTTAGAATATTACTAAGTAACGCTATAATCTACACGTATTAGTCTATATCTTACCTACCAAATCCAATCCTGGCTTAAGTGTATTATCACCCTCTTGCCAACTCGCTGGGCAGACATTACCTGGATGCTCATCTACAAACTTGGCAGCTTTAAGCTTGCGCAGTGTCTCGGCAGCTGAGCGACCGATTGCATCATGGTTAATTTCCACGCAGCGAATTACTCCTTTAGGATCAATAATGAAAGTGCCGCGATGAGTAACGCCCTCCTCAGGAATTAGCACCCCAAACAATTCCGACAATAGGTGAGACGGATCGGCCCCCATTGGGTACATAATAGTACTAATCGCTGGAGAATGATCATGCCACGCCTTATGGACCGGAATAGTATCGGTAGACATAGATATTACCTCGGCTCCCTCCTTAATAAATTCTCCGTAGAGCTTTTGTGTATCTTCTAATTCAGTTGGACATACAAAAGTAAAGTCCTTAGGGTAAAAGACCAGTACTGTCCACTTGCCTCGGAGCTCCTTAAAACTCAACTTCTTTTCTTCATCGTTGTGATACACCTCAAATTCGAGCTCCTCTGGCACGGTATCACCCACTGATAAAGGATAATCAAGATCCTCGTACATTACATCCTCTTCCATAATTGTTTGCTGCTTAGTACTAAATAATATTCGTAAGCATCATAGCATATATACAGATAAGTTAGCGGTGAAGACGACTCCAACGTTTTCTGTTAGACTCTGCCTCATGAGAAAACCAAAGGTGATAGCCATTGTTGGTCCGACCGCCTCAGGCAAGACATCACTCTCCATTGAAATCGCCAAGCGCTATGCTGGCGAAGTCATTTCGGCGGATTCTCGTCAGGTATATAAGGGATTAGATATCGGCACCGGAAAAGTCACAACCGAAGAGATGCAAGGTATCCAGCATCATCTAATTGACGTGGCAGCGCCAACTGAAACATACACAGCAGCAGACTTTGACCGTGATGCCAGTAAAGCGATAAGTGAGATAGTGAATCGGCACCATCTACCCATTGTTGCTGGAGGAACCTTCTTTTATTTAGATCTGCTACGCGGTAAAAGTAGCACTGCACCAGTCGAACCCAACCCCGAACTGCGTTCCTATCTTGAAAGCAAGGACACTGCCAAGTTACTTGAGCTACTAGAACAAGCTGATAAAGAGCGCGCTAAGACCATCGACCCAAACAATCGCCGTCGACTAATTCGCGCCCTAGAGATCGTTGAAGCGCTAGGTAAAGTACCAAAGACACAACCTAAGGAATCACCCTATGACTGGCTAATTATTGGAGTAGAAGTAGAGAAAAAGCAGCTACTTATAAATTACGCAAAACGAATTGAACAGTGGCTAAAAACCGGCTGTAAGGAGGAAGTGGAACAGCTACTTGCCAGTGGACTAACAAGAGAACGGCTCCGAGAACTAGGATTTGAGTACTCTCTAATGCTTTCTTACATTGAAAAAGAAACTACCAAGACGGAACTCGAGGAAAGATTTGTGCAAAAGAACTGGCAGTACGCCAAGCGCCAACTGACCTGGCTCAAGCGGGACCAAGAAATAATCTGGTGTGACCCAAACGACACTGACCGAATATTTAAACTAGCAGAAAATTTTCTCCACCTAGTCTAGAGTTGACCAGATTGCCCCGATCGCCTACTATAACGCTCACTCGTCATTGTAAAGCGAGCAGATAACCCGAGAGGCATTTGGAGTTAAGTATAGCACTCAACAAAAAATGTCCCCCGGACATCGATCTGCGCATGTGAGCAGATAACCCGAGAGGCATTTGGAGTTAAGTATTGCACTCAACAAAAAATGTCCCCCGGACATTTTTTGGGCCTATAGTTTAGTGGTAGAATTCTGGTCTCCAAAACCAGCGGCCGTGGTTCGAGTCCACGTGGGCCCGCGAGCACCAAAAACAACCCGGATCAGGGTTGTTTTTGTCTGTGCAACAAGAGCTACTGGTATCAAAATAACCCAATGGTTATTTTTGTCATACAAGGTAATTTAACACCTACAAAATTAGGTCCGAATTCATCCACAAATAAAATTAGAAACGCTGTGAACGAAGAGAGTTATCTACGGGCATGTAGCACCCGCTGAAAAAGTGTAGTGTACAGGATCACCAGAACCGAACCAAGTGAGGTTGTACGTAGCTGATGTGCCAGGATTACCACTCGGAAAACTAATATCAACAGCAAGACCTCCAGTATGATTTGAGTTAACAGCCACTGGCCATGAGCAATTGAGACCGTGTCTAGAGAATTCGGCAGATACGTCTGCTCTCACACTGGCACAGCTTGGATCAGTATTTGTAGAAAGGCCACCACACCACCTTGAATGAATTTCCCTTAGATGATCTTGGTACTGCTGTGGTCGATAAACTGAGGTGATTGTACCTCCTGCACTTGCTGCAAAAGATTGAGCACAATTCCTTAACCCAGGATCAGTATTATCCCATATCACAGTTGTGCCGGATTCCATACTTAGCGCAAGAGGATCAGTCAAAGGAGTTAGTGGTGTACAGGAAGTAGAAGGTGTAGTAGGGGTGGTGGGAGTTGGAGCAGTTGCCGCCGGTCTAGCAGCCGTACAACTAATAGTATTCCAAGGGGCTGTCCACCTAGCATCATCAAGCAAGGCACGCATACCAGTATCAATCAAGATCCAGGCTGCTAAGACAATCACAAAGCCAATAAAAGCATTCATTATCACCTTCTTGGCCGCGCTCTTTGCCTCAGGATTACCGCCAGAGGTAACCAGCTTCATACCCGCATAAACAAAC
>JBFHUT010000046.1:0-7578 GCA_041589935.1 Minisyncoccia bacterium
CCCCCCCCCGCTTTTTACTAGTTCGTCCAGAATGTCCCGTCCGTTGAGAGAGGGATAGCTAGGCGGAGTTTTTTTACCTCAACAACAACCCAATCATTACTGTTAATAGCAGAAATGTTTCCTAAATTATCCAGTTATACTTTAGAGTATATGAAATATTCCATTTCTCTGGTCTTAGTCGCTTTTTTCATTTTTATTAACATGATAGACATTGTCACTCCGGCTATGGCTCAGGAGGATACAGTTTTGTCTCCAGAAATATCACCCATCCCATTTATTGAGCCGGACCCGGCTAGGCCAGAAGGTGCGGTTGATTGTTTTGATTATTACTCTTTTGGCTCTGTGCAAGTAGACCTTTCTCCTACACTAGGACAAACTATATCTGGAGAAAAACTTATCTTTGCTGGGAAACTTAGGAACGAGAACCCTTATCCAATTGTGAATGGGCAAGTGTATGTGAAGATCTTCAACATCACTGAGGCGGGAGATGATTCGGTCCAACAAAATGGCTATCCGCTCGTAGACTTCTTTGTAGCAAAAGACAACATCACTCTTCCGTCCAATGCCGAACAAGACATGGTCTTTGAGTGGCAGGTGCCAGAATATGCTGCGACAGGGGAGTACGAGGCCACTTTTTTCTTCACCAGCGCGTACCGGTATAATCTTCTCGGCCTCTCCTTTACCGATGATGTGACCGGCAACAAAACATCGTTCTCTATTACTTCACCAAGCGGTGAGAAACCAGTAGTGTTTGATAAAAACAGCGTTACACTAAATGGCAATGAGTTCCTATTTGCCGCTTTCCCGCCACACTTTACGGCCGCCGAGGAAGTGGTGGCTAAAGCGACGTTAGTGAACCCGAGCAATGAAGAACGTATCGTTGAGGTGACTTGGATAACTTCCGTTTGGGACGGTATACTCGAGGCGAATGAAATGAAGCGAGAAAAGGTGGGAGTGATCCTCAAACCGCGTGAGCGAAAAACTGTGAGCTATACTCCGCCGCTCCTTGATAACTCAGTCACTTTCCTCGAGGCGGTGGTTGAAGATCGGGGGGCACTTTCGATGCTCAACATCCGCTTTGTCCGCGACGGCAACCAAGAAGTGCGACTCAATTTCCCAAGCATCATGTCTTATCCGTTACGGGCTGGGGAAGAGGCGACTGTCTTCTCCTGCGTGCACTCAACTAATCTTCCAATCGTGGAAGGAAACACCCTCACTCTTACTCTTAAAGATAGTCACGGAGAAGTGATTCATAACTACACCTACGAAGGTGGAATTACTGGATCTATGATGGCAGTTAAAGACACCTTCGTACCATCAAGGACCATTACCACTTTCTCACTCACCGCCACGCTCTCAAGTGGCGGGAAGGTAGTGGAAGAAGTGATTCAAACCTATGACTGCAATGCTATTGATCAGATTGTCTGCGCGGAAGAAGCCTCGCCTGCCGTTGCTGAGGAGACAGTTTCGAATAAAAATACAATCAAAACTACTTCGATTCTGAGTCTCGGAGCAGTGGTCACCCTAATACTAGTTGCTCTTGGTTATCTCGTGTGGCGACGTCGTAAAAATGTATTGGATGATATTGATAAAGGTCCGGCTGCCGGCAACGGTGACCTGCTTATGGGGTTGCTCTTCTTCGCCACGCTTTCAATCTCTCTTCCGATGCATATTGTGGAGGCGAAGAGTGTGACAGCTACAGTAAACAACATTCCGAAATTATATTACTTAGGTAATTACGCCCCTGTTTATGACAACGATAATGTTCCCTTAGTGACCACCTTACCAAATTGTTCCTCTGGTTGTTGGGATTATGCAGGATTGGATTCAGGTGCGAGCGCAAGCGTTATCTATAAAGCAAAATTAATAAATAATTCAACAGGAAGTGCAATCTCTGATAATTCCTCAATCCCTGTTGGTACACAGATTAGAATCGAAAGAGATACGAGTACAGAACAGACTGATATATCATGGAACGGATCTGGTCTTACTTATGATACCCCATACGGTCGCTGGGTAACTAATGCTGGTCCAAGTAGTATCTCATGCCGCTCTGCAGATCATGTTGGAACCCAAGTAATACCCCTTGGAACAATTAAGACATATGTTCTACTTAATGTTGATCCACCCTCGACAAGTGTTGTATCGCCGAGTGCAAACCTGTCTTGTGTAGGTAACATATGTACAGTGATGTCGACTGGTACTGTCACTCTTAGTTTAAATTTTGCTACAACTAAAGGTAAATTTTATTACAGGTATCACGGTAATGCTCCAGTAGGTACTGGAAGCGGTACTTACGTTAATGGTTGTCACGCAAACAACGTGGCAATGTCACAAAGCGGATCGGATTTTTTTGGATTCGGTAAAAACATCACAAGTTTTCCGGCTTATAGCCTTTCAATACCTTCTAAGACGATTTCCTTCACACTCACTGCAGTTGCAGCTGCTAACAATCTACCTGTCCCTCCCACTATTACCCCACAACCATTTAGTGGCTATACTAATACTAGCTACCCATTCAATTTTCAAGCCACAGATCCTGACGGTGACCAAATCTATTACGAAGTAGATTGGAACAATGACAGTGTTGTCGACGCTAGAGTCCCAAGTACTGTGTATGTAAATTCTGGCACTACCCAATCTCTATCAAATTCTGCTACGCTTTGGACTACTGCTGGTACTAAAACCTTCAAAGCCAGAACTGTTGATAGTAAGGGCGGTAAGTCAGGCTGGACCAATGCCACAGCAAACATCAGCCTTCCTCCAGCTCCAACTATGACTACCAATCCAGCGACTGTTGTTGCTGATATCACCGCCACACTAAACGGTCTTGGAAATCCAAACTCCTTCTCTACTACAGGTTGGTTTAGATACAGCAGCACCAACCCAGGTACATGCGATGATACGTTTGGCACTCGTGTTCCGGCTAGTAGCGGTGCTGCGCTTGGTTCAGGAACAGCCAATGTTTCATACGGCCAAGCTCTCACCGGTCTCACTTCTGGCACCACCTACTACTTCTGTGCAATTGGTTCAAATGCCAACGGAACTAGTGTCGGCACAGTACGATCATTTACCACTACTGTTCCACCGCTCGGAGTGCCAGGCGGAATTACTCCCGTACCGTCCTGTAGTGGAACCTCACCGCAGGTAACTGTTTCTTGGAACTCTGTCACAGGCGCAGATTATTATAACGTCCGCCGGTCTAACGGCGGTACGAGTTTGGTTATGACTCCCACTAATAGTCCATATACAGATACGGGTGTTTCTGACGGGACTACGTATACCTACGATGTTCG
Source organism: Minisyncoccia bacterium (assembly GCA_041589935.1). GTDB lineage: Bacteria > Patescibacteriota > Minisyncoccia > Phycocordibacterales > UBA918 > OLB19. The sequence continues at coordinate 3,297 of JBFHUT010000046.1, forward strand.
TGCTATTAAATTAAGCACGGGGGAATTAAGTGACTATTCCACTGCTGTATCGGTGACCTCTAGTATGTGTGCTCCGCAACCTGACCTAGTTTCAGCCAGTGTTGACCCTGTTGATAACAGTTCGTTTACCACAGCTGATAATATTACTTTCATAGGAACAGTTACTAACAACAGTATTGCGAGTGTTACCCAAGGAGGCTGGGTCGATCTTGAAATCGACTGGAACAATAACGGTGGCTCCATATCTGATGGATCCTCAGGGTTTGATAATAATTACAACGCTTTTGGGGGCTTACAGCTTGGAGCGTTTACTGCGAATCAAGTTAAAAATCTCTCCTATACAATAGCGAACCCACCTATCGGAACGCACAAGTACCGCTTTAATAGTGATACTAACAATCTACTCACTGAACCTAATGAGTCAAATAACCGTTCGGCCTGGAGGACCTTTACCGTCACCAACCCCCCTCCATCTGCCTCAATCACCGGTGTTAACTGTACTATCCCAGAAGGCGATAGTACTTGTACTGGCTCACTCACTTGGACCATTAATTACCCTGTTTCTCCTAGTATTCATAACCTAACTACCGGGGCGACTTTCTCTACCGGCGCAAGTACCGGTACAAATGTACCAATTGTTCTAAATCAAGGATCGTATGTCATTGAAGCTAGAGATAGCGGTACCCCCCTCGATCAAACCACTGTCACTGCTGGCTGTGGCACTGGTACTTTCTGGGACGGATCCACATGTGTTGTTCTTCCCACTATTACCATTGGTGCTGATCCAACCATAATCCGTAGTGGAAAGACATCCACCATTAATGTGACAGTGGATTCGCAAACCACCGTTAGTTGTATTCTGTATGGTGCTGAACAGGGCGTGGGTACACCGTTACTGCCTGTACACTCAGGTGGTCCACCGATAACTACTTATGAAGTGACCACCAGGCCTCTCTCTTCAACGCAAACAATTCTAGTTAAATGTACTGCTGGTACAGCGCCGTACACTGGAGAAACTAGTGACCAAACAGATATTGAAGTGATTGGAAGTTATCAGGAGATTTAAAGTTTTCTCAAACTCAAACAATCAGCATACTCAAAAAGCGGCGCGGACCAAACGTCCGCGCCGCTTTTTAAACACTCACCCCCTCATCGGCAGTTGCGCCGTGTATAATAGAGCCATGAATATACCAATTGGCGGTCAGTTTGTTGTGCCAGGTGTGGTAGCAACCCACTTTCACCTAAAGCCAGGAGATTTAGTGGCTGATTTTGGTGCTGGTAGCGGTTTTTTCTTAAAAGTTCTTTCTCAGGCGGTAGGCGAAGATGGGCGGGTGTACGCTTGTGAAATCCAAAAACAGTTAGTTGAAAAACTGGGTGAACAGGCGCGTATGCTAGGGCTTCATAATATTCACCCGCTCTGGTGTGATCTTGAAGAAGCAAACGGCATAAAAATTGGTGCGGGTGAATTAGACGCCGCAATCTTAGTCAATACCTTATTCCAGATCCAAGATAAAGAGACCGCCATTAAAGAAATGGGACGCACCTTGCGTACCGGTGGAAAGTTCTTTGTGATTGATTGGACCGAGTCGTTTGGTGGGTTGGGTCCACAACCAAAAGATGTAGTTACCACTGCCGACGCGACACCGCTCTTTGAAGCTAATGGTTTTGTGCTAGATCGCGATTTTCCAGCCGGAGATCATCATTATGGGCTAGCTTTTAGAAAGGTATGAAACTCCGTCCGTTTGAGCTAGGATTGGTAATTGTCTTTGCTGTAATGGCGTTGATGGCTTTGGCTATTATAAATTTATATAAACCAGCCCCAGATGATGGAGATCTCTTAGCGGCTCAGATTGGAAAGGTGGACATCTGGGGTACTATACCAGCCGAGCATATGAACTCTGTGCTGTTTGATTTACGCGAAGAGAACGAAGCCTACATGGGGGTTTCGTATAAATATTATCCACCTGCAGAGTTTAATAGTCGACTAGTTAATGCTTTGGCTGATGAAACTGGGCCAGACCTAATTCTGCTTTCTCAAGAGAAGTTAGCGGAGATGCGTAAGCGGATCCAGCCGTTTTCATATGAATCATTTCCGGTTCCTGATATTCGTAATCTATACGTAGATGGGGCTCAGATATTCGCTCTATCGGATGGTTTATATGGTTTTCCGATTGCGGTTGATCCGCTGGTGATGTATTGGAATCGTGACATATTCACGACTGAAGGTCACTTATCAGCTCCGCAAACCTGGGAGGAGCTCGTCAACGGAGTTTTTCCGGATTTAATCGAACGCGATTTTGATCGCACTATTCGTCGTAGTGTGGTGGCGATGGGTGAATATGCTAATGTTCGTAACGCTTTTGGTATTATCTCGACGTTGCTCATACAGGGTGGTTCACAAATGGTGCTTGAGGGCAAGACGGCTGCTCAGTATGTAGTTAATTTACATGTGGCGCCTAAAGAAGACGACAATCCTCTTATGGCAGCGGCTGATTTTTATACTCGATTTAGCAAGCCAAGTAACGCTCTCTACTCTTGGAATAGATCATTACCAGAAGATAGACAGGTTTTTATTAGCGAAGATTTAGCTATCTACTTTGGATTTGCCAGCGAAGCGCGAGAGATCGAACGCTTAAACCCTAATCTAAATTTTGATATTGCCGAAGTGCCACAAGGAGAAACCGCCACCAACCGCCGCACCTACGGAAGAATTTATACCTTGTCGTTACTAAAGGCTTCAGATAATAAGGGCGGCGCATCAGCTCTGCTGCAAGCGCTAGGTTCAGCGACGGTGTCTAATAAGATTGCTCAAATAAGCGGTATGGCCCCGGCGCGACGCGCATCGATTGTGGCTGGCAGTAACGATAAATATGGTCGGGTAGCATACAGTTCTGCCTCAATCGCACTAGGTTGGCTTAATCCTCGTTACGAGGAAGCTGATAGTGCATTTGATATAATGACTCGAGACATAAATGAGAATCGTCGGGATATTAGTGGCGCAATATCAGATATAACCGAAAGACTGCAAGATGCATATTAATGTTACTTATGAGCAATAAAGGTCTTAAAATAAAATTCTACATCGCCTCAGTATTTTCTACCTTGGTACTGATGCCTCTGCTCAGCCTAGCTCAGTTAAGGTTGGAACTGACAAATTTCATAGCTTTTAATAGCATAGAAGAGTTGTTGGTCGGGATTCTCAATGTGTTCATTATCATTGCTACGCCAATCATCGTCTTCTTTATCATCTACGCGGGTTTCTTGTATGTGACTGCTCAAGGTAACGCCCAGCAGGTAGAACAAGCCACTAGGGCCCTAACTTATGCGATAATTGGAGGGGTTATAGTGCTCGGTGCAGTGGCAGTATCGGAAATTATTAGTAATGTAGTTGATGAATTTAGGACCCCACCGTCCTAAGGTTATGTATGAGTTTTGATAATCCTCTACCAGCTTTTGGTTCCTTGAATGGTCTATTTGAGTCTCTTTTGGTCGTTGTGCTCACGATCTCAACTCCGATCGTGGTTTTTTTTCTTATCTTCGCAGGCTTCCAGTACGTGACTGCTCGAGGCAATCCCGAGAAGTTGAAGGTGGCCAACACATCTCTAATGTACGGTATTGTCGGGGGGGTAATTATCATGGGCGCGTTTACAATTTTAGCGATCGTTAGAAGTACGGTAGCTGAATTTTAATTATTATCATAGCTAAGAATAAAGGTTTATGGACGGAACGTACGCAGGATTAGTTGGTCATATTCTAAATATCATCAATGTCATGATTCCTGGCTTGTTTGGTATCATGTTTGTTTACTTTGTTTGGAAGATGATTGATTCTTGGATACTGCATGCTGGAGAAGAAACTGCACGCGAAGACGGAAAGAAGTACGCTCTGATCGCGGTCTTTGTGTTCGTGTTGGCCGTTAGTGCCTGGGGAATTATCCGTCTCCTAATAAACTCTCTTTTTGGGTAGTTTGACTCATCTTCTCAGATCGTTAATATTGGTGTATAGATATTCCATTATGATAAACCTTTCTAAGATTGCTGTAATTGCTCTGCTTACTTTATTTTCAATTCCAGCCTCGGCTCAAATAGTGGGCGGGGAGCTTGAGACTTTGTTGGTAAACATCCTTATTTTTGTAAACAATGTACTTATTCCATTTATTATTGGAATTGGTTTCTTGTTTTTTGTTTGGGGAATTTTCCTCTACTTTATTCTCGGTGGGGCCGATGAAGAGAAACGGGCGCAGGGTAGGAGTCTGGTGGTTCATGCTACCCTTGGTTTTGTC
>JBFHUT010000047.1:0-7508 GCA_041589935.1 Minisyncoccia bacterium
AGCAAGCCAACTGCTTGGCTTGCGTCGGAATCGAACGGCCGCAGCGATGTTTACGAGCGAGGCGGGGTCGAGAGTACTTAGTAGATTATGAGCACAGCGAAATAATATACTTAGTAACTCGTGACTCGATTCCTGTTCTTACAGAACCTGTACACCTTTTGGATATTTTCGTCTTCTCAAATATCTCAAAAGGTCTTGTGCCAGTTTCCCAAACTGGCTCACCCCGCAACAAGGAACACAAAAGTCGCCATTTGGCGACTTTTGTGTTGCTCTTAGAAGCGCTTTATAGAATCTGATACACTTATTTTATATGCGTATTGAAGAGGAGTTAAAGCTTGATTATAGTGATGTATTACTTCGTCCTAAAAGAAGTACACTTAAATCTCGTAAGGAGGTACTACTTGAACGGACATTTACGTTTTATCATTCTCCAAAAACCTGGACGGGAGTACCAATAATGTCGGCAAATATGGCAACGAGTGGTACGTTTTCCATGGCGCAGGTACTAGCTCCGCACAAAATCATTACGACGTTTCATAAGTACTACAACGTTTCAGAGTATCAAGAATTTTTTAAAACATTTCAGAACCCTGATTTTGTAGTCTATACGCTCGGTACGCGCGATGAAGATTTTGATCGACTTCAGGAAATGATTGATGCTGATCTCATGAAACATTTCTCTTTCGTGTGTCTTGATATTCCGAACGGTTATCTCGAGCACTTTATTGATAAAATTCGTGAATTACGGAAACTTTGTCCCGAACACATCATTATTGCCGGAAATGTAGTGACGAATGAGATCACTGAAGAAATTATTCTTTCTGGTGCTGATATTGTGAAGGTGGGCATTGGTCCTGGTTCAGCATGTACCACACGTCGTATGACGGGTGTTGGGTACCCACAACTATCGGCAGTGATCGAATGTGCCGATGCTGCCCACGGAATCGATAATGAACGTGGTCACGGACTCGTGATCGCTGATGGCGGCCAGCAGTATCCATCGTGTGTCGCAAAAGCTTTTTGTGCGGGGGCTGATTTCAATATGTTTGGTTCTATGTTTTCAGGTTTCGATCAGAGTGGGGGAGAACTAGTTGAACATAATGGGAAAAAATATAAAGAGTATTTCGGCTCATCCTCAAACAGAGCTCTACAAACATTTTATGGAAAGAAAGAAGGTCACCGTGCAAGCGAAGGGCGCGAAGTTTTGATGCCGTACAAGGGCGATATAGAGATATTTTTACAAGACCTATTTGGCGCACTCAGGAGTACCGGTACGTATATTGGAGCTAGAAAACTCAAAGAATTTTCAAAACGTGCGACGTTTGTCCGTGTTAATCGACAGCTTAACACATCACTTGAACAATACGATACTGGTCGATAGCTGTCTGCAGGCCATAACCTAGAGGGCACAATTTTGTCGTACGGGAACTGAGTCAGACTCAGTAAAAAAGCTGTAATATTTGTAGTTTAATGAACTAGTTCTTCTTTGTTTTCTGTTATTGACTTATTATTTTACCCACCGGTCTCTCTGTAGTAATATGTCTAAACTTAAAAATAACATTGATTGTTAGCTATGGAAGTAACTAAAGCGGTCATTGCAGTAGCGGGTTCTGGTACTCGGTTGTTGCCAGCGACTAAGTCGCAGCCTAAGGAAATGCTCCCTATCATCAATAAGCCAATCATCCAGTATTTGGTGGAGGAACTAGTTGAGGCTGGTATCAAAGACATCATTATGGTGACACGGTGGGACAAGAAGCCGCTCGAGGACCACTTTGATCGTTCGTTTGAACTAGAACATAGTTTAGAGAAAACTGGCAAGAAAAATCGACTGGAAGAGGTGAAGAGGATTTCAACTATGGCCAATTTTATCTATGTGCGACAAAAGGGTCCTTACGGCAATGGTACACCGCTACTCTCGGCCGCTAGTCTTATTAATGACGAGCCTTTTGTTTATGCGTTTGGAGACGATCTGGTGAAGAGTGAGATTTCTTTTACTAAACAACTAGTAGATCTTTATCATAAAGAGCATTCACCTATCATTGGAGTGCAGGAGGTTGTTGAGTCAGAGGTAGAGAAGTATGGAGTCGTTGAATATAAAGGAGAAGGTGACGAGCTAAAAGATGTGGTTGAAAAACCAGCTCGAGCTGAAGCGCCATCAAGACACGCTGCCTTTGGGCGCATGATACTAAATCGGGAGATTGTTGATATCTTGGCGCGCACCGAGCGTGGAAAGGGAGATGAGTTATGGATTGTTGATGCGATTAGAAACTATATTAAGGAGGGAGGAAGATGTTTGGCCAAGGAAGTCGAGGGAGGGAAGTGGATTACGACTGGAGATCCAGAAAATTACTTACGAGCCATTCTAGAATACGCAGTTGATACTCCGGAATTAAAAGAGGTGTTGCGTGAGTATTGTGATCGAGGCAAAAATAATTCTTGAAAAAACTGTTGAACCGACGAGAAAAATAGTGTACTCTAGCGCCACATACAGTTTGTCGGCGTAGCTCAGTTGGTTAGAGCACAGCACTCATAAAGCTGGGGTCGGAAGTTCAAATCTTCCCGTCGACACAAAGAAACCGCCCTTGAGGCGGTTTTTGTCTGTCGGCACAACTTAAATCCTTCCCTGTTAGTTTTAATGGGTAATGAGTGAAAATGTATTCTTACGTATCTTTTGGACGTCCATGATTTTGTGTGCCAACGTGGCACTTATCTGCCTGTGGGTAGAGCCGCTACGAGGGACAACATTATCAAAGTTCATACCTACCTTTTTTATCGTTGGTTTCGCTAGCTTTCTTATCTGGGCACCACTGGTTGTCTATCGCTTCTTGCAGAAATGACGCTGTAAGTACCTCGAGCGTTCTATTGTTTTGGTTCTAAATTTAAAATAGTAATTTGGTTCTTTGATCCAAGTCTCATGGGTGGTCCCCAAGTACCGGTACCAGGTGATACGTGAATATATTTACCATCTTCTTCGTAGAGTCCGTTAATGTACTTAAAAGCCATTCTTACTAGTAGGGTAAAGGGATAAACTTGTCCGTTGTGAGTGTGTCCTGAGAGGGTGAGATCTATATTGTGTTTTCGTGCTGCCTCCCACTCGACTGGTGTGTGATACATAAGAATGGAAGGGAGGACAGGATTGAGATCTAATGAAGCAAGAATTACATCAAGGGTTTGGTCCTTGGGTAGGCTTTGGCGGTCGTTAACTCCTATGATCTGTAGTCCACTATGTGTCACAAAACTATTTTCTAAGAGTTGCAGATCTAGGTTCTGTACTGTGTTTCTGACCAACTCCAATCCCTCATATTCTTCATGATTACCGTTAGAGAAAAAACTCGGTGCACTTAAGTTATTCAGGGGAGTTAATATTTCTTCGTCGATTGGTGCCGAACCATCAAAGAGGTCACCAGTAATCAGGACCAGGTCCGGTTTTAGTTCATTGGTAGCGCTCACTACTCGTTCTAGGTATTTGGTTTGGTGAACAGTACCGACATGGATATCGGTTAGGTGGGCGACTCGAATCGGTTTTGTTAGATTGGCGATTGGAATAGTGTATTCTTTTACGATCAAATATCTACCCATTAAAAGTGCGTAGATCGATAATCCGAGTGATAGTATCAATAATCCACCAAGTAGGTACCGGGAATCAAAACCGGTTATCAGATGTATGATCTCATAAAGAGCTACTAGAGAAAAAGTAATAAAGATTACTCCCAGCCAAGTCGCAGCGGCAAAGTACAGCCAATCAGCGAGGAAGTGTTGAATGTTGCGCACAGCGAAACTGGCTATGAAATAAGAGAAGGCTATCAGACCTAAAGCGACTGGCCAGTGAGGTAAGTGTACGTTAAAGACGCGCGAAATTGGAATATACACCACCAGGTGCATGGCATACATGATTCCCCACGCTAAAGATATGAAGGCCAGAAAGGCCAAGGGATTATTCATAACGTTGTATTGTACAAGGGAACGTTACCTCTGGCTAACTTTTTCTGACTTCTAGCCTCCAATAAAAAGACCCGGCAAAAGCCGAGTTCTTTTATTGCGCGCTAGACGGGACTTGAACCCGCAACCTCCCGCGTGACAGGCGGGTGCTCTAACCAGTTGAGCTACCAGCGCAAGTGAGGAATAGAATAGCAAAGTTTACTTAGACATTCTAGTTTTGAACGTAGCGCTGGCAAGCTTTGCTTACGAGCGCCAAGTGGGTGAGAGTATAACGGCTTTTGTTATTTTTTGCAATTATTTTTGGGGTTCAAATTTTTCTTAAAATCTGAGTTTATTTACAATAATAATTAGCACGCCACCTTAGCTCAGTTGGTAGAGTGAGCGAATATGGTATATTCGCGCAAGACCTTTTGAGGTAATTTTTGAGTTTACGAATAGAATTATCCAAAAGGTGTACAGCTTCTGTAAGAAGTGGCACTCGTATGGAAACCATACAGCTTTCGCTCGCTTGGTCATAAGCAAAGACAGGTATAAAAATTTCCGGAGCCACCTTAGCTCAGTTGGTAGAGCGTGGCACTCGTAACGCCAAGGTCCCGGTTGACCTAATTTTTAAGGAGCTTGCGACTGTAAAAATGGAAATACCCTTGTGGTGCAATCCTCGGAGGTGGCTCAAAAAAGTGGAAACATAAAGAGAGTTTTGGTATGCTACGGCGGTCGTAGCAGAAAATTGCTATTACATTATTACAGTGTTGCCAATGTAAGCACAGCTTTCATTGTCTGCACTCGAAACATAAATGTAAATTAATTTCCATTTAGTTTCTCGCTTGCCAATGTAAGAGAAATCTTTCATCGACATCGTTCGGAACCAAAATATGAAAATAAATTTTCATATTTGTTCCTCACTCGCCAATGTAGCTCAGTCGGTAGAGCGCGTCCATGGTAAGGACGAGGTCTCCGGTTCAATCCCGGACATTGGCTCAGAAATAAAAAATACCTGGAGTAATCAGGTATTTTTTATTACCTAGCGCCTATCAATCTCACTATATAGACGGTTTTATTTTTGTTATAATCGCTCATTATGTCAGAAGCTAGCGACACAACCGGTAGAATTGCGGAGATCGAAGCGGCTATGCTTCTGCCGACATTTTGGAATGATTCCCATAAAGCACAGGCGATGATTAAAGAGCTACAGGAATTGAAAGATGCAGCGGAAGGAAAAGGGAAGTACGTTCGCAATGATGCTGTCTTTACTATCGTCGCTGGTGCTGGTGGAGATGATGCTGAGGACTTTGCGCGCATGCTAGTGGAGATGTACCAAAAGTATGCTGAGGGGGAGGGTTGGGGAGTTGTGGTCATTGACAGTAATGCTAACGACCACAATGGTTATCGAAACATCACCTTTGTAATTCAAGGTAAGGGTGCATATGGCACATTGCAGAATGAGGCGGGGGTGCACCGCCTAGTGCGCATCTCTCCTTTTAATGCTAATGGTAAGCGGCAAACATCTTTTGTGTTAGTTGAAGTATCGCCTCGGATTGAGGATACGGCTGCTGTCGAGCTTAAGGATGAAGATCTTGATATATCATTTGCTCGGTCTGGTGGTGCTGGCGGACAAAACGTAAATAAGCGCGAGACAGCAGTAAGAATCGTCCATAAGCCGACAAATATTTCAGTCAATATTTCTTCAGAACGATCTCAACAGCAAAACCGAGAAAAAGGCATGGCGCTTTTGGCGGGGAAGATATTTGCTTTTCAAGAAGAACAACGGAAGCGTGAGTTGCGAGGTCTTTCGGTTGAAAAATCACTAAAGATTGAATGGGGTAGCCAGATTCGTTCATACGTACTCCATCCGTATCAGCTAGTGAAAGACCATCGTACAAATACTGAAGTACGAAATGTGGAAGCGGTTCTTGGTGGTGATATACAACCGTTTATAGATGTTTCGGATAATTTAGTTTAGCGTGATATACTGTCCGATATGATTTACTTTGATAACGTTTCAAAGGTGTATAGCGATGGTCGTAGTGCAGCCTTGCAAGAAGTCACGTTTCAAGTTGCCCCCAAAGAGTTCGTTTCTATCGTTGGACACTCAGGAGCGGGAAAGACTACCCTCCTCAAGATGATTATTGCTGAAGACCAACCCTCACAAGGTCAGGTATTTTTTGAATCACTTGATGTGCATCGGATTCCGCGTACTAAATTGCCGCACTATAGGCGAAAGATCGGCACTGTCTTCCAAGATTTTAAATTACTTCCAAACAAAACTGCCTACGAAAACGTAGCCTTTGCCATGGAGGCTAATGGCCGAACTGATGCTGAGATTGCTGAGAATGTACCGCACGCTTTATCATTGGTAGACCTTGATGATAAGGCTTGGAATTTCCCGGGAGAGCTTTCAGGTGGTGAGAAGCAACGTGTCGCAATCGCACGTGCGATTGTAAATCAGCCAGATATCATTATCGCTGATGAGCCAACTGGTAACCTCGATCCGATCGCTACTTATGAAGTGGTGCAAATTCTGCGCAAGATCAATGACTTAGGCACAACTGTGATTATGACCACTCACAATAAGGGTGTGATTGACGAGATTGAACGGCGAGTGATCACTATGGATGGTGGTAGAATTGTTCGTGATGATGCAACTGGTAAGTACGTATTGTAATAATTATGATCACAGGATTTCGTAGAGTTGTAAAAGCTGGATTTGTTGGTTTTTGGCGCAATGCATATGTTTCATTGGCGTCAATTTTTGTGTTGACCATTGCCTTGTTTGTGATTGGGTCGACGATGTTCCTTAATCAGCTATTGTCTACTTCACTAGATATTCTGCAATCTAAGGTAGATATTAATGTGTACTTTGTTCCAGATGCTCCGCAAGAAGAGATAGATCGCATCAGACTGGCAGTGGGCGCCCTGCCTGATGTAGCAGACGTTACCTACACCTCGCGAGAGGATGCGCTTAGGGAGTATCGCGAGCGAAATAAAGACAACGCAATCTCATTGCAGGCCCTTGAAGAGCTTGATGAGAACCCGCTAGGGGCAACTATTGCCATTCAAGCTAAAGAAACTTCACAATATGAGAGCGTGGCTCGATATTTGGATGAGCAACGTGAGTTAGAGCAACCACAGACACCGGTAATTGATGAAATCAACTATGCTCGTAATAAGGAATCAATCGACACTTTAACCACAATTATTAATGCAACAGAGCGAGCAAGCCTCATCGTGATGGGTATTTTGCTTATTGCAGCGGTACTAATTACTTTCAATACTATCCGACTCGCAATTTATACCTCACGTGAAGAAATCGCAATTATGCGCTTGGTAGGGGCAAGTAACATGTTTATTCGAGGTCCTTTTATGCTTCAGGGAATCATGTATGGTTTTGGTGCTGGGGTTTTATCTCTTCTATTGTTTTACCCACTATTGATCTGGATCGGTCCACGAACTGAGCAATTCTTTGAGTTTAATCTGTTTGATTACTACATCATGAACTTCGGGGAAATATTTGGGGTGTTGGTCGGGATTGGTGTCGTTCTTGGTCTTATGTCTAGTACTTTGGCCGTTGC
>JBFHUT010000048.1:0-7349 GCA_041589935.1 Minisyncoccia bacterium
CCTTAATCTGGATAATATCTTTTTCTTCTCCTAAACAAGATTTTCAGCGCCGGCTCCTTGCTATCCACTTCTTCAGTATAAGCATCTGGGCACTATCAACGATAATTATTTTATTAAAGGAAAACATGCTAGCGGTCCAGTTAGGGTTTGCCAGCGCTGTTATTTTAGCAATATCTAAATACTATTTTATCCTATATTTTCCAACCCGCCTCAAACAAAGGTCTTTTCTATTTTGGCTTCCACTAGGTATATCAACCCTACTCTTCATTACTTCATTTTTTAACGACTTTTATGTGTCTGATTTTCAGGTAGTTGACTCTGCATACATTATTATCGAAAACGGTCAATACGCCGGCCTTTACGCAGCAATAATCACCTGGTTGCTTTTATACCCAATTTTTCACCTTTACAAAAAGATGAGGTTAGATACCTATTCTCAAAGAATTAGAGAGCAGGTTAAATTTCTCTTTTTAGGAATCAGCGTATTTTTTGTACTTGGACTGCTTACCAACTCCATATTACCCATCGTATTCAACATCCACCACTTCAACGGACTCGGTCCGTCTTTATCTCTCATCTTAGCCGGCTTCATTGTATACATCATTTCTCATTACAACTTTTTGAATATTTCGGTCGTGATACAAAGAAGCTTTATCTACACCACCATTGCTGGCACTATCATTGGCTCTTACTTACTGTTGCTTTTCACACTAAACGAAATTTTCACACCATCATCACATCTTAATCCAGCTGCCAGTGGACTCATCACTACTATCATAGGTGTGTTATCAGCTCGACGAATAGCTGATTACCTAAGAAAAAAAACGGATCCTTTATTTTTTAAGGATAACTACAATTACTCCGACACTCTTGAGGAAGCTTGTGAGTTATTAAATCATGATATAGACATAGAAAACATAAAGCAGCACACAACCGCTGTGCTGACAAAAAACCTCAAGGTAGAAGAAGTGAAATATGACATCCTAGATGATCATGCCCCTGCCCGACCCGGTCTTAGTAAATTAAGTGTTAACACGTCTGGAGAGATAACTGTCCCCCTCATCAGTAACGAACGATTAATAGGTAGACTACTTATAGGAGAAAAACGTTCCGGCGACCCATTCAACCAAGCCGATAAACAACTTCTACAGACACTTTCCTATAGCCTTGCTACTGCTATTGAGCGTGCTCTGCTACATAAACAACTTCAAGATTATGCTCGGCAATTAGAACAAAAAGTTAAGGATCGGACTGCTGAGTTAGAGCAGGCCTACCAAAGCCAGCGCGACATCGTATCAAACATTGCCCACGGACTACAAACACCTATAACCATCATAGAAAATGAACTGTCTAATCAACGTTCGCTATCAAAAACAAGTGACTCACTCCAAACACTACAGAACTCCTTAGCTTCTATGTCTCGTTTTATTCACGACCTACTGAGACTGACCCACCTAGAAGCAAAAGCTGACAATTACCTTAAAAAAGACTTCAATCTAAGTGAGCTTGTCAAAGAAATTTCAACGTATGTGGGCGTGCTAGCTGATAGTCACGATGCAGAAATAAATACAAAAATTGAAAGCGATGTAGTAATTTTTGGTGATCAGAAAAAAATTGAAGAGGCCATAATTTCCTTACTAAGTAATGCTCTCAAATACAAAAAACCTGGTGTCAGGCAAAAAATTACCCTAGGAATAAAGAGTAACAATAACATCGTCTATATTTTTGTATCAGACACAGGTCTTGGAATTCCACCAGAAGATTTACCAATGATATTCAACCGGCTATTTAGAGTAACAACTAGCGACCGGAAAGACATCCCTGGATCAGGGTTGGGACTAGCCATAGCTAAGACAATAGTTGTAGACCACGGTGGATCCATCACCGTAGACAGTACCTACGGAGAAACCACAACATTCATCATTACCTTACCTCAAAAAACTAAGGTTTAATGTACTGTTTTACTTTATCAGCCAACTCCTTAAGCGAAATGTTGGATTTAACAACAAAATCCACTGCCCCAAGACTTTTCGCTTCTTCAATGTCACTCTTCTGTCCGAGATTAGAAGCTACCACGATCGGTATTTTCTTCACTTCTTCGCTAGCCGTATCTTTAATTTCCGTCAACACTTCAAAACCTGTCTTAATCGGCATCATCAAATCGAGCAACACCAGATCAATTCCACCAGCCTTAATCGCATCCACTGCTTCTTGGCCATTAGGGACATGCTTTACTTTATAGCCTTCAAGTTCTAACTTTCGAATATAAGACCGGGCAACGAATTCCTCATCTTCACAGAGTAGTATAGTGTGTGACATGTTACTAATTTATAAGTGGCGACAATTATCTTTACAGACCTTACTAATACTTGATGCTAATCCACTTAATGACATATTACACTTCATTATAATATCTGCCACTCCAGCTTCCCACAGCCACGCAACCTTATCCTCATCATCCAAAGCAGAAGCGTTAGATATAACTATTATTGGTCTATCTCCAAAAACTCGCTCTTTTTTGTGTAACTCTATGAGATCAAAACCATTTGTGCCTGGCATTTCTAGATCTAAAAGTATTACCTCTATCTTTTGATTCTTGAGTATCCGTAAAGCCTCATCGCCATCACTTGCCATCACCATATTTGCGCCCGCTAGACTCAAGCTCTTACTATACACACGAGAAATAACACTATCATCTTCCACACACAAAATAGTAATGTTGGTAAGTATTTTTTGCATACTACTCTAGCCAGGCTCAGCAATCTTTTTGGTCGGCAGATTAATGGAAAATTTTGTACCCTCACCTTCATCTGATTCAAACCAGATTTTTCCGCCCAATTGCTCTACAATCGAGCGTACGATATAGAGCCCTAGACCACTTCCGCTACTGGATGAATTAGATGTGTTAGAAGCACGGTAAAATCTTCCAAAAATCCGACTATGTTCGGTTTTAGGAATGCCTATACCATTATCCTTCACAGTCACCAAAGCATAGTCGCCGTCTAGCATTGCTTCTATCTCTAGTTTGCCCGGGCGCCCACCATACTTAATGGCATTATCTATTAAATTTTGTAAAACCTGCCTGACGCGAGAACGATCAACAAAAACAGATATGTTTTTGGGAACATTTATACTTACTACCACCTCTCGGCGACGCGCGTAATCTGAAAAGTCTTCACAAATAGAATCAATCACCTCCTTGAGAACTACATCTTCCGGATCCATATCTAGAGTCCCCTTCTCTATCTTGGTTATATCTAACATGTCATTTACCATTGAGATTAGACGATTGGTCGAGATGTCCATATCACTCAAAAGCTCTTTCTGGTCAACATTAAGTGGTCCATAACTCTCATCCATCAAGAGCTCTACATTTCCTCTCATAGCCGTAAGTGGCGTGCGTAGTTGATGTGAAGCAATCGCCACCAGCTCGCTCTTTGATCGCTCTAAAAGCTTGGTTTCAGTTACATCGTAGACCAAAATGAAGCGATCTGCAGTAGGTATAGCAGCATTCTGCTCTTCGAGAAATTGAAAATAAACTTCATAAATCCTACTGCCACTAGTAAGCTCTGGTTCCATAAAGGACTCGCCCTTAAGCATACGTTCGACGTTCGCACAGACTCTATCCTTTTCGTCGAAATGCTCGCAAAGCATAGAAACGATTCTATCTAAAGGAGCCTCAGCCGGTGATACTTTCAAAATCTCATAAACCCTACGGTTAACAAACTCCACCTTACCTTCTCCATCTAGCAGAATCGCACCCGCCTTCATATTACTAGTCACCTGCAAAATCTTGGCTTTTTCAAATTGCAACTCCAGTGTTCTTTGTTCGACTTTCTTTTCTACGACTCGCTTTTCTTCGTCTAAATCCTCTAAGATATTTAAAGTTGCCTTTTTGATCTTTTCCAACTCTACTTCCCTGACCCGCATTTGCTCAAGGGTAGTCTGCAACATTTCTGTTTTCTGATGCAGCTCCTCCTCAGCTCTTTTTTCGTCAGTGATAGTAAATCTTATGGTTAAGTAGTATTTAATTTGTCCATCATCATCAAAAATTGGGGAAATAATGGTATCGACCCAAAAAAATGATCCGTCCTTGGCAACATTTCTCACTTCCCCTCGCCAAGACCTACCACTCTTTATAGTCTCCCACATGGTCTGGAAAAAATCTGGTGGGTGGTAACCAGAATTTAGGATATTGTAGTTTTTACCTACTAAATCTTCTCTTCTATACTGAGTGATATTCAGCACATAATCATTCACATACAAGATAATACCGTTGGGATCAGATACTGATATCAAAACCGATTGCGATAAAACTTCTAATAGTGGATTAGAGCTTACATTCACGCCATTTAAGAAGTAACTCTCAATCTCTTTACTATTAAAGTACTTATGAGAAATTTCCCTACTATCTATCTGCAAATGCCTTTCTCCGTACCCTGCTTGTATGTGATACTTAATTTGCTTATGATCGACCGTTAGTTCGCCCAAAATATACTTGGCATTATGCACAAACATTGGTGTGCCGCAAATAAACCATAAGCAGTTCTGTTGGTTATTAACTGAACGCTTGACAAAACTAGGGTCGATGTAACCGTACTTAAGTATAAGAGTAAAATTCTGGTATTTATCAGATAGCGCCTTTAATTCATCAACGTATACTGCTCGTTCTACTTTACTGTTGGCATAAATCAGAGTGATTGATTGTTCCGGAAGCCTCTCTACAGCACATCTGATCATACTCAAAAAGGGCGCAATACCGATACCGCCAGCCAATAATACGACTGGTATTTTGGTATCGTCGTTCGGTAGACTAAAATCTCCGAAAGGTCCTCTTAACATCACTTGACTACCCAATTCCTTGTCAACCAGCGTCTTTTTAAAATTACTGTCTGACATTCTAAATGCTACTGATATATTTTGATTATCGTCTGGTTTTGAGGTAATTGAAAAAAAACGAGAACTACCTTTAGTATCAGCTTGTAACAAATCTGGTAGTATCACTTCAACGTACTGGCCGGGAGTAAAATGAAATTCACCCTCCACACACTTAAAAGTCACCTCATATGTATCCTTGGCAATTTTTCTTCTGTCGCTGATTGTTGTAATAATTCGACTCATGAAGACATCAATGCAACAACCTAAACTTGACCTAATTTATTTTTTAAGGTTCTGATTTCTTCCTTTAGTTCAATCATTTTAAGTTCTCGTCCAACCATGATTTTGTTTTGTCTTTCTAGCTCCTCAACTTTTCGGTCTAACTCTTGTGTCCGCTCTACCACCAAATCTTCAAGACTGTCTTTCAATTCTTCCAATTCCAGCACACGCTCCCGGACAGTATCCTCAAGCGAAGCTTTGATACTCTCAAGTTCAGCGTTTTTATCCTCAACTTCTTTTGTCCTTTCTCGCACCCTCTCTTCAAGCTTGACGTTCTTTTTTTCTAGTTCTACCCTTTGTTCATGAAGCGTTTTAGTCATTGAATTGAATCCTTGAGCTAATTGCCCAAACTCATCCTTCGCCCCTTCCCTGACCCGAACTGATAGGTCGCCAGCTGCAACCTTACACACAGCTTCGTTTAAATCTTGCACCGGGCTTGTCACTCTAGTTAGAGCGATGTAAAGAAGTAATATGACCAACATGCCAAAAAAGCTAGCCGCTACTATGTCAATAGTATTTAGTGCCGAGAGAGATTCTCCTACTGTATCTGCTGGTACCATTGTTACAAACACCAAACCAACATCAGACATGGTGTGATACAAATCATATTCAACGTCACCAATCACAGCAGGTGATATCTTCACTAAACCTTTTTCAGAGTCAAGCACTTCATTAATCCAGTCACTAGGCTCACCGTGTTTGGCTATGTCAGTATGATCCAGGGTAGTAGAGATAATATGAGGACCATCTGGATCTACTAAGACAATATCGAAACTATTGGTTTGCTCTATCACACTAAGTGTCTTTAATAGATCATTAGTCAGCAAATCTATAGTGGAGACACCAATTTCTTGCACTTTATCATCAACTACTCCATACATTAAAGCAGAGACGCGGATTATGTGATCATCATCATTTTCGTGATTATAATTCCCATCATTATAATGATCACCAATATTCCATTCCCACTTATATTTATCTAGACGGCCTTCACTTTTTAAGTACTTGGTGGTGGTAAAGTATTGATATTCAAGACCCTGATCTAAAGAATCTGTAAAGACAAAACCATTAGCACGATTGACATAGGGGCTGTATAATTGTACGTTTTCAAAATATAAAAACGGCCTATACCACACACCTCCCCTATAGAGATCCGAATAGTCCTCAAATCGCTCGATTATTTTACCGTTTAGTGTTTCTTTAGTATTTACTTCAGGTATTGCCTGCTGAGTTCTAAAGAAAAATTCACCAATACGCTTAATCTCATCGACGCGACCCTCAACTATGTCAGTCTGTAAGTTGAACTGGTTAACACTAAGTGAAACCAATAATTGATTAGACTTTTTTGACTGCTCCACATACACATCAGCTCGCATTGAGATACCAACTATCAAGTAAGCAGTTACGCAAACGAGCAGGGTTAGTGATATAGCGAGAGTTATCTTTGTTTTAATTGAATGGAACATATTTAAGAACAAGGATGGGGATATTGGTCAGATCATTGTGTTAGTACGATTTGTTCTGCACCATAAGCAAACGGGGCACAAACACTGATTCTCTCATCATCAGTCATAACGACATAATAGCCAGTACTATTCACAGTCGCATCAACCGGATCGGTCGGAATATCAGCTAGATAGGTTTGATTATCTGCAATCACGTCTAAATCCACCCCGTCACAAGGCACTCCATAACGACAAATCGGCAATCCGTTAATCATGCAAGTACCGCCTATTGGTATAGTGTCCGGATAAAGTCCATTATTATCAATTGCATATTGTTGTATACCATCAAGAATTGTCCTAACATCACTACGTCGCTGAGAATCCTGTGCTTCACCAAATTGTTTAGCTGGATTAAGTGCTACCACCACCACTCCCGCTAATATAGCCAGAATTGCAATCACCAAAAGGATTTCAATTAGAGTGAATCCTGAATTCTTTCTTTTGAATAGGCCCATAAAAAATCGATGATTTACAAGATCAGATAATTTAATTATACAAATTAGACTAGTCAAAAAATTAAGATATCCCCTAACGGACAGCGGTAATAATTTGTGATAATTCTGCCCCCGGAGATGTTACTGACACCCGACCACTGGACGTAGCCTGCAACCAATAACCCGTGCCGTTAGCGTGACAAGCCGTAATCCCAGAATCACATCCTGGATCAATCGGAATTGACACTAGGTA
>JBFHUT010000049.1:0-7325 GCA_041589935.1 Minisyncoccia bacterium
ACTAGAATACCAACGATAAAAGCCACGATTTCTTGTTTCAATGATGGTTTCATTTTAGTCAGCGTATAGGTGCAAACGTACTTTAGAGACCATCTCGTCCAGGGTGTTGTGGGCCTTAATAATGTAACCAGCAATATTACCAGTGTAGGCGGTAGCAATATTTTGTACATCATCCATTGAAGTCAATATCACCACTTTGGCATTCTTACCCCAAGGGTCCTGACGTAATTTTTGCAGGGCAGTGTGTCCATCCATCACCGGCATAACAATATCAAGTAGAATTAAGTCCGGATGTTCGGCTATCGCTTTGTGTAAGCCGATCTCGCCATTTTGGGCGGTTGATACAGAAAAACCAGCTTCTTCCATTGCTTCCGTAATAGCTTCTCGGATATCCGGCTCGTCTTCGACAATCAGAATTTGCTTGTTCATTACAGACATAATAGCACGTAAATCAGGCTCGTCCTCAACAGATATATCCTCGGAGGCGCGTTTGTCGGGCTATAACCTGTTACTATTGTAATGAAATGCCCTCACCAAGAAAAATAATGATGTTTCGAATCCTGGAAAGAGTCATGATCGTATTGGTCATCTCGACGACTTTCTTTATTGGCTGGCTGTTCGCCATTGGCCAGGCCGAGGTATTGGAACTGTCTCTTGGTGGGGGAGTATTATTTTTGACTTTGCTGATGCTAATGCTAGTACAAAAAAAAGTCGACTCGCTATTTAACATCGCTGCCTCTCAAAGCAACTTCACACAAGAAGAGGTATACACTGCGCTTTATGACAATAGTCCGGTGGCGTACCTAACTGTGACTAGTAAAGGAAACATCATGAAGGGCAATGCGGCAGCCGTGAAATTATTGCAGACGGATATTAATACTATTAAGGAAATAAACTTCTTTAGACTTATTCTTGACGGTGAAGAGGGACAGCAAGATACTTTGCCGGGCAAGGTATTGTCTGGTATGACGGTAACCGACACAGAGGTCCCTCTTAGTACATTAGGTGGCGAGACAATCTGGGTGTTACTCTCAGTGTTTGCTTATCGGGGTAGTGACCGCCGGTTGGTATCGCTTGTCGATATCACACAACAAAAAAAGATCGATGCGGCCAAATCAGAATTCGTTGCTCTAGCCACGCACCAGTTGCGTACGCCAGTAGCAGCGATCCGCTGGAACGCGGAGTTGTTGGGTCGTTCGTTGCGGGAAATAAAAACTGAGGCTCAGGATAGATATCTAGATAAGATTGAGCGAAATGTGGTCAAGATGGTCAACTTAATTGACGATTTCCTTAGTGTATCGAAGTTGGAAATGGGAACTTACGCTACTAGGGAAGAGGACCTGAACCTACCTGAATTTATGAATAGTATTCTGGACGAGATGGCTGGAAAAATTACCGAGAAACAACTCCAGGTTTATCCTAGTTTTTACCCAGAGGAGGTAACTATCAGGATTGATCAAAGACTGTTGCATATTATCGTTAGTAACCTCACATCAAATGCAGTGAAGTATCTGCGGCCAAATGGCACCTTGCAGCTGGCTTATGAATTGCAGAATGATGTACTTAAGGTCGTTGTGGCTGATGACGGAATTGGTATTCCGGAACCTGAACTCGATAAGCTATTCACTAAATTTTACCGAGCGAGTAATGCCCAGGCACACCAAACCGAAGGTACTGGACTTGGCCTTTACATAGTGAAGCAGTCAGCCGAGAAGCTGGGTGGAGGAGTAACGGTGCAGTCAGCCGAAGACCAGGGGGCACGATTTGAAGTGACATTGCCGGTCAAGGTGGTGCCAGTCGGTTAAATCGGCTAAGATGTGGGCATGAGAAAACTCATCCCAAGGGGTCTGTTGTTAGCGGCGGTGTTATTTACAACACCAGCGGCAACTTTTGCGCAGACGTCCGGTTCGGTACAAGAGGAATATCGTGAGACACTGCTGAGACTTATTGACGCGCTCCAGCAGCAAATTTATCTATTGCAACAGCAACTATCGACACAGTCTGAGGAGTTAGTTGGTAGGGTCGAAACCAACCCGGTAGGCTTTAGTGAGCTGGTGAAAGAAAAGGCTTCATATCGGGTCTATGGAGCGGATGATACGAGTAAAATTACGGATCTGGAACACCGTGATTACCTGCAACGTATTTACGAACTATTTCCTGATAAGTACGATGATAAGTTGAGAGTGTTTGAGGTTTTTACCGGGGACGAAACAGAATTTGACGCCTTCGTGGAGACTCTGCCGCCAACGCACGAGACATGGATGTATGCTACGCACGAAGATTTATTAGATAAACCACAGTCTTCAATCAACACTGAGTTGATTGTTCATGAGTTGGCACACATCGTGTCTTACGAGCCAACTGGTGACGGACCAATCTCTAGTTTTAGTGATTGTCATGAATATTTTGATTTGCATGGCTGCCCGGCTAAAGACACGTTTCTGGTTGCTTTTATGACTGAGTTTTGGACAGAAGTGGATCTGGATCGGGTTGAGCAATTCGTTAATAGTGGAGATGCTTTTGAAGCAGCTTACGACTATTATGAAGACCATAAACGATCTTATGTTAGCGACTACGCGACGATCGGACCGGAGGAGGATTTCGCTGAGTCTTTTATGTATTTTATACTTGGTCGTGATGCGTTTGGGTTGGAGGCAGAAGATAAGATTTCCTTCTTTAGTGACTATTCAGAAATGATAGATATTAAAGAACACGTACAAAAATATGAATAAGCAAAACAAAAATATCGTGGCAGTGGCAGTAGCGGCATTGATCATTGGCGGAGCATATATGCTTAGTCAGTCTAAAAGTGATGACGTGAGTGTGCCTCCGTATGAAGTTCATCCGAGTGAGGTAGTCTCCAAGCTTGATAATCGAGATGATGTGGTGCTCTTGGACGTCCGGACTCCGGCGGAATACGGGGAAGTTCATCTGGCGGGAGCTACGTTGCTACCAGTTCAAGAGCTGACGGCTGAGGCGCTAGCGGCTGTTGGATTGGGGGAAGAGATGAGAGATAAGGAGATTATTATCTACTGCCGGAGTGGCAACAGAAGCAAGACCGCCTACGATATTATGAAGGAGCTTGGCTATACAAATATAAAAAGTGTGGCCGGTGGTATGAACGCCTGGGTAACTGGTGATTACTCGTACACAGAAACCGGAGTTTATACAAAATAAAAAATCCCTCTCGTCGTGCGAGAGGGATTTGGAATATTGTTCAGTTATTATTAACTGGCTTTCCTTTGGTTATACTTTTCTGGGACGATGTCAAAACCAGGTGATCCGAATGATCCTCTAATGATACGAATTGTACCACCGTGGAGCATTGAGTATACCGATGACAAATCCAAGTCATGTATGTCAAACACAACTGGGTCATATTGGAATGCGAAAAATTTTATCTTCTTCTGCTCCTGATCAACCACTATGGAAGCTTGTCCCCGATCGATTAGGCTGGGAAATTCTCGACAGAAACGCTTTGACATCATTTCGTGATGGTCAGAGCATAGTCTAATACCAGTTACTTTTCCGTTAAGATGAAGAATGCTTAAGGTTACTTTAGGCGTTGACATTCAAATACCTCATTGATCTGTGTTGATTTGTGTGATTCCAAGAACTGCGAACCTGGCGCATACTTTACCACATATTTATTATTTGTACACCTAGAAGTTAATAATTTAAATAAAGCGCCGGTCCCGAAGGGGCCGGCGCTCACAGAACTAAGGTCGAATTTCATTGAGGTCGACTATCGATAGGTCGCCGCTGGCGGCATTGAGCCAGCGCACGAAGTGTGGTGTAAGTTTAAACATAACAAAATCCTCGGCTCCTTCCACGTAGTACTTGGCCGGATTTTTTTCTTTGAAGAAAGCATGTACGTTAGCCTGGTCTTCTGTCGTAAGCTCTTCCACGTCGCCTCGGATGTCCACCACTTTAAGTGGGTCTAGTACTTCCTCTATCACCGAGAGGGAAACAATTGGGTGATTAATAATATGCTGATACTTGGCAAATGAACGCCGGGTGCCAAAGAAAACATTCATTTCGTCATCAATGACGTAGAGCATAAGTGAGGTGGTCGGGAGGCCGTGTTCATCAAGAATCGAGAACACCGCTTTGCGGTGATTATTTAAAAAATTGATTATGGTCTGACGTAGTTGAGCTTGTTCCATACGAAATATACTTATATGGGTAACTAACAATAATTATATCTTAATCAAGGCTAAAAAAACTACCAATTCAAATATGTAATAGTAAGCTGCAAAACAGTAGCAAATGATACCCAAAGTAGGTAGGGGATATTTACGTAGGTTACCCAAGGGAAGTATTGGTAAATAGCATAGAGTGACCATCCTAATGTGGCGAGGACTAGCAATATATCAATGGCAGCCAATAGATTATTTTGCAGTCCAAATTGTAGGGGAGTAAATGCAAAGTTGAACAGTAGATTGAGCAGGAAAGGGAGGAGTACAATAAAGGGAATTACTCCTTTGTACCATTGGTAAGCTACATATCCGAACGATATAAAAATAACTGTATATAAAATGCTCCACACTGGCCCAAACACCCAACTTGGGGGTGCCCACTCAGGCCGGATTAAAGTTTGGTACCAATTAGTCATTTCCATAGAAACAGTATATCAGCTGGATTGTGTGGCCTAGCTAATAAGTCACTAAATTGTATCAATACCTACAATGTAATCTTGATAAGCATTTCAAATAACTCAGGTATAATAAGGGTATGGAATTATTTTCAGCAGAAGTTATCGGAGTCGTGGGTCGCACGATAGGTATTTTTTTGTGGGCGTTCATCCTTTTGCGTATGCTTGGGCGTAGACGCCTAGCCCACCTTACTTACATTGACCTCCTGCTTATTATCGCCTTTGGTTCTGCGGTGGGAGACGTAATGATCTACCCCGAGTCGACAGTTCATTTTCTGACTTCTGTCCTCGCTATTACTACGGTTGCCTTGATGGTTAAGATACTCGACGAGGTGTCTAGCCATTCGGTGCTGGGTAGTAGAGTGATTGATGGTCAGTCGCAGATTATAATTGAGCGCGGAAGGGTGATCGACGGGGTTATGGAGCGCGAAAATCTCACCCAAGATGACTTATTGGCATTACTTCGTCAAAGCGGTGTCGACGCGGTGCATAAAGTGCGTTGGGCGTATCTTGAGACAGACGGGGAACTCAGTGTGGCAATTTATAAGAAGTATAAAAATTAGGTCAACCAAACCTTTTTTGGTGGGGCGCACAGGTATCGTGCTAGACTAGATTCATATGGCGTGGTTAGCAGATTTAACTACAAAGAATTTCTGGCTGGGTGTATTGCCCGAGGTATTGGGTGCTGTGATCGTAGTCGTGCTATTCACAGTTTTCTACTTCCTGGTAGCCAGACTATTGTTGCGTGGTCTTGAGCGAACTGCTCTAGTGCCAGCACTACAAAAAATTCTGGTCAGAACGATCTTCAAGGGGGTAGTAGTGGTCTTCGCAATCATCACACTTTTGAACCAAATTGGTATCGACGTCACTGCCGCAATTGCTGGCGTTGGTATTGTTGGTATTGCAGTTGGCCTGGCGGCGAAAGAGTCTTTGGCTAACATTCTGTCTGGCTTTAGTATTTTTATTGATGCGCTTTACGCAGAGGGAGACTGGGTTGAGATTGTCGGAAAATATGGCCAGGTGAAACAAATTACCCTTCGTACAACAAAAATTCGCACTCTAGATAATATTTTCATTATTATTCCGAACGCGGAAATTACACAAAACCCAGTCACCAATTTTTCTGAAGAGGGGATGGTGCGAATAACAGCCAAGGTTGGCATTGCTTATCGAGAGTCGATTGATCGAGCGCGCGAGGTTCTACTGAATGCGGTCAGTAAAATTGACGGTGTGCTGACTGAACCAAGACCTGCGGTGGTGGTAGATTCTCTCGGTGATTCCTCAGTTAATCTGCTGGTTAGGGTGTGGGTGGATGATGCCGGGACCGACCAGCAATATCGCTTTCTGCTCACCGAGACCTGCAAAAAGGCTCTCGACGAAGCCTGTATTGAGATCCCTTTCCCACAAAGGGTTATTCATAAAGCTTAAATCTAGATAGATACATAACTCATTATCAAGATGTAGATCTTTATCATAAGAGACCCCATTTCACCAGATACATCTATACAAAAGGGATTGTATTATCCATTGAAAAGCAAATTATTGTGCCAAAGCTTGTCTGCCCGTTTTGTCGGTGCGACCAGTTGCTCGCGTGGTCCTTTCGATTCCCCTACAGTAGGTAGAAGAAGTGACGATACGACGATTTGTATACCAGAATTGAAGTCGTCACTATCCACGCAGTATAAGGAAAGCGATGTAAAAAACATACGCAGTAACAAACACCACTCCTTGCCATCGCTCAAGGGTGTGTTTTTTACCCACAAATAGTGCGAGAAACAGTAATATTGTAGTGATAATTACCACCCATACATCAGTACTTAGTTGAGCAGAAAAGGGAAGAGGAGATATGGTGGCAGAAATACCGAGTATCCAAAAAAGGTTAAAGATATTTGAACCGACGACGTTTCCAACTGCGATGTCCACGTTTCGTTTGTATGCCGCTACAGCAGAAGTCGCGAGTTCTGGAAGTGACGTGCCGATAGCAACAATAGTGAGGCCAATGAGAGCCTCACTAACTCCTAATTGAGTAGCAAACAACACTGCACCATCAACAATCCACTTACCTCCAACTACTAATCCAAGGAGACCACCAATTATCATCGCTGCTGATTTTGCACCAGAAACCATCGCGACTGATTCCCCGGCTTCACTATTTGCAGATTTAGAGATACTAAAGATGTAGTACAGAAAGACGGAAAAGAAAGCAATGAGCACTAGGCCGTCAATTCGGGTGATGGCCGAAGTCTGTGCACCATCGAAGAACACATCATTTGCCATTAGACCGACTACAAGTACTGCAAGAAGGGCAAAGGGAATTTCTCGCCACACTGTACTTCTTTGTACTGCTAAGGGGTAGATAACCGCGGAGATGCCCAAGATAAGCAGTATGTTGGCAATGTTGCTTCCAATGATATTTCCAATGGCGATGTCGGTATTGCCCTGAACACTCGCAAGTAAGTTGACCGTGAGTTCTGGTGCTGAGGTACCGAACGCAACGATAGTAAGACCAATCACCAGCGCAGAAACACCTAATCGGCTTGCAAGAGATGATGCTCCGGTCACTAACCAATCAGCCCCTTTAATAAGTAGCGCGAACCCAATAAAAAATAGTAATACGTTTATCATCGGGAAATTATATCAGTTCGAGCATCCCATTAGGGTATCTAGAAAA
>JBFHUT010000050.1:0-7184 GCA_041589935.1 Minisyncoccia bacterium
CGCGGACCTTTGGTCCGCGCCGCTTTAATACAAACTCTAAACAAATACCACACTAGCAATCGAGTCACCAGCGCGCATCTTCATCACACGCACGCCCTGTGTGTCACGACCAAGAGTTGGTACGTCCTTAAGTGGTAACTTAATCACCTGACCCTTCTTACTCATAATCACTAACTCTCCTTCTTTTCGTTCTTCGGTGGTGAGAATAAGTCCGCGCACGATACTACCCGTCTTGTCAGTGATCTTAGCGGTCTTAATACCTGAGCCGCTGCGCTTCTGCACCTTATATTCCTTAGCTGGAGTCGTCTTGCCGTAACCATGCTCAGTCACAATGAGCACTTCACGATCTTTGTCTCCTCCCTTAAGCACATCCGCTGAAACAATACTGTCACCCTTACCAAGTTTCATCGCTGCCACACCAGCCGCAGTGCGTCCCATCTGTCGCACGTCGCTCTCAGCAAACCGAATCGCTTGCCCTTTCTTGGTAATGAGAGACACTTCGTCTTTTTCTCCCACAAACATAGCCTCAATGAGAGAATCATCTCCCTTAAGGGTAATAGCAATCAAGCCACTACGGCGCACATCCTTAAAGGCAGCCGCGTCGCTCTTCTTAGCAATACCATTTTTAGTTACCATCATGAGCGACCAGTCACCTTCCCAGTCTTCCTTGCGCACCGCTAAGACCGAAGTAACTCGTTCTTCCGCCGTCAAAGAGAGGAAGTTCATGATTGACTTACCCTTAGTCGCTCGTCGCCCTTCTGGGATCTCATACATCTTGCATTGATAGACCTTTCCAGAATCAGTAAAGAAGAGCAAGTCACTGTGGGCTGAGGTGGTGATGAGGGTTGTTACTACATCTTCCTCTTTAGTGTTTAAGTCCACCACGCCGACACCTCCACGCTTTTGTGTTTTGTATTCAGCTGGGTTGGTGCGCTTTACATAACCACCTTTAGTGAGCACCAATACCGACTCCTCGTCCGGAACTAAATCCTCTTGGCTAAGCTGCTTAACACCACCTTTCACGATCTTGGTACGACGATCGTCACCAAACTTTTCGGCCACTTCCAAAAGCTCAGTCTTGACGATACTCATCATCTTAGCCTTACTCTTGAGGATTGCCTCGAGCTCCTTAATGAGCTTCTGCACCGCCTTAAGTTCGTCTTCAATCTTCTTGCGTTCTAGGCCAGCCAACTTCTGTAGACGCATATCAAGAATTGCCTGCGCTTGAACAGCCGAGAACTTAAACTGCTTCATGAGAGCCGCGTGTGCTGTCGGCACATCTTTGGAAGCCCTAATCAACTTAATGATTTTATCAATGTGATCAAGTGCCTTCTTAAGACCAAGCAAAATATGCTCACGATCTTTAGCCTTATTTAAATCATACTCAGTGCGACGCTTAATTACTTCCGCCCGGTGCTTTACGTACTCCTCAAGAATCGCCTTGAGCGATAATGTCTGTGGCACTCCATCCACCAACGCCACCATGTTGTAGTGAAAGGTGTCTTCTAGCTGTGTGTGCTTGTACAGCTTATTGAGCACCGTCTGTGGCTGAGCACCAGTCTTAAGGTCAATCACAATGCGGATGTCATCAGTTGATTCGTCACGCATTTCTCGAATTCCCTCGATCTTCTTCTCGCGCACCAGATTAGCAATCTTCTCTTGCATATCTGCCTTATTGACTCGATACGGAATAGACGTGATAACGATAGAAAAAGCTCCTCGCTTATCTTCTACGATCTCTGCTTCACCACGCACCACCACACCACCACGACCATTAGCATAGGCTTGAGCAATCGCTTTTTTATCAAACGCAATCGCACCAGTTGGAAAGTCTGGACCTTGAATATGCTTCAAGAGGTCGTCAGTAGAAGCGCCTGGATTATCGATGAGATGAGCGGTAGCGTCGGCCACTTCACGTAGATTGTGCGGCGGGATATTAGTAGCCATTCCCACTGCAATACCGAGTGAACCAAGCAGTAACAAATTTGGTGCGGCAGCAGGAAGTACAATTGGCTCCTTCTTGGTACCGTCAAAGTTCGGACGCCAGTCAACGGTATCTTTCTCCAAATCACGCAACATCTCCTCCGATATCTTAGACATCTTCGCCTCGGTATATCGGTACGCCGCAGCGCTGTCACCGTCGATTGATCCAAAGTTACCTTGTCCGATCACAAGCGGATACCGCGTCGAAAAAGTTTGCGCCAATTTAACCATTGCTTCATACACAGCAGCGTCACCGTGAGGGTGAAAACTACCAAGTACGTCTCCCACTACGGTAGCTGACTTACGAAACTTAGCCGTTGAAGTGAGACCATTGAGACGCATCGAATACAAGATACGTCGATGTACCGGCTTAAGTCCATCACGCACATCTGGCAAAGCACGCGAAGTGATCACCGACATCGCGTAATCTAGGTAAGCAGTCTCCATTTCGGAGGTAATGCTTTGCGGAATGATTCCGTGCTGTGAAGCTTCTGGTTCTGAGGCTTGGGTCTTTTTCGGCATACTTCAATCAATTCTCTGGATTAATAAACAATAACTATGTAATGTGGTGTCGCCTTGATCATTGTTTTATTTAACAAATGACCTGCAGTATAGCACAAATTTACTAGCTATTTTAGTTGACATCACTACTTACGCTGGTAGCGGAGGTGGTAGAAATCCTCACGGCGCGACCGGTTTCAAGCGTTTGACCGCCAGCTTCTACCTTGATGCTACTTTTATCCTCGGATACTGTCTCCGGCTCTGTACTTGAGCTGGTTACAACAGTCTTTTCTACCGACCTTTCAGGCCAGTATTCTTCGTATCCTTCGATCAAATTTGGGTTTGTCCCTGAAGCAGATTCACCATTTTCCGCGGTCACGTCTGAAAAAGACTCCTTTACCGTCGCAATCTGATCCCCTACCTCACTAAACAAACTGGCGAAACCGCGCTCCTCGCCTGACTTTTGACTCTTCTCAGTGATGGAGGCGAGCTTGGTTGGCAAATGATACATCCAAACCATCACCACAAGAGCAGTCACCCCACTTGCGATACCAAGAGCAATTCTATCTCGTACTGGTTTTGGTTTGTGTCGCAAATTAAGGATGGCGCGTTTAATCATGGGTCTTTTTATTAACTAAGGCTTAAGTATTACCACGTCACCAGACATGTCCTGCACATCCTTTTTCTTTATAGTGAGTTTATCAACCGGCTTTAACCCTTCACTGCTTTCCTCCTTTAAGAAGGCCTTCAGAGCCGCCGCATCGTAATGCATCGGAATGATGAGTTTTGCTTCTAATTTAACCGCTAGTTTTGAAGCCTGTGGCACCTCTAGCACATCTCCACCGCCAATTGGTAAGAACAAGATGTCGATATTACCGATCTCACTTAGAATCTTAGGGTCGATATCAGGACTACTTAGCGCGCCCAAAAAGACCATGTTAATACCTTCCAGCCGCACCTGATAAATAGTGTTGTAGTAATCTTGCTTGTCGTACTTGGTTTGCACACCAAAGCCGTGCGCTACCACCTGACCAATTTCATACTCACCTGGACCATCAACCACAAATGGTTGTTTAGAGCCGTGAGCAACTTGATCTACACCATTAAAATCAGGGTGCCACATCGAAACAAATGCCGCATCAGCGCCGAATTTAGTCGGGTCTAGTTTGGATTTTTTGGAAATCGGATTAAAAGCCAAGGTCGTGCCTCCAAACACTACTTTAAAGCACTGACCACCGTGATATGTAATAACCATAATGAAAGAATCGAGCCGGTAGATCATCGCAGTCCAAAATGGCACAAAATTAGAGACAAGAATGGTGCGAAGAAGGAATCAAACACTGTTTGATGACGACTTCAAACCGTTATTGGCCTAATTTTGGGCCATGACGACGCGAAATAAATTCTAATAATCAGTATTTTATGCTGATCTACCGGTTCGGTTCTTATAGTATACGGCATTCTGGGCTGATCAGGAAATTATTTATTAATTTATTAAATTAATATGACTTAGCTTGACAAAAGTATTTTTTTGTGATACAATTTAAAAAGATATTTTCATTGGTTAAGCCCTTTAAAAAGGAGAAAAGGATGACACAACGCGCCTTAAACCGCTTTGGAAACTACCACGGAGAAACTTCCGCAAATCTTGTCGCCCCCGGTCGGTTCATGGACTTCGGCGCCCTCTTGGAAGAGCTGGACGACGGAACAGACCTCGGATTCACCTCTGAAGAGCCTTACTGGGTAGACATTGATGAAGTGGGCCTGCCCGACGACGGCGATGAGGATGGGTGGTACGAAATGGTTACAGAAGACGATCGGGCTCCTGAGAACCAGGAAGAAGAGTCTTTCTGGGTGACTTTTTCGCAAGAGGAAACAAGCCTCGAGCCCGTAAGCGAAGAGTACGAGTCTTACTTCAGCCCAGCTCTTCAATATGGCAGAACCCACAATAATCGTGTGGTGAGAAGTCAGCTTGAAGAAAGAGACCGTGCCAAAAAGCGTGAAAATGGAAGTCATAGCAAACGTGGACACGGGCGCCAAGCCCAGGTGCCCTGGAAGATACATGCTGGGCTGAATCCTCGCGATTCTATCCGGTACTTCCCTGCCCCTGAAGCTCAATTTGTCGAAACATTTGACGGTATGGGTTACTGGGTACTGTAAATTACCCCGGTGCAACGCCGCAATCCTTTCAGGATTGCGGCTTTTTTATGTCTTCATACTTATACCTTGACAAATATTTTATACATGCTAGTATTTGAGGGTCTTATCAATAGTGGTAAGACTAGTTCATAAGGAGAAGCCAACATATGATTGTTCGCACCGAAAACTCCCTTTACTATTTCGATCTGGTCAGCTGATCCACCGCCGGCGCCGGTCCGTAGACGAAAGACCAGACATCTATGGACGCGCCCGCGCACACCACAAGACGCCAACGACAACGACATGGGGAGCTCCCACAATGAACTGGTACCCCGAATAAGCGCCTAAGTCGGCGCTAACATAAATAGACAATGTCCTCTAGCTGAAAATCGCCTAGCATGGTGATAGAAGAAGTGCCCCTGATTCGACTCAGTCGAATCAGGGGCTTTAATATTATGTTGACGATGCACGGTTTTGTAGTAATGTTTGTTGGGTACAAATTTTGTGGCAGCACCTTCTATTAATAAAGGAGAACGAGATGGGAAAACGGATGGACATACTGCACCAAAAGGGAGACAAGCCGCTTAACCGGTTTGGTGACTACACCGGCACACCACCCAACGGGGTTTTGCCTGGAAAACTGAAAGACTTTCGTACTTTGTTGGAATCTCTAGACGATGGGACTGACTTGGGGTTCGCCCCCAAAGATCAGCGGTATATCGACTCAGACGAAGCTGAACTGCCAGATGAAGATGCCTTATACGAGAAAGCTTGCGCCCTACCAACAACAAACACCACCCTACCCTCTCCCGGGCCTTATTACCCCTACGTTCCAGCATCACCAGAAATGATAAAAGATATCATCCTTCATTTCAGACAAGATGACGAGTATCGGGTATCTGACCTAAGATAGGACTCTAATAATAATGAGCTAGACTAGGGACAAAGACTATACACGGATGAAGCCGCAATTCTGGATCACAAACAGATTGCGGCTTTTTAATTTACAAAAATCATTTTCTGTACTATATTTGTCCAACCTAATAAGGTAATTAATAGCTTCTAGCGGCACACGTTTAACCCTGCGTTCACGAACTACGGCCAGCGTGAAAAGTGAAAACTTTCACGCCTCGCGATAAGGTTACGCAGACGCGTGTCGTCGGAATAAAACAAAATAAATTTATGTCAGACGCAACAACTGTTGCTTCAGGTGTGATGGATAAGTACTTGTCCGAAACACCAGCTGCTCCTCAGGAAGGAGAGATCGTAGAGGGAGTAGTGACCGCCATCGGTCGCGCTCGTGTTTATATAGATATAGCGCCATTTGGTACCGGTCTTATCTATGGTCGTGAGTACATGAACGCTCGCGACATTCTTCGCAAAGTAGCTCCTGGCGATTCAATCTCGTCAAAGGTGGTTACTACCGAAAACGAAGATGGTTACATCGAATTATCACTTAAGGAGGCTCGCCAGGCACTTATCTGGGCTGATGCCGAAGCTGCTGTAAAGAATGGCACCATCCTTAGCCTCGAGGTTAAAGAAGCCAACAAGGGCGGACTTATTATCGACTGGCAAGGTATCCAAGGCTTCCTGCCAGCCTCACAGCTATCAACTGAGAATTACCCACGCGTATCAGACGGTGACAAGGACAAGATCCTAACCGCTCTTAATGAGCTCGTCGGTAAACACCTATCAGTTGTTATGATCACTGCTGATCCTAAGGAACACAAACTCATCTTCTCTGAGAAAGGATTGCAAGAAAAGGAAGAAAAGGAAGAAAAGGTAAATAGATATGAGGTAGGTAATATCGTTAAGGGAGAAGTTACTGGCGCTGTAGACTTCGGTGTCTTTGTCAAACTTGAACCAGGCCTTGAGGGTCTTGTACATATCTCAGAACTAGACTGGGGCCTCGTAGAAGACACACGAGCTCTCTATAAGGTAGGCGATTCTGTGGATGTGAAGGTAATTGAGGTAAAGGATGATAAGATCTCACTCTCAATCAAGCAACTCAAGGAAAACCCATGGGTAACTGCTGCTAAGAAATACAAGAAGGATCAGATTGTTGATGGTGTAGTTATCAAATACAACAAGCACGGCGCTCTTGCTTCTATCGAGGAAGGTGTCGCTGGTCTCGTTCATGTCTCAGAATTTGAAACTGAAGAGAAACTTAAGGCTGCCCTATCGCTAGGTAGCGTATACAAGTTCAAGATCACTCTCTTTGAGCCAAATGAGCAAAAGATGACTCTCTCATACAAGGAAGCGAACGGAAAATAAACTATCCGCAAAAAACCGGCAACTATGCCGGTTTTTTAGCACCTTACCTTATTTGTATATTGACATAATGATTATTGAATCATAGAGTATATTCAGATCCTACAGTAAGCAATTAGGAGATCGTCATGGCGCACACACAGCAAAAAAGGTTTATTCCTCTTCTGCTGATAGGCGCTGCAGTCGCCTGTCTGTATGTTGACTATCTATTCTTCAATTGGCTCTTTGGCCTCATCGGCATAAGCTGGGAAACTGTTGGAGTAATAGTTATTTCAGTGATTGCCATCTTC
>JBFHUT010000051.1:0-6884 GCA_041589935.1 Minisyncoccia bacterium
ATTTGCTCGAAAAACATCTGCCTGGGACGTACCCAAAGTGAATTAGGACCAAATTCTGGAGAATTATATAGGGCCCTGTAGACAACAAGATCTTCTAAGGTCTCACTATGCTTAGCAAAACCAACAACCTCATACTGTTCTCCTTTATAGTGCTCATAAACACCAAGCTTTTCTTGCTTCATAGATAAAGTATAGCAGATCAGCCTAGAATAACGTTTGGTATATATTTTACCGTCGCATACCTTTCACGTGGAACGACTCTGACTGCAATTACGTCAATTTCCCACTCTCCTTCGTAGTTTTGTTCCATAATCCAACTTTCTATAGTTCGATGTAGTCTCTTAAGCTTCTTTTGATGGATATTGTCTTCTGGACGCCAGGTTCCACGTAGAACTGCAGCCTTCAACAGATCCTTCGTTTCATATGAAACAGTTTTAACCTCGATAAACCTGATTTTCTCTGTTCCACGTGCAACGATATCAATTTCCCCCCATTTTTTTAGATAATTCTGAAATAGAATGGAAAATCCATGTCTTTTTAAGTAATTAACAGCAATTTCCTCACCGTAAGCTCCAACTTTATTTCTTTTCCCTTGTTTTAGGCTTTGTTTCATGTAGAACGTTTCACGTGAAACATATTAAAAATTGTTTCTTGAGATTTTGACCTTAATTATAGCCACATTTTATAAAGGACACAAATACTTTATACCTGTGGATTGTCCTTTATCCACCTATCCACTCGTTTATCCACAGTTATCCACCCCGGAACGTCACTACTTATTCAGTTAGTTTTCACAGGAAACTGACATTCTGTTAAGTGACTTGCCCACATCAAAAAACAAAATCTTTTATTTGCTAAAAAACTGTTTCATATGAAACGGTTTTTCTTACGCTTTTGTGCGTCCAGGGAGAAGCGGTCAGCGTAGTATGTGGACCAGGGGCATCTTACTCGATAGCAGAAGAATCAATCACAATTTAGTACAAGTTACTAGCTGAAGGAGAATCGGTCTCCCTCACAGCAATATTTTTGATACTTTACTGGTTTTGGCGCAGGTTAGTAGATAGTAGGAGAATCTGTCATAAGTTGAATGCTCTTTTGGCGCAAGTTACTAACCAAAATGTCTACTAAGTAAACATTTATGCTAAGTACTTGCTGCCCCGCCTCAGCTGTTTCTAGCTTTAGTCATTAAGCTAGAAACATGCTTCCGGCTCACAAACAGGCACGAAACTGAAGAAATTCAGTTTCTAAAGTAAAAACTGGATTCATGTGAATCCAGTTTTTACTTTACTTATTTGTGCGGCCAGGGAGAATCGAACTCCCGACTTAGCCTTGGCAAGGCCACGTTATACCACTTAACCATGGCCGCAACGCTATTTTGTCAGTTCTTTGAGCATAAGTTCAATCCAGCGATTGAGTTTATGCTTCAAAACTGTGCTGCCGATTATAGTATTTCCAACGCCATAGTGCAACGTCTTGTGGCGTTGTTTGTTTTGGATAACCTGGCTTTTGTGAAACTGGGCGTAGGGGATACTAAGCGTTCGATGCCACTTTTTAAGACAGGTCTCCTCCTTTAAATCGGGGTAGAGCAGTAGCCAGCAACGAATTTGCTGCTTTTCTACCCCTAAATACTCAATAGCAAACTTGATAAAAAGCTTATGAAGCTTGATATCAGCCGTTGAAAGACGTATCTGGCTATCGTTCTTATGGTCTCCACTAGCTTGGTAAAGCATCAAACCAGCGGTAAATAGGGGGGTTTTTTTATAGTGCTTATATTCCGTCTCAGCTGATCGTTCCGCCTCACGATACCTTGTGGCCCGTTCACCACCTCTAGCCTTATTTACCAGTCGCAATCGCTTGGCGTTCTCAGTGCCAGCCCGGCGCTTGTTTTGTTTGGATACATCTTCTGAAAAAGCCTTGTTTTTCAACCATTTTGATGCCGTAGACTTCGAAATATCGCAGTACTTAGCAATCTCTTCTAGGGTGAAGCCTCGCTTACGTAAACTCACGGCTTGTTCATATTTCTCTTCATTTCGAACCATATTGTATCTATATTATATACTAATTGCATATGTTCGATTTGGCTTGTAAACAGGGTAAACTCTTGCTGCATGATTTGATAAACAAAAAATCGTTTCCCTAGAGGAAACGAGTGGAGCGAGGCTGTTCCTTTTCAATATTGGTTAAACGTTTTTCTCTCCTACTATATAGATAGCGCCAGCGGCACCAACCGTAGCTGTATAGGGTACACCAGCAGGTATATCTATCCGCTGGCCAGCTGCTACAACCTTGGTCTTACCCTGCAAAGCAAAGGTTATTTCACCATCAGTGACATAAATAGCTGTGTCATATTCATGTGAGTGCTCGGTATGCACAGTATCTGGAGCATCCTGCCACTCGTAGACCGAATCAAACCCTTCAGATTCTAGTTTTTGGATGAATCGCTCAGACAGTTCCATACTTTTTGCTATTTGTTTGTTTTAGAAGCTAAACTCTATCAGAGTTTTTGGAAACTCGTAGTGTTGACAATATACAAAAATGCTGTACTGTATATCCGCTGAAAACACGCCGGCGGTGCAGCTATAGGACAGTCGGTCCTTCCGAAGATCGTTCCGCGGATACGGAAGGAACTACAGCGGTGAGCGTGGGAGTAGGGGTCGATTACCCACAAAAGCAATATATGACGACCTGGCCTCGAATAACGTTCGAGGCCTTTCTTTTAGAAAATGATTTGGTATTTTTGCATTGCAAAATCAAGATTTTCAACGTATGATAGTGCCACTCAGAAATGCGCCCATGGTGAAATGGATATCACAACTGACTTCGGATCAGTCGTTCTGGGTTCGAGTCCTGGTGGGCGCACAAAAACTTCTGGTAGAATTAACCAGACATGACAATTCGTCCGACCGACATTCCAATTGAAGTGAAACAAGTAGCAGAAACCCTTGAAAATAAGGGATTTGAAGCGTACGTGGTGGGCGGTTGTACACGCGACCTAATGCTTGGTAAGACCCCAAAAGACTGGGATCTTACCACCAATGCTCATCCGGAGGACATTCAAGCACTATTTCCTGATCACTATGCGAACAACGACTATGGAACTGTTGGGGTAAAGACTGAATCAGAAGATGAAGCACTGAAGGTGATTGAGGTAACACCATACCGCACGGAAAGTGATTACAGTGATGCACGTCGGCCTGATTCGGTGACTTTTGGCGTATCGCTAGAGGAAGATCTTGAGCGTCGCGACTTTACCGTTAATGCTTTGGCCTACCGTATCGCCAGCGACAAACTAGTAGACCTATTTGGTGGCATAGAAGATCTTCGAGCCAAGCGTCTGAAGGCAGTGGGGGACCCAAATGAACGCTTTGCCGAAGATGCACTGCGAATGATGAGGGCAGTGCGCCTCGCAGCCGAGCTTGATTTTGTGATTGAGCAGGAAACCATGGCCGCTATCCTTAAAAACAGCGAGCAATTGGGCCGTATTTCAATTGAACGGGTGGCAAGTGAATTCTTGCGTACAGTAAACTCTAAGACACCGATGCAGGGAATCATATTCATGGAAAAGCTTGGTCTCCTCAAGCAATTTATTCCTGAGCTACTAGACGGTATTGGTTGTGAACAGGGCGGAGCACATGCTTATGACGTCTACGAGCACCTATTGCGCACCATGCAGGCTGCTGCGGATAAGGAATACCCTCTTGCGATTCGTCTTGCGGCCCTATTTCACGATATTTCTAAGCCCGAAACACGACGAGAGGGAGGGAAGAATAAGCAGTATACCTTCTTCGGCCACGAAGTGGTGGGGGCCAAAAAAACCAAGAAAATCATGGGGCGACTGCGTCTACCGCGTGATTTGACGGAAGAAGTCGTTACTTACGTGCGCTGGCACATGTTTTTTGCTGATCCTGATGAAGTTACCCTTACCGCAGTACGCCGCACCATCACTCGAGTGGGCGAAGATCACATCGAAGACCTTCTCAACCTGCGCGTCTGTGACCGTATTGGCATGGGCCGACCGAAGGAACAGCCGTTTCGTTTCCGTAAATATAAGGCAATGGTGGATGAAGCCCTGCGCGACCCAATTTCGGTCAAAATGCTCAAAGTAAACGGGGACCGCATCATGGAACTCTCGGGAGAAAAGCCGGGCAAGAAATTAGGCTATGTTTTACATGCTCTTTTAGAAGAAGCGCTCGAAGACAGCAGCAAAAATACGACTGAATATATGGAAGAGAGGGCTCTAGAACTACTTAATTTACCTGAAGAGGAGCTAATTAAGCTGGCTGAGGCGGGCAAGCAGCGCCAAGCTGAAGAAGAGGCTGCGGCTCTAAAGGACATCGCCCGCGAGCATAAGGTGGGGTAGTAGAGAATAAAGGACAAAATTCAACAAAACGGCTCAACAGAGCCATTTTTCAATTAAAAGAGCCCTAAGCGTAAGTTTAGGGCTCTGGAAGTTTTTTTCGCTTAGGCCAGAATACTTCTCCGCACACTTCCAGGGAGATCATGTCTCACTTTTTTACCCGGCCTTCTGTGACCTAGGTGGAATCAAGGGTGGTAACCCCATCAGCAGATTTTCGACTGTCTTCCGTACCTTACCAGCCATCTGGGCAGTTAACGACGTGCTGGTCGCCGCGTCCATTGAGGGACGGTTCGTGATATCTTCGCATCCTTTCCTCCTTTGTCAGCAGGCCATTTGGGGAACTTTGTTTATAATTATACATACTTGTATGCGTATGTCAAGTTCTAGCTGCTTTTTTTATCCCTAAACATCACTTTGATAGTCTTTTTTACTGTGTCAGATGAAGCTCGAAGGAATTAAGAAAGTGCGATGGAGGTGTATCTGGATGTACATCGACTGAGCACTTTTGATAATTCCTGAAGAGATTCGCTGACACAGTAAAAAAGACCTGAAGGTATCGGGAGCTGATCTGTGGTGGTTGATCAGCTGCCGGTGCCTTCAGGTCTTGTAAAAAATGAGCTTGTTTTGGAGGATTATTGTAATCCTAGTTGGCGCTTACTTTTGAAGCTAACCATTTCCGAAGCTCTACATTGTGTTTTTGAGAGAATCATTTTTGATTTTGAAATAAGAGTTACAAAATCTGATCTCTCTTTTAGGGTGGGATGTTATGAACGTTTTGAGTAAGAATCTTTCGATTCTTGGAGGTAATACTCAATTGTGTTTTGGAAGATCTCTTTAAGGGTTACTTCCAGGGAGCTGGAGAGGAGCCGATAGCTCCTGTGCAATTCTCTGGAAGTGACTGCTCGCCCTTTCTGGGCCTACCGATATAGTATTCCTTCTAAAGGACAGTGTAAAGGACAGTACTGTGCATAACTGGGGATATCTGTCTTTTATAAATTATATTTGACAAATTTGTGTTTCGTGTTTTTGTGATGTATCTATTTTTAAGTAAAAATACCGTTACTTAACAACGGTATTTCTATTTGTATTCCGAGACTTTTCTTAAAATTTTATAATTCAACATTGAGTTCAATCGAAACTGGGCAGTGGTCGGACCCAAATACATTAGAGTGGATACGAGCGTTTTTTAAAACTGGTGTTAATGATTCAGAGACCATCACATAGTCGATGCGCCAACCCACATTTCGCTCTCGTGCTTGAGCATAATGAGACCACCAGGTGTAGAGTTCGGGAGTATTAGGATGGAAGTGACGAAGGGTGTCAACGAAGCCTTTCTCGATCATAGCATCAAAGCCGGCGCGCTCTTCGTCTGTGAATCCTTTTTTCCCGCGATTGGGTTTTGGTCGCGCGAGGTCGATCTCTTCATGAGCCACATTAAAGTCGCCACAGAAGATGACGGGCTTTTTTTGTTGGAGACGATCCATGTACTCGAGGTACGCTGGGTCCCACTGCTGCCGCATTGGGATGCGGGAGAGGTCGTCTTTAGCATTTGGGGTGTAGACAGTGCTCACGTAGAAGGGTTCGTACTCAGCCGTAATGACGCGTCCCTCCTTAGTGGTGTCTCCATACTCATCAGCCAGCTTGTATTTGGCCTTGATATCCTCGGGCAAGCCATTAATCACATCAATGGGGGAGGATTTAGTGAAAATAGCCGTACCAGAGTAGCCTGGACGCTCGGCCGAGTGCCAATATTCCTCATATTCGGGAAAAACTAGGTCTAATTGGTCATGATTTGCCTTGGTTTCTTGGATACAAAGGATATCTGGCTGATGTTCGTCTAAAAAAGGCTTTAAAAGGCCTTTTCTATGCACTGCCCGAATACCATTCATATTCCACGAGTAGATTTTCATGGCTCTAGTCTACCGTATTCTTCTAAAAGTTCTATCCTGATAGGTAGTAAATTAACAGCAACATTATAAAAACAACTCATAAATCATTGACAAAACTAAAATTTGGTGCATTATATACTTTCAAATCGAAATTGTTTTTAAGCAGCAGTGTTTATTACAGTCTCAGTAAGGTTTGAGATTTATTCACTATTTGTTTAAAAACAAAATGGAAACAGGAACTATCGCTCGTTTGAATAACGGGTACGGATTTATCACTCGCGAAGGAGGAGAAAAGGATCTTTTCTTCCACGTAAACGGACTCGTTGGAGTTGCGTTTGACAATCTTCGAGAAGGTGACAAGGTTTCGTTCGAAGTTGGTGAAGGCCCTAAAGGTCCTAACGCTGTGAACGTAAGCTTGGTAAAATAAATCCCACACAGGAGGAC
The DNA here is from genome assembly GCA_041589935.1 of Minisyncoccia bacterium. GTDB lineage: Bacteria > Patescibacteriota > Minisyncoccia > Phycocordibacterales > UBA918 > OLB19. Next base: position 6,691 of record JBFHUT010000051.1, read on the forward strand.
GTAAAAAGCACCGATAACGGTGCTTTTTATTTGTCTTCTTAACCAGATACGGCTTCATCATTGATAAAAATTTACATTTTCTAGCTATGCAGACTTGTCATACCCCCTGGGGGGTATATAATACTCCTCATGTCACAGCACAACCAAAAACCAGCGCTGTTGCGGCGCTTAAAATTAATCGAGGGCCAAGTAAG
>JBFHUT010000052.1:0-6876 GCA_041589935.1 Minisyncoccia bacterium
AACAAATTTAGTCGTTTGTCGGAAATGCGGCCTGGAAACAGGCCGTTTTTCTAATCGAGGATACTCTCCAACTTGGATACCCTTCCCTAAAACCGACACTCAGTTTCAGAGAAGGGACGCCAAAGGCGTCCCTGTTTCTTTATTTACTATCCTTCTCGGCCAGCTTCTTGCGCATCATTTGCTGTGCGGCGTTCATACTGTGCTGGTAGTAGAGACTCTTCACACCTGCCTTCCACGACTTGATGTAAAGGGCATTGATATCTTTTACCGGCGTATCAGGCGCCACCATGATGTTGAGTGACTGAGCCTGATCGATAAACTGCTGTCGCTCCCCGGCTTGCTCAATGATCTTTTCTTGATCGATCTCGGCAAAGGTACGGAAGACTGCCTTCTCCTCGTCAGTCAAACAATCTAGATGCTGCACTGAACCGTCGTTATCACGAATGCTGTCCCAAGTAGCTTTATCATCAAAACCCTTTTCAGCGAGCAACTTCTGGAGAGTCGGGTTCTTAATCGTTACTTTCATCTTCGCGACATCTTTGGTGTAACAGTTAGACCAGATTGGTTCGATTCCTTGTGACACTTGACCAAGAATGAAGGCTGAAGAAGTAGTTGGAGCAATGGCCATGGTAGTAGTGTTGCGGCGTCCATATCCTTCGAGCACCTCTGGCTCACCAAGCTCTTTGGCGAGTTCCTTTGTTGCTGCTTCCGCTTTATCCTGCATTAATTTAAATACTTCGCGGTTGAGTGTGGCCGCTTCATCACTTTCGAATGGTAAATTCTTTGATTGGAGAAGAGAGTGGTATCCAAGGACACCTAAGCCGAGAGCTCTGTTGGCTTTTGCAAAGTTGTACGCACGTTCCATGAAGCTGAACGCCTTTCGCTTTTCTGGATCCACATGATCCCGCATCGCCTCGAGTTTGACGATGAAATCTTCCATTACTGCATCGAGGAAGGCGATCATGGTTTCCACTAGATCTGTGTCCTTCCACGCATCATAATGAAGGAGATTGATTGAAGAGAGACAACAAACGAATGACCAGTCCTCCTTACTTGGCAGCATAATTTCGCTGCACATGTTACTAGCATAGATCCGAAGCTCTTTGTCTTTGTACACGTCGACAGTGTTTTTGTTAGCGGTATCGCTAAACATAATGTATGGGTAACCCATCTCACCACGACGTTGAATGATGCGTGCCCAGATCTTGCGCTTGGCTTCATCACCATCGATCATATCTTGCATCCACTCATCCCCTACTGTCACACCGTGTGTGAGCTTCTGGATTGGGTTTCCTTCCGTACCAATATCAAGAAACTCCATAATGTCTGAATGTTCGGCAGGAAGATATGGTGAGAAGTGTCCGCGACGAACCGAACCCTGACTCACTACGTCAACCAACGTCTCAAACAGCTGCATGAAGTGAACTGAACCAGAAGAGTGGCCATTGTCGCCAGAAATAGTAGCACCGCGTGCACGAAGAGCTCCAAAGTAGCCAGAACAACCACCACCAAACTTGCTCATCATGCCGACTTCAGCATTGGTGTAGAGAATGCTACCCATGTGGTCTCCCACATATGAACCAAAACAACTTATCGGCAGACCTTTTTCGATACCGAAGTTTGACCACACTGGTGACGCCAGTGAAATCCATCCCTTCGACATATACTCGTAAAATTTATCTGAGAAACCATCTCGCTTGAGATACTTCTCAGCCGTATCCGCAATGACACGGATACGATCTTCGGCGGTTTGATCTGGGGCTAAATAGCCCCGAGCTAGAAACGCGCGACTATTATCGTTCAGCCAATACCAGGGTTCCATAGACATTCTGTATGTTATGCGTTTATAAATTCTTAATTAAGTTGTGACTCATTATAAGAGTTACATCTTGTAGCGCAAAGTGGACGATGTCTCTAGAATAAGTCGTCACTAGTGACACTCGCTGAGCGCTTGTTGTAATTGATTGATCGCTTATGGAAGAAGTCTACATGCTTGGTTGCGATCACCTCGTTGTCAAACCAGTCAGTTTCTTCTAGCAGCGCCTCACTAACCTCGAAGATGCGTGGTAGACCGATCGAAGCTAATGAGTTGTTAAGACGATGCTTGATGAATTCCTTCACATTAGCAGCTGGCAAAAAGTCTAGCTCGCCCTTTTCGTAAATCCAATCTACGATCTTACTCTCTGCTTCGTAAGCCTCCTCACAAGCACTGATGATCAATTCGTTGCAGGCTTTATCAAACCATTCTGGATGCTCTTGCTTGATGATGTTAATCACATCAATCCCGAACATACCGTGTAGGTTTTCTTCCTTTGAGGTCGCTTCCACAGCGTTACTGATACCCTTAAACAAGTTCTTGTGCTTGTTGAAAGACATCATAATAAGGAATTGTGAGAATAGCGATACGTGCTCCACAAAAAGTGAGAAAAGCATTACCGCATGAGCGTACTCACGATTTTGTGAGGTTCGAGACAATTCAATTACCTTCTCAAGGTAATTCATCCGCTCTTGAATTACTGGGATGTCTTTGATCTTCTTGAACTCATCATTAAGACCAAGGATCTCTAGTAGATGAGCATACGCGTCTGCGTGGCGAACTTCTGATTCAGCAAAGGTGGCTCCCACTGCCCCAATCTCTGGCTTTGGCATCTTCTTATAGATGTCACCCCAGAAAGTCTTCACCGCTACTTCAATCTGAGCAATAGCCAACATCGAATTCTTGATGGCACTTCGTTCTGCTTCATTCACGTTGATGTGAAAATCCTGCACGTCTGAAGTGTAATTGAACTCAGTATGCACCCAGTATGAGTGACGGATCGCATTGGTATATTCGTACAATTCAGGATACTCGTAAGGTTTGAGATTTTGGCGCTTAGCAAAGATGTCACGCTCACGCAGTTTCTTACGCTCATTTCGGTAAATAATGTATGCCTTGGCGGTAGTATAGTAATCCTTCTCCATCAGAGCCTGCTCTACCAGGTCTTGAATCTCTTCCACGGCCGGATTACCGTCAATACATTTTTTTGAAATTGGATCATCAGCTGGAGCTGTCCCAGCTCGCACACACATAGCGACTACTTTTTGGTGTGCCAATTCCGCGACATCAACAGCAGCGTCACGTCCTCCTTCTCCAGTCTCTGCCAAAGCTTTCGCTATCGCATTTTCAATCTTACTGATATCAAAGGACTGGATTGAGCCGTCACGCTTACGGATATTTTGGATTTCCATATCTATCGTTGTAAAAGATATTGTTTAAGTGAGTAATCATCCATCATTAGATGATTGCGTACAGACATAATCAGTGGAAGAAATACTGCTCCTCCTAGCCAAGGAACAGTTGATTATGTCTAGGCGCAATCAGGGTCGCGACAAACACACCGCCATTTTTGCCTATAGCGCTATTTAGCTCTTTAAAATAGGAGCGTGTGTCTTACCTCCGACACACGATAACCTCGTGTGATGAATTCATCTTACCATTTCTAGGATCAGAGAGCAGACTCTTTGACTACGGAAAATAAGGATATTTTCTATTTTGAGCCACCACAGCTGTGGATAACTGCTGCGCGAGAAAAATAGGAATCAACAATTGCAGTTTGCCAATATATACAAGGATTTATTTTTATTTTTTGATCAGGAAAAAACTTGACGAGCTTGCTTTTGTAGTCAATTTTCGCCATAGTAGCCACCAGTTTTACTTTCTAAAATGCATCTAGAGGGACTAGTACATGACTTACACCATTCACGGTATTAATCTATACAACCCCAGCGACATCAACCCTGATAGACCGCCCTGCCCTTTCTATGGTTTTACTGGACCAGAAGGCACTTTGTTTCTAGACTCAAATGACAATCGCTGTGGTCTACAGCCACAAGAGGACAACCCCCCTTGCTTGATGGAAATGGAGAACGAAGATCCTTGCTGGGATGAATGCCCCGTTAATGACGGATACATCATTGAGCATTCTGTGTTTACCCTGCTTCATATCGCTCCCAGAGAATTCATCCCCGACTCACCATCTGGTGAAGGCTGGCCAGGCATCCCATTACTAACATGGATGATGATGTTCAAGTACCGATAAAACCAAAACTGCCGGACTTCTCCGGCGGTTTTTTCTTGTTCTCTATAGTGAACTATCTCTTTAGATTATCGCGAATCTCACGCAGTAGCTTCACTTCTTCAGATGGCTCAGTTGGTTTCTCTTCCTTTATTTCTTCCTTTTCTCCCTCCACTGCAGACTTAGCTTTATTGATAGCCTTCACTACCACAAAGATAACTAGAGCAATAATCAAGAAATCGATCACGGACTGAATGAATACCCCATAAGTCAGTTCCGCATCACCTACAGTGTATGACAAGCCGGTAAGATCAACCCCCCGCATCAACAAGCCAATAAAAGGAGTGATGATGTTTGCCACTAAGGAAGACACTATCTTCCCAAAAGCCGCACCAATAACAACCGCAACCGCCAAGTCGATCACGTTGCCCTTCATCGCAAACGCTTTGAATTCAGCTATAAATTCCTTCATACGTATAAATTACGTTATTAAAATAAACCCCTATAAGTATATATCACGTCTAGTGGTGGTGATGTCCGTGGTGCGACGAAATATCGTGTTCGTCAACGGTACGTGTGTGGAAGTACCAGGCGGCCACAGCGGTGGTGGCTGGCACAGCTAGAATTAAGCCGATACTTCCCACAATAATGCGCAACAGCTCAGCTGCCACCACTTCTTGATTGAGTGTCTGCCACCACGAGCTGTCGGCCTGCGCATACAGTAATATGAGAGGTAAAGATACTCCAACGTACGCCAAGGCTAGGGTGTTTACCAAAGAACCAATATGATCACGCCCGACCTTAATAGCCCGTCTATAAAGCTCTGCAAAGTGTAGTGTGGTGTTGGCTGCCTTTAATTCCTGCACCACCGAGGCTTGCGTGATCGACACATCATCGAGTACCCCGAGAATCCCGATGATAATACTACCCAGGAGCAACCCAGCTAGATCGAGCGAGCCATCGGTCGCAAAATTTAAATACACTGAGGCATCGGAAGAAAATCCGGTCAACCGCATCAAGTTGGTAGACACAAGGGCGATTAAGCCGGTCACTACCACCGCTCCAAAAGTGCCTAAAAAAGCAATCAGTGACCGGGCTCCGAAGCCATGCGTACCAAAAAATACTAGCGCCAGGATCGCTCCAGCAATCCCCACGCTCGCCACCACCGGATTGTATCCAGCTAGAAGCGCTGGCACGAGCAGAAACAAGATAGCAGCAATACTCCCTCCAAGAGATAGTAGAGCCCGTAGTCCCTGCCAACGTGAAAGAAAAAGTAATAGCAACACAAAGACCAACGCCAGGACAATCAAAACTGGTCGCCGCTCAAAATCAGCGTAGGTAACATATTCCTCTCCCCCGATCGTCACCATCCGATTGACGATGATCTTATCGCCTGGTTCGAGCAGTACGAGCTCCGACTCAAACCGCGCTACCTCACCAGCCCGTTCCCCCTCGAGCAAAACAACCCTGACTTCTTGCACGGTTGCTTTTGCATTAGTACCAGTTATATCTCGCTCGTACTCAGCTACGATCTCCAATACCTCTGCCGGCACTTGCTCCTGCACTTCCGTATGTAAAGTTTGGGCCAGGCTTACTGCTGGCAAAAACAAAAACGCTAGTGTTAACAATCTAGAAAATAAGTTTCGCCACATAAAATCCAATCCCCGCCCCAATAATGAAGGTAAAGACAAGAGTTACCATGAGTGAGCTTTGATCCATTGGTCATAGTATACAACAACACGTAAAGTTATAAGCTTGTTTTGTGGCTACAAACCACAAAACAATTATATTACCTGCTATGCTTAGTTTGTTATGCCAATAGTTAAGTGCGCTAAATGCTCGAAGGAATTCAAAGTCAAACCCTCCTGGCTAAAGAATGGCTACGGTAAATATTGTTCTACAGATTGCCAACACGCGGCTGCTCGTAAAGGCATGGTGGTCGTTTGCTTTATCTGTGGTAAAAAAGTGTATAAAACAGCCAAAGCGCTGAAAGGATCAAAAAGTGGAAATTTCTTTTGTAACAAATCCTGCCAGACTAGATGGAGAAACTGCGAGTACTCACAAGACAAACATCCAAACTGGAAAACCGGCAAACACTCATACCGTAGCGTTCTACCCCGATACAACGTTCCAAAAATATGTACACTCTGCCAGACAACCGATGAGAGGGTTTTAGCAGTCCATCACATTGATGAAAACAGAAACAACAATAGTATTGAAAATCTTGCCTGGTTGTGCCACAATTGCCACCACCTCGTTCATCACCACCCAAAGGAGCGTGAGAGGTTTATGGCGACTATCGTATAATGGTCTATTACTCCGGTTTGTGGTACCGGTTATCTGGGTTCAATTCCCAGTAGTCGCCCCGCAGTATGAAAGAACCCCCTTCTTGGGGATTTTTTCGTGCTGCTGGAGAATACAGAAATGTGCCTGCGCACATTTCGTCGGGAATCGAAAGACGGAGCGATGTTTACGAGCGAGTCAGGGTCGTGAGTACTTGGTAAAGTATGAGTTGGCGAAATATTTTACTTAGTAACTCGTGACCGATTTCTTACAGGAACTGTACACCTTGTCAGTATTTTGTTTGTAAACTCCAAAATACTAGGCAAGGTCTTGAGAAAGTTTGCCAAACTTTCTCACCCAGTAGTCGCCCAGCATTATGAAGTGAATATTATAAGGATTTTCTAGATACCCTAATGGGATGCTCGAACTGATATAATTTCCCGATGATAAACGTATTACTATTTTTTATTGGGTTCGCGCTACTTATTAAAGGGGCTGATTGGTTAGTGACCGGAGCATCATCTCTTGCAAGCCGATT
>JBFHUT010000053.1:0-6698 GCA_041589935.1 Minisyncoccia bacterium
AGTAGTGTCTTCATTACCCACAATGATAAGCAAGAGGTCACCATTTTGAACTCCCGATGGCTTAGTTAGAGTGAGGGTGTTGCTGTTAGCAGTATTAGAGGTGAAACCGGGTTGTACTACGGGGACAGCGGTTCCCCCGGCCACAACCACACCGCCCGTAGTAGTACTAAGGTTAGACAAAGTCCCTCGTCCAAACTGATAGCCCAGTGTTTGTGACCACTTTGTATCTTGCGCAGAAGTATCAACAGAGAGACTACGTGGAATAGTATAGGCTGACCAAGTATTGGTGTCAGACGGGTCACGGGCTCGTACCCGCCACCAATACGTCACACCGTCTGTTAGTGCATCTGCTGCTTGAACAGCGTAAGAAGTTGTTGCTCCAGACGTGAAGGTTGCAGCTGTCCAACCAGCGTCTCCTGGGAAATTAGATGATTGTCTCGTAAAGAGCGGTGTCCCAAAATCAAAATTATCATCAACTTGAATTTCGTACTCAACCGGATCACCATCTGGATCAGTGGCAGCAAAACCTCCAATCAATGGAGTAGTAGTGGTTGACACTACGTTATCAAACGAAGTAGTGGCGTTTAGGAGTGGAGTATTTGGTTGCAAGGCATCGGAAGCAATCTGCCATTGTCGATGTTCCTCAAATATAACAGTGGTAACTATTTCTGAGACACTTTCAAGTACCGGTATGGTGGTGGTTGACGGGGTAGCTTGTACTTCCCTCAGGACCTCAGTGATAATTTCTTCCTCAGTCTCAAGACGAGCTACTCCTAAATTGAATAAGTACGGAGAAATATCGGGGGCATCAAATACATAGGATAGTGTTTTTGAGCTCCCTTCAAGCAGGGCAACATCCCAAATAAGCTCAGTGTGACTTTCTAATTTGACGATATCAGCTGAAGTTTCGACGATTTCGAAATCGTTAGGTACTCGCTCTATTAAGCGCCCATCAAACGATCGCGCTAGAGCACGAACCGTCATGTCCATACGATACGGAGCCAACGGGAAAATACGTGTTGGCCCTTGCCTATCAATCGCAATTCTTTGTCCTGAGACTACGAATAATCTGTCATTAATGTGTGAAAGGACGTCACCTGAGTCACTAACATGCTCCAGATGCAATTCGTAGGTACCCAATTTATCAACCATAAACTGACTACTGTAGTCTGGCACATCAACCACATTGTCTCCGAAACATTGACCGGACTGGACTACTGGTACTGAATCAATATAGCCATCAGGATGTGTTACGTAGAGATTAAGGTCAGCGTGACAAAGTGTATTACCATTTGGTGACAAAGCACCCATCGACACCTCAATTACATCGCCAATTGAATACTCGGTTTGATTGGTGTTAATAGATAGCAAGCCCCACTGGAACTCAAGAGCATCATTGCTAATGACCCCACCCTCTGCCATCTCCATTTCAATCGTGTAGGTTCCTGGCTGCAGCGATTGTTTGTCACTATCATTAAATACTATATTTACTATACCCTCATCAGTTATCGTCACCTCTGGCTGAACCTCAATGACCTGTCCAGAGCGCTTAACAACTAACTGATTCAACTTAACTAGTGGTTCTCCTAGCAAATTACGTAAACCTCGTACCAAGGCATTTCGCTGCGAGTTGTAGCGCAGACTCATGTTTAAGGATTCTTGACGACTAAAATCGACTGACTCAGTAATAAAATCAAATAATTGTGGGTGACGTAACTGTTTTTGGTTGATCCATTTTAAGCGGTCTTTGAGTAATTGCTGATTGTAGCTAACTGTATTTACTTCAAGCCAAGCAGAATCAACATACAGCGACTGAAGGTTGTTTAGCACACCATGAAACGACAGTGTGACCTCTAAATCGTTTAGCAGCCCCGGATCAGAAATAGATGGTAGCGGTAATATGTAATACCCTCCATTGATAGCATTAGAAATTTCCTCGTCTAAGATGATGAGGCCAGACTGCTCTGTAAACTGACCAAATGAATACTTAGCTGAAATGTAGGCTGGCTCTGAAACAGCGTCATACTGTCCGGCCAATGACAACCTAAGCTGCAAGTTATCAATAAACTGACCTGATTCAAACGGTGGTAACCCAAAATCTCTCAAAGTGATAGTATGCTCCGAGCTGAGTAGACTAACAGTAGTAGACTCACTTGCCACAATATCTGTCGTGGTCGTAGACCGTTCTGGAGTGGTGCCAGACGACGAGCTCGTACTAACCATCTCTTCAACAGTCGCTGGAGGTTCTGAACTATCAGTATTCTCCACGGGACTAGATTCAGTGACAGCTACTGGGGCGCTTTCGTCCTGTACTGTTTGAGTCACCGAGGTCTCGAGCGTGGTGGATGAAGTGCTCTCGCCAGAAGTGGCAGCTGTCACAAGTTCAATCTCATCTTCCGTAAACGGAGTCGTGGTCACTGCTTGCAGTAAAGCAAACAAGCCAGTTGATAATTTAAAAGTGTCCGGATTAGTTTTTGGTAATCCAAAACTGACTTTACTATTAATTGCACCCGTAGAAATCGGTTCCACAACTTGTACTTCAGTACTAGGCTCAGGCTCAACCAAAGGAACAGGTGCACTTGACGGCTGATTAATTTTATTTATGACAGGACTGGCCTCAGGAGAAGAGGTTTGTATAACACTGGATGATGTGGTTCCCGTCTGAGGCAATAACAACTCTGACTCTGATTCAGATAAGGGTATTTCTATAAAAGCAGAGTTACTACTGTTGAACTCCTGATAAAGAGCAAACTCACCAACATCTTGAGTTGTAACGGCGCCAACATTATGCCAGTTAACAGACGAAACCTGCCCAGGAAACACCATGACTGTACTTCGCTCCGGATTAAGCTTCCCTAGAGCAGAAGCTGTAGAAGGAGAATTCATAGCTTGTAGCAAAGCCAAGACTGTGAATACGGCCAGTATGGCACTAATAAAAGCCTTCATCTTGGCTTTCGACGCTATAAATAATGTTTTTATTTTATTTTGCCTTGAATTGTGGTAAGAAAAATTATTCACCAAACAAGCCACCCAACTTGAATAAGTTAAAAGTAGGGCTAATTATAATTATACCGCGCACCCCTCTGGGAATGCGCGGTATAAGGCAACAGCTGTGGATTTAGATGCTATTTTACTTTAAAAGCGTCTTTACGTCATTAATTTCCTTTTCAATCAAGGTCTCTGACACCTCAAGCGCTTGCGTAAGTGATTCGACAGCTTCTCTTTCCTTTGCTGATAATCTCTTGCGTTTAGTAATCATATTTATCTGATCGTAGATCTCATCACGCAAGGCAGAAAAGATTTTTTCCATCTGATCTTGTATCTCGCGCGTCTCTCTATGTAGTGCCTCTTCCTTTTTCTTCATCTGCTTGTGCTCGTACCAAAGATAAATGATTTGCAAAATAATGATTACAATGAGAAAGAAGATGAAGAGATTGATTGGTGTTAGAAAATCCCAGAATGATCCTTCGTCTACCACTTCCACTGGCTTAACCCAGCCGGCAGTTATGAGCACCGCCACACTACTCTCTCTAGTATTACCAGCCATGTCATAAGCTACGACCTTAACTGTATAAGTACCATCCTCTAAATCCTTGAGTAGGTAACCGAGCTTTGCCTCATCAGGAGAAATCTTTATTGGTTCATTGGCTGCAATCGTCATTTCATAGTAATCGACTCCAGAAGTTTCATCATTAGCTGCGAATTTTAGTAGTGGGAATGAACTTGGGGAGGTGCCGGCCAGAACGTTAATCGCAAAAGGTTCCGGTGGCGTAGTATCAATCTGCAGTTTTCGGTTTGTTACCGCCCCCCAACCAACCTGATTCTGGAAGTTAACACTTACATACTGCACTCCATCATTTACTTTCTCCGCTGTCACTGCAAACTCATCAACTGGTGGATCAATCACGGCGTCCTCATTTTTTTCTGGTCTGTTCTCAGGATCAGTAGTGATTTCCACCGCAACAGCAGTTACGTCAAATGGCAGTGTCCAGGTGAAGATACCCTCCGTCTCTGAGTACCAAAGATTTGGATCTAGAAATGTTTGTGAACCAATTTCAGGTGCACGAGGTGGATCGCCAAAGATGATTGCTCCATCATCATCAGACTCAGACGGAGTTGGGGTTGGGGTCGGAGTTGGAGTCGGAGTTGGGGTCGGAGCTGTAGCAGCCGCCACGGTAAAAGATCCGTTGGTTGAATTTTTATATACATCCGTACCCCTACCATCAGCAGCCAAAACTGAAGCCTCTGTAAACCTTACTGTTCCCGTACCTTCGGCTACTGTCCTGAATGTAACAGTTACTAGGTTTGAGGTAGAAGTAAATGGTGTCGGACTACCACCACCAAACTCTATTGTTCCAGCACCATTAGAAAAAGTTGGTTCGGTGGTCCAAAGCGAAAAAGCTGATCCGTCCTTACTAACACTTACCACCGACAATACTTTTGGATCAAAAGAAAGAATCGCTTCAACCGCATTAATATTATCGCCATTAGGTACGGCCCTAATGGTAGCAGTGAAGGTTTGACCAACAGAGTACGAACCAGTGCTTGGTGAAATAGATAAATCTGCGGCATACGAAACAGACACTGACAGCAGGAAAAATGCTGTAAGAGATATGATGAACTGTATTTTTTTGATGAACTGTTTCTGAAGGTACAACATGAGAACTTTGTGAATCATTTTAAGGTAGTCCGTGGAGCTGGTTTGCGACCACCCGTCACTTTCAAATGAACTTTTTCCTTTTCACTTGGTTTTAATAATGGTAAAACCAAAATCAAAACTCCGTTTTTAATCTTCGCCTCTGCTTTATCAATATTTACGCTTTCTGGCAATATGATACGGCGGTAAAAATCCCCCCAAACACACTCTTCAGCTACGTATGAGCCTTTGACCTTTTTCTTTGGAAAAACAATGTACTCTGGCCTAATACGTTTTCCTTCTATGAGAACAATATCGGCATCACCCTCAATAGAAACATGTACGTCATTCATATCCGCTCCGGCAGATTGACCATAGATGACAATCATTCGCTCAGTCTGATACACATCAACATGCAGTTGCGCTACTTTGTCGACCGCAGTTTCTTCAGCATCAGACAACAACGAACCCTCGCTATCTCTTACCCCCCGACCCTTTAATCTCTGCAGAAAGGACATATACCATTATTATACTTAGAGTAATGTTTTAAAAACACATTTACCCACAACATACGTAAACTAGCCAGTCCAGTTAAAGAGAAGGATGGAGAAGTCAGTCAAGCTCACTGTTGCGTCTCGGTTAATGTCAGCTGGAGGGTTTGAATCACCTCCGTCACTATTCCACCAGAACAATAAAATAGAGAAATCGATCAAGTTGACTCTTCCGTCTCGGTTAAGATCAGCATTAATCGGTAAATCTGCTGTCTTACCCACACCATAGAATGTATAATCTGAAAAATGAGTTGATTTACCTCCTTCCTGAACTGACTTAGCGCGCACTTGATACGTATCAGTAGTAAAACCAGTCGTGTCTAGAGACATACTCCACTTACCCCTTGCGTCACTTTGAGCAGTTAGAGTTTGGTTAGCTGAGCGATTAATTCTACCGTTTTCAATAGTTACAGTAGCATCTGGTAAAGCGTATCCAGAGAATGTCACTCTTTCACCAGGATCAACTGGATCAGGGTCAACCATTATAGATGGAGCGACGTTTACGTTACTCAAAGCTGACGTTCTGGAACCAGTAACTGTAAATGAGGTACTGAAAGTAGAAGAACGGGTCTTGTCTGGACCCTCAGCATAAACACCGAAGGTGTATACGCCACGCGCAATATTGTCTAGCGTAATCGAATAAACACCTGAGCTATTAGCATTAGTGTTGGTATAGAAGTTACCGTCTATCAAAATACCCACAGTGCTGTTTGGATAAGCATAACCAGAAATAATTACCCTACCATCACCACTGGGATAAAATCCCCTGATCGTTTCAAACCCTCCTCCACCATCGTCTCCCCTCCCGCCACCAGAACCACCTCCACTGCCACCACCAGAACCACCGATTCCCTCAGCCGGACCATCAAGTGGTCGCTCCCCGTCTGCCTCACCTAACTCACCACCGGCTCCACCACCACTTCCGGTACCATCATTACCAGAACCGTCACCATCCCCTTCTACGCCACCTTCAGTATTAGCAACTCCCGTCGGCGCATCATTTACTGCAAACTGAATAATATAGTCATCAATATTGAAGTTTCCTTCGTCGTCAATACAACGCACGTAAAACCTTTGGTATGAACTCGGAGTCACTGGTACCACCGTGGAGTGAAAAATTAATCCCGTGTTACCAAAGGTATTTGACATAGATGCATACGGCGTACCCGAGGCTGTCGAATAGCGACAGATAGCAAACTCGTCTGTCTCGAGGGAAATTTCAACGTTTAAGGTTGTTCCACCTACAGTAGTAGTCGGAGCTCCATTAAAACGAAAGGGTGGAATCTGTTCTGTCGTATCGACGTTTGGTACTTGGACTTTATCAATAAGAAAGACCACGAAACCCGCCCTAGCCACCAGGCCCCCGTCATACACTTCAAGCAATAGCTCATGTTTACCTTTTGTGACCGAGTTGACTATCGGCTCAATATCTCCCTGGGTGGTAGTTGTCCCAGTCGTAGTACTGTAGGTAGTGATCGGTCCTAAAGCGGTAGTAGTGTGATTACCAATTA
>JBFHUT010000054.1:0-6654 GCA_041589935.1 Minisyncoccia bacterium
CCCCCCGACTGCAAACGTCTAGCTCTCGGCGAACCATTGGCTTACCTCATTGGCTGGACGCCTTTTCTGGATTGTAAGATTTGGCTTGACTCTAAGCCTCTTATCCCCCGCCCCGAGACTGAGTACTGGACAGAAGAAGCTATCACCGCCATTCGTGGCGGTACCACCCTCCCTCTTGGGTTTGGTGAGTCACCAATCCAAGTCTTAGATCTTTGCGCGGGCAGCGGCTGCATTGGTGTAGCTGTAGTAAAAGCCATTCCGCAGGCTCATATTGATTTCTCTGAAATAGACGCGACCCACGTCCCAACAATTTTAAAAAACCTAAACGAAAACGATATTGATTCTGATCGCTATTCAGTAATCCAATCAAATCTTTTTGCTGGCATCGATAAGCAATACGATTTCATTCTCACTAACCCACCTTATATAGATGCGGCTCTAGAAAGAGCCGAAAAGTCAGTCGTAGATCATGAACCTTACCTAGCATTATTCGGCGGCGAAAAAGGCTTAGAAATAATTTCGCAAATTATTATTGAAGCTCCAAACCACCTAACCCCCGGCGGACAACTCTGGCTCGAACATGAACCAGAACAATCTGCTGCCATTCAAACTCTTGGTAAAGAGAAAAACTTTTTTGTCACTACCCACAAAGACCAGTACGGTATCGAGCGCTACTCGGTCTTAGTGCTACAATAAATACATGCTGGACTTAAGCGGACTATCAAACTCATTTTCGATACCATTGCATACTTTTGTCACCCTTGCCTTTTATTTAGTATTAGGAGCGTACGTGATTTTTAGTGCTATTTTTTACTATCACTGGAGCACTTACGGTACCGACGTTAAGGTAACTATGTATACATTAGTAACGTATTTTGTTACCACCATCCCGCTACTGATAATGTTGGGTTCGTTGGTACTAGTTATATAAGTTTATGTTATTTGAAAGAATAGAACTGGAGCCTGGTGAACGCATCTTGAAGACAGTGCGCAAGCATTGGTTCGTCATCATCACTGAGTTGTTTGGCATTTTCCTCATGCTGCTCATACCTTTCTTTATTTTATTTTTATTGGTGGTCGTCCCACACTCATTCTTTTCAATCGACTTAAGTCTCTCCCACTACACCTTGCTAATTGTCTTTGTAATAGCTGCCTGGTCTATTATCACTCTCATGGCTGGCTTCGCCACTTGGACCCACTATTATCTAGATCTTTGGATCATCACTGATCGCCGCATCATTGTGGTTGACCAAATCCATTTCTTCAATCGCAACGTTAGCATTTTCCGTATTGAGCGCCTTCAAGATCTCGAGTTCCATGTTAGTGGCATTATCCCTACCTTACTCAATTTTGGCACGATCCAAGCCCAGACCGCTGGTGCACACGACAGCAATTTTAAGACCTCTGGCTTACCAAACCCACGCGAACTACAGGCTATTATTCAAGGTGCTATGGATAAAAGACTCCAAGTGGTTCATGGTCGTTCTGACATTAGTGAGTAAACAAAGCACTAATTGACTTTAGTTTTTTTTGTGCTATAATAAATATAGAGTCCTTTTTTCCCAACCTACAACTTAGGGAGTAAATCGTCATGATCAAAAAACTCGCCGTGTTTCTTTTTGCTCTTATCGTAAGTAGTGCAGCCCACGCAAGCGGGGTTAATAATTACGACCAGATCTGCAAGAAGCAAATTGAAGGCCGGGGTGTGGTGGAAATAGCCGAAAAGACTAGCTATATTGATGAAGACAAAGTGTTAATTATCGAATTCAACGGTGTGGCAGTCATGATCAGTGCCGATCAAGACATGGAGCAGCTGATTAAAGACGAGCTAGCTCGCGGCTTTGATCCCATCGGTGTCATTGTGATGTCAGGTGGAGAAGAAGCCTTTGGCTTTGTTACAGCCACCCGTACCAACGATGACGGAGACGCCCTCGGGTGTAGCACCACCCTCCTCATGGAGAGACTTTCGAAAAAGTTCGAAGGTGCTATCTAAATCAACACTATTTACCATACGACCTACTTCGGTAGGTCGTTTTCTATTGACAACAACCTCATTTTAAAACATAAATATAGCAGATACATACTTGTGGGAGTAACACGTCATGAGAAAGTTAGTTGCTCTAATTCTCTTTTTAATTTTTAGTTCACCTCAAGCAAATGAATCAGCAGAATTTCTTTGCCTACAAAAAGTAATAACTAACAAGCGTACCGTGGCTCTAGCTAGGTCTGTGACCTTTAAAGATGGTGAGTTGTCCTTAGATTTCAAATCTGACGGCAGCCATTCAATTACACTTTTCCCTTCCCTTATGTTTTCTGACTATAGAGATAGAATTTTTATTGAATTGCTGACCAGTTTGTATTTCCGAGGTCTAATGTGGGGATCAATCATAAAGCTGGATGATTCTGAGTGGTACTCTGTTACTGTACCCTTTATGATTGATGAAAGTTTATCTTGCACTACCTTCCGACTTGTAACAGTCAAATAACGCTTGAGCAATCAGCAGTCTGCATACATTTGCAGGCTGCTTTTTTGTATTCCTCCATATATTTATTTAACAACCACAAAATCAGATCATCTGTATCACAAGTAATCATGGAAACAATTTCTTTCCTGGGTTATAGTTATAAAACTTCGCTACAGCGTTGTTTTAATTACTCACTGCATGTCAGACAACAAACTCTCAACCGATTCATACAAAGGAGTCCGTGACTTCTACCCGGAAGACATGGCTATTCAGCGTTACATCTTCCAAACCTGGAGTAAAACTGCCGAAAGCTTTGGCTTCGAGCGCTACGATGCCTCAATTCTAGAACCGTCAGACCTCTACAAAGCTAAAGGAGCTGAAAATGAAGAGCTGGTAAATGAACAAACTTACACCTTCACCGACCGTGGTGACCGCGAAGTGACCTTGCGTCCAGAGATGACTCCGACCGTAGCACGAATGGTAGCTGGTAAACGCCGCGATCTGCAATTCCCTCTACGCTGGTACTCTATTCCCAATCTTTTTCGTTATGAACGACCACAGCGCGGGCGCTTACGTGAGCACTATCAGCTCAACTGCGACCTCTTCGGCAGCAACGAAGTAGCGGCTGACATTGAGATCATTGCGCTCGCCTACCAAACCCTCATCGACTTTGGCGCCAGCCCAGAGATGTTTGAGATTCAAATTAATGACCGACGTGAAATGCATCAGTTGTACGAAGAGATCGGTATCTCAAGTGCTGAAACTATTACCGCGATCACACGCCTTAATGACCGTAAGAAAAAAGTCAGTGCGGATGAATACAGATCAAAACTGCTAGAAATAATCTCTGATGAAGCGCTGGCTGATAAGGTTATCGTTATAGTAGAAGAAACGGGCGGCACGAACGAAGTACTTGAGGGACTTAAAGCACTGGGTGTCACAAATGCAAAAATAGATCGCACCATTGCCCGCGGCTTCGATTATTACACCGGCATGGTGTTCGAGATTACCGACACAGCACCAGAGAACAACCGCGCAATGATGGGTGGTGGCCGCTATGACAACCTCACCGAACTTTTCAGTGATGACCCAATTACTGGCGTTGGTTTTGGGTTTGGTGACGTTACCATGCGTGACTTCCTCGAGACACACAAACTAATTCCAGAATATATTCGCAGCACTGCCCCGCATGTAGTTGTGATACCGATGAGCACTGAACAAAATATCTTTGCCGAGCAAATTGCAGCCAAGATCCGTCACGCTGGACACAAAGTAGCCACCGACTTCGGCACCAAAAAAGTCGGCGAAAAAATTGGCCGCGCAAGTAATAAAGGAAGTAAGTTCGTGATGGTAGTTGGAGAGAACGAAATTCAATCTGGGACCTTTACTATAAAAAATCTTCACTCGGGAGACGAACACTCAGGCACCCTACCCGAGCTCATGAATTTCCTCAACGTCGAGTAAGGCCTTGCAAACTACTGACAATTCTGCAAAATACTTATCAGGACCACTATCAGGAGGATGTGCCATGTCCTTACGTCTCTTTTTTCAGGACCAACCGACTACGCTACAGACTGGTGATAAAATTAAGAACTCGGAAGGAAATCGATACTGCTTCTACCGCAAAAGCGAAGAGCTGATTATCAAAACAGATCTTCCAGGCTTTCAAAACTCGATAACAATATTTGCCTGCGTAGATGAGTTCTTTAATGGCATCGAGGCCGGCTCTGGTTGCAAGATCATGCCAACCGGACATGATGACGAATGGGAGCTGGTGGCAAACAAGCAGGATCCGTAAGGATCCTGCTTTTTATTTCCCACCCCTTACATGCTACAATCACCTTCATGCGATACATCGTCTTTGATCTCGAAACACAAAACATTTTTCAAGACGTTGGTTCCAATGACCCAACCGCCCTCGATATCTCAGTCGCGACTGTTTACGATAGTGAAACCAATAAATACACCACTGTTACTATCGACGAAATTGAGCAGCTCTGGCCTATCATCGAGAAAGCCGACGCCCTCGTTGGCTACAACAGCAACCACTTCGACATTCCTCTCCTAAATAAATATTACCCGGGTGATCTTACCCAAATTAAGAGCATCGATATTCTTGAAGATATTCGATTAGCACTCGGACGCCGTCTCCGTCTCGATAGCGTGGCTCAGGCTACCGTGGGTGCCAAAAAATCAGCGGACGGCCTACAGGCCGTCCGCTGGTGGCGCGAAGGGAACATCAAAGACATTAAGAAATACTGTGAACAAGACGTTAAGGTAACGAAAGAAGTTTTTGAGTTCGCCAGAAAAAATGGCTATGTAAGATTCAAAGATGGTCACAAGAAACGTGAGATTCAACTCGACACTAAGCATTGGGAAGAACAAGAAGAAGTAGCCATGACTCATTCCTTGTTATTTTAAAAATAGACGTAACGGATACAATCTCTCAAGAATCTTAATAAGTCTAATTTTTAACACAGACTGTCATAGAGGCATCTCCTGTTGAACCAATCTGTCCGTGCTTAGTGTGTCCAGACGGACAATTTACACTAGACCCTGCCATAGAAGCACCCCCCAACAAGTACCTGTGATGTTTAGGGATGTTTTATATGTCGCACAACTAGCACCAATGCTACCGCTAGCGATAGTATCATCTGTCTCACACGTCACAGTCCCATCAGTTTTTATCACCCTAATCGAAGACCCTGCCGCACATGTACCAGTAACACGGTTTTGTAGACCAGAAGTATCAACGTTACCACCAAGCGAGCCGGCGCTTATACAGTTATCACCATTTTGATCACAATACATTTCCGCACCAACATTACCCTCAACGTCTAGCTTTAGTTGACCACCGGTACCAGAGTCTGGCGTATCATCACCAATTCCTACATTACTAGTAATAACGGCTGACACGGCTGAAAAGATGTTATCAACGTGAAGTGGTCCCTCTTTTTATTGAAGAAGGGATCCAACATTAATCGGTGCGTCTGTGTTGTTAGCAGGCGGTATTGTCCCTGATGGCTGAGGGCCGGTCCAGGCATGAGTAATAAAAGTAACCAACAACAATGTCAGAAGTGTAGACTTAATGACAATTACCGTGTCACGCTTGATGAAATTTTTCATAAGTAAAGTTTGATGTCTATAATTCTTGTGCGTTACCTATAACTTCTACACGACCTTCTGTAGTTATCGTCTCACTGGTACCATTGATTGTACAAGACAATAACAACGTCTGGGTTGATGATAGTGTTCTGGTAGTAATTGGCACAGTCGGAGTGAACTTACCATTTGTTGGATTAAAGGCCAGGTTAGTCGGTGAAGAATTTGCACCATACATAGTACAAGTCAGGACATAGATTGAAGTAGTGTTGATGTTAACGTCAGCGGTATTACCAGCTCTGATAGTGCCAGGTTCAACTTCAAGAGAAATCGTTGGTAGTAGTACACATGTGTTCGTTACTGGATACCAGAAATTTCCCGTACCACAACTAGCGGTTATGCTACGCCAAGCTGAGCAATTATCACCTTCATTAGAACCCTCATCTATAACCCCATTGTCCGCGTCTGAGGTCGACTTATCAGCACAAGCGCGAACAAAATACGTACCAGGAGCAGTAAAAGTATAAGTAACAGACACATTTTGTGAATCACCAGACACTAGACTGTTGACTGTTGACCAACCAATATCTTGCTTATTCGTACCACTAGTATCATCAGCTAACTGGAATAAGTTATTGAAACTAACTGTGACGTCTGATGTTCCCGCTTCATTATTGATAAGAGAGGAGAGAGTGACTGATTGACCGATGGTAAATGAACCAAATGCCACACTCCCAGCAGTTAGATTGGCCGGTACCGGTGGATTAGTTGCTAATACACCAGAAAAATCTACCCAACCAACCACATCACTTCCCCAAGCGTAGCCAGAAAAAACTCCTGTTGTCTTATCTACTGTAACCCCGTCTAGCTGTATCCAACCGTCCCAACCATCCGTTCGACTAGCAGAAGTACTACAGTTTCCAGTTGCTGTACCAGCACAAGCGCGCGCCCAGCCGCTTAGACTGCCAGCGCTCCAGTCTACTATTGGCGCACAAGAACCTAGTGGGCAATTACTCAATTGACTAGCATTGAAGCTAATCCAACCTATGTTGTCGCTCCAAGCATAACCAGAAAAAGCACCTGTGAC
>JBFHUT010000055.1:0-6445 GCA_041589935.1 Minisyncoccia bacterium
ACCCCACGCCTCTCATCGTTAAGTTTAAGGTCAGCTCGTTGTTGGTCATAAGCCATAATCTCCACCCAATCACAGTATTTGTTCATGGCCTGGTAATCATTGGCGTACTTAATCTCTTTAGGCACTTCTCGCCAGCGTGAATCTGGGGGAGTGCGAGCTTCGACCGTACAAGTTAGGTCCTTGCGACCAAGAGCCCTGTCTAATTCCTTTAAAAATAGCGAGTAATAATCAATGGTGTCAGCTAATTTTGATTCGTAATCAATATTTACTCCGTCAAAGCGGTATTTTTTTACCATCTTTACTATCTCTTCTACATGGTCTTGGCGAGCCTTTTCATTACTTAATACAGCATGTATTGCCGCGCCATCAAACCAAGCTACGGTTGGAATCACATCTACCCGCCGGTCGTCCGCTTCATCTAGCAAGTCTTCCCAGTGATCATCATTAAAATCTACTCGATTTTTAAGTGTTCCATCACTATTTACTTCAAACACAAATGGGTAGATGACGTCTAGATCCTTTATGTTTTTGAGAGCACTCTTGGTACCAGCCTCCTCTGTCCACCATGGTATCCACGCCGCCACCTGTGGCCCAGCACTCTGTGCCACCGCCGGCACCAAAAAAAAGCCTAGCAATAAACAGACGACGTAGATCTGGGTTAGTAAAATAGTTGTGTTTTTGTTCTCCATTACAACAGTGTAGACGGGTAACATGGGCACTTCTTACGCAATTACCCGTACGCTACCCACCACCACGCCCCAAATGAAGCAATCATCAGCCTCATTTACAACGATCGGGCTATATGCCTTATTCTCAGACACTAAGGCCAGCTCTGACCCACGTTGTTTTAGGCGTTTTACTACTAACTCCCCATAAACAGCCGCCACCACGATAAGACCATCCTTAGGTGTAACTGACCGATCGACTACTAAAATATCTCCATCAAAAATACGCGCTCCTTCCATCGAATCACCCGCCACGCGCACAAAAAATGTTGCCGATGGATTATCAATCAGTAAATCATTTAGATCTAGCGGCCGCTCTACCAAGTCATCGCCCGGAGCCGGGAATCCGGCCGATGGGCGCGAAGCGTACAACGGCTTAACCACCGCCGGACCAACCACAGACGGGGAAACAGCCTTAATGACTGCTTGAGTTTTTTTCATTAGTTAAGTATAGCCGATTTATTGGTGATACCATACTAGACCACTACTGCACCTGTCGTGAGAAGTGAGTGCACGTACCACAATCCACCCATACCAATAATCAGCATTACACCATATGCCACCTGCATGTAGTGGAAGCGACGCGCCTCCAACACGATTGATAGCGTAAGTAGGAAGAGAATGATCGCTCCTAGGGTCACATAAACTATCTGCAGTAAGGTATTTGGTTGGGTAGCTATCGACACTGCTGTGGCTCCAGCATGAGGCTGATTGCTAGTGGTTATATTGGCAATCGCTAGGCCTGACGAGGTCGCCATAATCGGAGCTTCCAAAACAACGACATTGTCTGTCACCACTGGTATGTACCTCTCTGGTTCATATTTGTTTTCTGCCGCAACAGACAGGGAAGTCGGTTCCGTAGTTTTTATCTCTTGAATATCCTCAGAGGAATCAGTTACTTCAGACACCCCAAACATTGATTCTATTTCGACAACCGAAATGGCTTCAACTTCAGATTCTACTGCTAATTCTGTGTCTGTTTCTGTTGGTAAATACGGCCCACTTTCGAAAGCAGCTGCTTCGTCTGATGCCGACACAAGTTCAGTTGCCTCAACTGACGACCTTACTTCCGTCGCCTGAGCCGCTACTGTCGGCTCAGAAACATTAACTGCCACTACCGGCGTTACTTCAGTGACCACTGGAGCAGCTGGTACTGTTTTAGCCGGAGTTGGCGGAACTGCTGGAGTACCGAACAGCTGCACTACGTAAACCGTGTTATAACCCTCATAGCTACCCTTAGCCGTCCCCACGCCAATCTCGGTAAACTTACCATCTACTATATTTTGCCTATGGGCTGGTGATTTCATCCATGCTTCAACCACCTCTGACGAGTCTGTGAAATGAATCGCTAGATTTTCTCCAGCGTGGGCGTACACATAACCAGCTTCATCAAACCAATACCATGGTGATGTACCGTCTGGACTAAAATGTGAGAAGTATTCATGTTTAGCCATGTGCTCAGCCTTAAGGCGTGCCGCCTCGTCTAAAGTAGCATTGCGGCGCAGTGGCGCAGCCGCGTTGTCGACTCGTTCATCGTTAGTTAATTCAACCACAACCGCTGGCAAAACGGTCGAAACCAACCACTCTGAAGACTGCCACAAAATGGCGTGTAGATTTGCTGCCACGAAAGTCAGTAGCACCAAAACACCCATGAGTGACATGGATATTTTTTGCAACTTATTAAGTCCACGCGGATATGGATACATTTGCTACTATTTTAAGTCATAAAATACTGTTTTGTCAATACTAATGAAAAAGACCCTGTGTATAAGGGTCTTTTTCATTAGTATTGACTATGAATTAGTCGTTTACTGGGACTGCGTTTAGCTTAACGTTAGTCTGAAGATTTTCACCCTCAAAACTTGGCGTTTCCACGTAATCTGGACAAACAATACTGTTAATCTTCCACAAGGTAGTCTTGTAGACAAAGCCGGTTGGTTCGTGATGAGGAACAATTCCTCTTTCAAACCATGGGCTGATTACTTCTTGGTGGAAGTGCTCTTGGAAAGCTTTTACGTTAGCGTCAGTTATAGCACCAAAGAAGCCGGTTACTGGGTTGTCTACCCCGCCATAAACACTCTTGAAGATATTGAGGAAAAGCTGTAGCTTCATAACTTCAAACCGATCATTGTTCCAACCCATCTGCATATAATCTTCGATGAATGGACAATATGAGGTGGTCTGTACACCGAGTACTTGTGGAGCTGGTGCCCCACGACCAGTTCTGGTGCCAGAGCTATAGCTAGCTGGACCTTCCTCATCTTCATCCACTTCATTAGTTGGTGGATTATCGTCCCCTGGATCTTGTGGGTCTGATCCGCCTACATACTCATTGTAGAAGTCACAGGTGTGACTTTCTTCATCGTCGCCGTAGAGTTCGAAGTCACAATAATCCCCCTCTACACCATAGCTGTTCTGCTCGACTGAGTACTGCTGCCAGTTTTCTTGCATTTCCTCGTATACTTCATAGTACCCCTCTTCTACCTCAAAGTAGTAATAACCGTTACTGTCTGTGGTCGTACTCATTACCAACACTCCATCACCATCATCCATTTCGTAAAGATTAATAGTCCAGCCAGCCAACGTATTTGACTGTGAATCATGAACGTATTCATACTTATAGCCATCAATACGGTATGTTTCAGGTTCAGGTCCACTGACGTAACAAAGCACAGCATTATCAACCAATGAACCGTATGATCCAAGTGGACCAGTACCCACATCAGCCAAGGTAATGTCGGTTGCGTTATCTAATGCTACAAAGGTTTGCGAATAAGTCGTCCACGTATTCTGAGTTAAACTTGATCCGTCTCCCTGCGCGTTCATAAGGAAATTTCCGTCATACAGCGCATCGACACTATTCTCAGACAGATCAGTCTTGATGCGTGGCGAAAAATCAAATCTAAGTTCGTAGGTAGCCCCAGGAACTGTCGCTACTGTCTGAGTCACCTGAGACGCTTCATTTCCACCTAACTCAACATTTTGTCTACCGTCTGATGCTCCACCCATAAAATTTCGCCAAATCTCAAGAGTAGTTGGACTATTATCAATAACTTTTGTGGTTACCCAACCTACCGATGTAACTGGCGCCCAAGACCTCGCAATAACAGGCCTTTCAAATGAACCATTCATAAGTAAATTGTCACCAATCTGACAAGCTACTGGTTGTGTCGGCCTACAATCAGCAGGAGTACTATATTTTGTGTAAAAACCATCATCTGCCACTGTAGTAGTGAGCCAGAATTTCGCCACTCCATTATCTACTGACACCTCATCATCGACAGCGTTAGTCTTTCCAAGACCACTACCGTCTGTGTAGTTACCTTCAAGCTTGTTGTTACCATAACTATCACTTAGAACAACCTTAGCTTCTACACTGTTGTCCCAACTCCAAAATGAAATAGTACCATTTACATGCTCTTCATCGGCTGCTGTTTTACTACCATGCATCAGTGCTCGAACGGAACCTTTTAGACGCTGTACAGCTAGACCAGGGTTGTCTTCGTAGCCAGCAATATCAACGTCATTAGCGTAAAAACCATTCCAATAGACCATGAACCAAACGTTATTTGGTATAGGAGTATTACCACCAACATAAAGATTATCAGTCATATCACCGTTGCCACCAACTAGATTCTCTACGTTTTCAATGTTTATTTTGACTAGAGTAAGGTCAGTACATGAATTTTTTTCTTGTGGTTGACACTGCTCTGTACAACCCTCAGTACCATCACACCGTTCCCATCTCTGATTTACCTGTCCATCACCACAATATGGGCCATAAACAACATCAATAGTTGGTTCACAAACACCCTGACCTACAAATTCATAGCCTGACGGCAAGGTCTCCTGTATATCTTTAATATTTAGACAGACATCTACGGATCCCTGATCTTCCAACACACAACTTCCGGATTGATCAATTAGATAACCACTGGGTACCTCTGTCTGTGTATCAGGAATATTTGGACACACATCAATTGGCTGAGGTGCAGGGTCTTCACATTTGTTATTTAACCAACTCTCACCCCAATCCCAATTGAATCCATTAGGAAAAGTTGGTAGCGTCGGCGGAATGATGTCACCCTGGTTTACACCACTGTTTCCATGTCCGTTACCAAGACTGTTTACACTTACATTCTGGAATATATATGAATGACCATTCCAGTGACAAATATCAACCTTTTTTTCTTCTTCTATTGCAGCACCTTCAACTGTGATTTTGTACTTCACTTCCTCTTTGTTAGCTATGTCATCACCACCAGATGTGAAGACGGCTGTTATTGTATCCTCACCAGGATTGTTATTGCGGTAACAAAAGGCTATTTGATCAGCACTTGATACGATATTGGCTGAGCCAACGGCTGAGAAGCCCCCATTGCAATCTCCACTTAGGTTTCCACCACTAAACTCACCACCATTACTTGAAGTGAGAGAAACATCAATTTTCCCAGTTTCTTGCCAACCTCCACGCAAAGACTTCATCGGCACCTCTTCACCCACGGCGTAGCTTGCCTTAGGAGCATCTTGAGTCGTAATGGAAGGTGGATCAACTGGCACTACCGCTTCGGCAAAAGTAGCTGGAAAAGCACTCAAAATTAGAGATGTCACAGCTAATAGCGCGTAAAATCGCGCTGCTAGACTACGCTCGAAAAAATTATAAATATTCATAAGCCCTTAGTAGTTAAATTTGTAAGTCTACGATCTACCCGTAAAACTACCCAACCCCTAATTTAGTAGTTATGTTACCCAAATCCTACTCCTATCCTATAAAATTGCAAGTTAAACAACAAAAAAATTCCCTTGACAATAAAGAGGTCAGTTTTGATCTTGGTTATTAAACTTAGTATAGCATTAACGAGGCAAAGCTACTCGGCGTGCTGGGGGTATCATGGCACAAGGACCATTTTCTGGAGAGGACGTAGCGAGACTCATTTCTTGAAGACGATTCTCATTTCTAAGGTGAACCGCTACCCGTTCAATAAAGCCCTCCCGCTCAGCGCGCATTTGCTTTACAGACATACCCTTAGCAGCTGCCCACGGAAGAGCTCCACACACATGAAATTGACGAGACTCCGGTCCGGTAGTGGTCCCAAACAAACGCACTTTACTCTCAGTAGTCAGCATCTCGATGTCTCTCGGCGTTAACTCACTAACGTCTACCAACCACTCGTTTCCAGAAATGTCTTCAAATTTTAGCGTTGTAGTAGACAAGCCAACGCCTCCAAGAATTTGCTTGCCGAGCAAGCGACCATCTTCCGGCGCCTGCCAGAGTCTAAATTCCTGCTTCTCATGAGACATGTACGGCGAAACAGTTTCACCTAGCAGGTGATCTATTGTGTAACCCATTCCATAGTATTGCAGAGCAAAGCCGGCCACAAAGCTCACTGCCAGGCTACTGAAAATTACTGTCGTTGCAGAATAACGGTAACCACGCTTAGTGTGACGCAAATTATAAACCGCAGCTGCAGCCATCATGCCAAATAGCACGAGCCACATGTATGGTAAGGTGTCAATAATAAATGTGTAGTAATTATCGTGAGTCAGCTCATACAGAGCGTACTGGCGGTGCGTAAGTACAAACAACATAACGGCCACTGCCAGTGCCCCTACCACAACTGACAATAACCAAAGAACCCACACCAAAACCTCTCGCCCTTGAAAAAATAACCGCGAACGAGGAGAAACATGCTCGGATTCAATTCGCTTAAGTAGAGTAT
>JBFHUT010000056.1:0-6377 GCA_041589935.1 Minisyncoccia bacterium
GGCTGATCAACCGTATGCCTTTGCCTTCGTGGTGGCTTTAGTAATAACGGTGATGTCACTTGGGGTGTGGTACTTTAAGCGTCATGAGTGGTTTTAAGCAGCAGGTTTTTTATATTCATGGTGGCAGCGCCTTCTCCGATTACGGGTCTTTTTTGGAATACTTAAAAACTAAAACCATCCGCGATCTGCCCGGGGCAGAAGTTTTGAAAAAGTGGTCGGGTACATTCAGAGAAGACTTGGGTGATGAGTTTGAGGTATTTATGCCCTCTATGCCGAATAGCCAGAACGCTAAGTACGAAGAATGGAAGATTTGGTTTGAGCGACACTTCGAATACCTGCATGACGGGGTGATTTTAGTGGGCTGGTCACAAGGAGGGTACTTTCTAGCTAAGTATTTGATAGAAAATGAATTGCCGTTTACGGTAAAGGCGCTGCTCCTGTTGGCAGCGCCATTTGAACCAGCGGATTTTGGTGGTGAAGACGGGGGCGATTTCGCATTTGATACAGATAGAGTAGGGGAATTGCAGGAAAAAGTTAGAAATATAGTAATTTTTCATTCCAAAGACGACTTCTGTGTACCGTATGAGCATGCTCTGAAATACAAAGAAGCCCTGCCAGAAGCCGAACTAGTCACCTTCGAAGACAAAAACCATTTTTTGGTGGAGGAATTTCCGGAGTTGTTAGAGAAAATAAGAGATTTGAGTAAATAAAAAAGCCCGAACCAGTGTGTCTGGTTCGGACTTCGGGTTCGGGCGCCTTCTGCTAATCGGATTCTCCAGAGAATTCTCGACGACCGAGACGTTTCTGCTCGGCTGCGAACTGGTTTAAGGTATCCTCGTCTTCATCGGACAGAAGATTTCGCAACCTTTGGTATTCTCCGTCGGCATGGACAGGGATTTGCAGTTGTTCCCAAGCCCAAATTTTCTCAGCTAGTGAGGGTTCCGGGATGAAATTGATCGCCATGAATCCCATGATGGCGCCAACTATCATTGATAGTGACACAAGGGCAACCCACTCCCTTTTACTATTTTTGGGGGAAGTCATTTCTAGCATCCTCTTTGGTTAACTTGATTACAAAATGTACTATTTTGTAAATTATTACATAAAACCACCATCTTGTCAATGATTAAGTATTAAAAAGTGGCTTAAAAGGTTGGAAAATCTTGAACCGAAGATTTTTCGACCTTTTACAAACCCCCTTTGGTTGTTGTTATGAAAGAATGTGCTGTTTCGCCCGTCTACGTATATAATGGTTCTTACATGGCCGGAAAGCAATCAGACAATGTAAGTGACCACGAAACGCGTTTTTTGAAAGCTTTCGATGAGTATAATGATGCCCTCTTCCGGCACGCGTATTTACGTGTGAGTAACCGAGAGAAGGCAATCGATCTGGTGCATGACGCCTTTACTAAGGTTTGGTCATACATCAGAGAGGGCTACGAAATCGATTCATTCCGTCCGTTTTTATATAAAGTCCTCAACAATTTGATTATTGATGAGTACCGCAAGCGAAAAGAGTCTTCACTCGATGCGCTACTAGAGATGGAAGGAGTTGATGAAGGGTCGTTTGATGAGTTGTCTGAGAGTTCAGTGGAAATGCTCGCAGCTACCATCGACGGCCGCAAGGCCTTCGAACTACTAGAGGAACTGCCCGACCAGTATCGCGAAGTAATAATTTTACGCTTCGTCGATGAGTTGGGTCCTCGAGAAATTAGTCAGCTCATAGAAGAAAGCGAAAATGTAGTCTCGGTTCGGATTCATCGCGGACTGAAACTACTACGCCAAAAAATCGAAGCTAATGATGAGTACGCTGAAGAAAAGCGTCGCCTCATCGGTAAAAGACGCACTGCATAAACATGAAACACTTCAGCCAACAACTGAATAAAAAAGCAACAACGACTGTAAAACTACAGGCGGCTGAAAGGCGTGAGCTCAAAGAGCGGTTAGTGGCATATATGGAGTACCATCCACTACCAGCTGAGCTAAAGGCGAAGTCAGTAGTTAAGCCAGCAAAAGAGGCGCTTAAAACGGAGCCTTTTACTGTGATTCGTCTGCCGTTTGCAAACCTATTTAAATATTCAGCAGTTGCTGCTGCCGTTGTGTTGGTCGTGGTGCCTTTCATGGCTGAGCGAGCAGTGCCGGGGGATACCCTTTATGCCGTTAAAGTGCAGTTTAATGAGGAACTTCGCAGCACCTTCACCTTTGATAGTTACCAAAAAGTAGAGTGGGAAACTGAGCGGCTCAACCGCCGGATTGCCGAGGCACGCCTACTTGCGAGCGAAGGACGTCTTACCGAAGAAGTAGAGGTTGAAGTAGCAGAAGCGGTGCGTACTCACACTGAAAATGCTAAGCGTGAGATCGAATCGTTACGTGAGAAAGATGCTGACGGCGCAGCGATCGCGTCAATCGAGCTTGATACGACGCTTGAAGTACAGTCCACGTCACTTAGAAGTGAAGAAGAGGGGGAAGCGGTAGAAGGCGAAGATCAGGTGGGTAAGCTAATTATGATTGCAATTGATGCTTCTCGTGACACGTCAGCTCAACCTACAGCTACCTCAACACCACCAGCTTATGAAAAATTAATGGCTCGAGTGGAGCAAAATACTACCCGCATTTATGCCTTGCGAGAAAACTTAAGAGAAGTGGCGTCCGCTGAAGAGCTGGCGGAGGTTACTCGTCGGGCTGAAGATGTAGACCGTTCTATCAAGGAGGCAATGGATCTGGCTAAGACGGAGGACATGGAGGCAAGACAAGCGCTTGTGGCAGTACTGCAAAGAACCCAACGCCTGATCGTGTTTATGACAGAGCTAGAAGTTACCAAAACAGTCGATCTTGAGTCGATCGTACCAGTGGTATTGACCGCTGAAGAGAAAGCCGCCTCTATAGAAGCCGCAACTAAGGATTTGGAGGAGAAAATGATGCAAATTGACGAGATGGTTGCTCGACTTGAGGATGAAGCGATCCTTGAGAAGGTGGATCTAGCTCGAGCTACAATTACTGAGCTCTCAGTAAAGATGGAGACATTAACAAGTGATCATAAGACTTTCATGGTAGTTGCTAGTGAAGCGTTAACCTTAGCTCAGGATGTGATAATCCTGCTTGAGCAGCAACTTCAGCCAGTCGGTATAGAGTTGCCAGAGACCGAGGTGGGTGATAAGGCGACTGGAACAAGTGCCACATCTTCAAACGTTATTGAGGACAAGGGAACCACTACTGAGCCAGCGAACCTGCATGGTTCTGCAGCGCGAGGAACAACCACAGACTTTGAAGGAGACTTGTTTATGTCAGAAGTTGACAACGCTTCTTAATCCCGTATATTTTAGTTTATGTACACAGTGAGTACGACAATCGCAGAAATGCAATACAATAGCCAGGTTTGGTTTATGTTTTTCTTTTCATTCTACGCTTTTATGAGCGGGTCGGTTGGTGTATAAACACGAAATATCTATAAAACAAAACCGATCCGCTCATAGTAAGGCGGGTCGGTTTTGTTTTTGGGTTGTCGACCGGCAGAAAAATTGAAAACCTTCAATTTTTCTGCCGGCCTAGAACCGGATGTTCTTTAACCGCAGGACCCTGCAAGGGATGCCTGTACGTTCTTTTCATAAACTTAGAATTATTCAAAAGGAGAAAGTGATGGCAACAAATATGCCAGCTCAGATAATTTCACTAGAGAAACCAGTGCTAAACACCAGGATACAAAGCATACAGGCTATTTCGACCCCTGCGGAAATCCAGGAAGAAATACCGGTCAATTCGGATATTGTGAACACAATCTTATCAGGTCGTAATCAGATCGAAAGAATTATGACCGGTAAGGACAATCGACTTATGATCATTGTTGGACCGTGTTCCATTCATGATCAGAAGTCTGCTATTGAATATGCCGAGCGCTTAAAGCGTCTCAACGATAGTGTGTGTGACAAACTCATGGTAGTGATGCGGGTGTATTTTGAAAAACCACGTACCACTGTTGGGTGGAAGGGTTTGATCAATGATCCACAGATCAGTCAAAATGGGAGCGGTAATTTGGAAGAGGGATATAGATTGGCTCGTCACATTATGTTTCAGATCAGCGAGATCGGTTTACCGATCGCGACTGAGTTTCTTGATCCTGTCACACCTCAATACATTGGAGACTTGGTTGCTTGGGGAGCGATTGGTGCACGAACTGCAGAAAGTCAGAGTCATCGTGAGATGGCATCGGGACTTTCTTGTCCGGTTGGTTTCAAGAATGGTACTACGGGTAGTATAAAAATTGCCGTCGATGCCATGTGCGCCGCCAGGGAGTCACACACCTTTATGGCGATAACTGATAATGGACGGTGTGGTTTCGCACGTTCAACCGGGAATGATATGTCACAGGTAATTTTACGTGGTGGCACTAAGCCGAACTACTTCCAAAAGGATGTGAGTATTACTACCAAGCACCTAAGAGCCTGCGGTCTTAATGAGAGAATTATTATTGACTGTAGCCACGCAAATGCTGGTAAGGACTATCATCGTCAGAGTGAGGTTTTGCAATACGTACTCGATAACCATGGTGTTAATTATCCTGTGTATGGGGTAATGTTGGAGAGTCATTTGGTTGAGGGGAAACAGCCGGTTGGTCCCTTGCCAAATCTCACATATGGTCAATCTATCACAGATGGTTGCATTGGTTGGGGGGAGACAGAGTCTCTTATAAAACATGCTCATTCTAACTGGAGTCTGGTGTAAAGATTAGAACCAGAGAAGCATAATTCCTTGCTTTGGTGATATCAGTGATGACTGTGTTCCTGGTGAGTAGGGCGCCCATGTACCCTACTCACCAGGCACCTACCTTTTGTTTGTTCTTTTGGTGACAGACTCATTCTGTCTCCAGTTCTCAGTTTGGAAACATAAACAATTTCTCAACTGAGCCCTGGATAAATTTAAAATTAACACCAATATCAAAATGCAGGCCAAAATACTCTGTATTCAATTCCGGAAGGACCCACATTCTATCGAGCGAGAACAGGCAGCTATTCAGCGTGAAGCTGGAGTTTATGCTGAGATTAATTTCATCAGTGCTATGGATGATGCTCGTTCTTGGGACAAACCAGCGGAGATAATGGCAGAGTACCAAGGTCTTATTCTGGGTGGCTCTGGAGAACTATACTTTGATGGTAAGCGTGCAGAAAAAGACCCTAACCGTGTCATGTCCTATCAGCTTTTAGACAAGTTACGTTCATTTTTTTCTTACGTGTTTGAGCACGACTTGCCGACATTGGGGATCTGCTATGGTCACCAGTTGCTGGGTGCTTTCGCAGGCGCACAGGTTTGTTGTGACGACAAGCAGGGAAAGACCTGCTCCCATGAGGTAAAGCTAATGGTTAATAAGCACAACCATTTTCTATTTTCCGATTTGCCAGAATCCTTCCAAGCCCATTACGGCCACAAAGATTCGCTTGACCGTGTCCCAGAGGGTGCTGTTTTGCTCATGAATGGTGGTGATCAGTGCAAAGTGTCTGCATTGCAGTATAAGAACAACATTTATACCACTCAGTTTCATCCCGAGCTGAACTTTGATGATATGGTCGACCGGATGAAGAATTCGTCAGGTTACTTACCTGAAGGAACGGTAGTTGAAGAAATTTTCAAAAATGATCCGCATTCAAATACCATTTTGCAGAACTTTGGTAAGTTTGTTGCCATGAAAGCGGAGAAAGCTAAATAAATGGTGGTAACAAAGTAAAACATGAACACACGAACACAACATAGTTGGCAATGGTGGTGGCAAGCGAATGAAACTCGGGGTATTTAGATGTGTCAGCATAGAAAAGCCGCGAGTTTCTTCGAAGCTCGCGGCTTTTCTATTTCGAGAAGAGGGCTTTACCACAAAGCATTTTTCCCGGACTGGAAGCGGTTCGGAAGATAGTTCTTTCACAACCCTACAATAGGAGAAGACCAATGTCATCAATCGATGCATTTGTTGCGAAATTCAAGTTTGTACCGAAAAATGCTTTCAAAGTTGGGGTGGAGCGGGAATGTTTCATTCGTTCCATGAAGACACATGCCTATCTGCCATTCGCGGGTAAAATAATGCCGTTGTTGCAGCAGGGAAGTATGAGTCACTTGTATGGTCCAGAGTTGTCTGCCTGCCAGGTCGAGTTTCGTACTGACCCAAACTGTGTCATCGCAGTGATGGCCCAGATGGTGTTGCTAGAGAACTTCTTGCAAGAAGTCTTGTTGTCACAGGGTCTCTACGCTGATTTTCAGGAGCTCGCTCCCGAGTCTTTACCACTCGATGTATATCCTGATGAGCGATACTTAGAAATTTCTCAGAGACTTCTGCCAGATGTCCTGGCGGCGGCTTGTCGGGTAGCTGGTACGCATGTACATATCGGTATGCCAGA
>JBFHUT010000057.1:0-6322 GCA_041589935.1 Minisyncoccia bacterium
AATGACCAGACCGGTCACGGTGACCGTAGTAATCATATGCACGCGGGTCACCACTGACACCACCATAATAGTAGCCGGGCCCAGCACAACCAACCAGTTGTGCTATAACAACAGCAGCAGCCATCGCAACAAAAGTACTTTTAGTGTTCATTTGCAACCTCCTTCAGGCGCAAGAATTATTTAGTTAAGTAACAACTTACCTTTCTATATTATTACATATTTTATATAAAAAGTCAATACTTTATATAGCCTTTCTGCCTAAATCGGCTACTTCCTTCATCCATTTAGCTCGTTTTTCATCCCCTACTCTCTCGCATGGACCATAGGTAGTAACCTGAGTCTTGAGGCCAGCGAACTCTAGAATTCCGTACTGTATTTCGTTAGTGAAGTCGCCAAAACGCCACCAGGTCTGAAATGGGCTGTGCGAACCAGACAGTACAAAGACTCGCGCCGTCTTACCAGTTAGGTGTTTTTCAATTTTTTTAGTTTCCTTGTTGAAATTAAAAGCAAAGCCTGGAAGCCAGAAACGGTCAAACAGCCCTTTTAGTATAGCTGGCATTGTACACCACCAATTTGGGTACCCAATTACTACGTGATTTGACTCACGGATGGCTTCTTGCAAGGTAATTAAATCAGGCTCGAGGTGTTGAATCTCTTTGTAACCATGATGAAGTATTGGGTCAAATTGCAACTCGCCTAGATTGAAGCGTCGCACTTCATGTCCAACTTCTTCTGCAGCAGCTTGGTATTGATCAAGCATAGATCCGGTAAATGAATCGGCGTCGGGGTGTCCACAAATGATGACAATTTTTTTAGTGTTCATGTACTGTTATTTTACGTTAAAGGGCGCGAGCTTTGCTCGCGCCCTGTTGATTAGTCTGTCACAACTACTTCCTGATGCTGCCGTTAGGGTTAAACTGTCCTTGTGCACCCATCTGCATTTTAATGAGCTTTTCCTTCATTTCAGGGCTCATTACTGACATAATCTCCTTCTGGTACTTAGGTAAAACTTTCGTAGCAGCAGCCATTTGGTTGTTACCATTAGATTTAAGCTCAGCCTGCATTTCCTTAGCGATCTTTTCAAACAGCGCCGGGTCCTTTTCAATCATTTCCATGATCATTTGTTGTTGATCCTCTGGTACATTTTTCATTTGCGATTGAAGGACTTTTTTCATCGCAAATTGTTTCATTTTTCCAAACATATGACGGTGATTGTACCACATTGCGATACATGTGTTTGCTATAGACAAATTGTGAAACAAATGGTATTTTCCGCCTTATTACCTAGTTAGCACTTATGTCTGTTTTGAGACTTACCAACATCATATCGAGCCCAAAAACCCTACTGATACTGATGGCAGTCGTTTTTATCATTGCAATTGGAACACTTTTCAGTGGTAGCAAGGAACCAGGTGATTTAGACCCTTCAGCAAAGCTACCTGTTGTGTCCTTAACGACTCCACTTGAGTATGTAGGTGGGCAAACAATCTCACTCATTGGTACGGTACGAGCGTTTAATGAGGCAGAAATTACTTCTGAGCGGTCAGGAAGAGTCACTTCAGTGGCTGTTTCATTGGGTCAGCAAGTTAGGGCAGGTCAATTGATAGCAACACTAGATAATTCTCTAGAGCAGGCGGCCGTACTACAAGCTGAGGGAGTGTATGAAGCTGCGCTGGCTGCCTCTAAGCAAGGCGATGTTAGCTTGGCAGAGGCAAATAATGCTGTCAGATCAGCACAGAATGTGGCTGTAGCAACTTTTCAATCTAGTTACAACACTACTAATAGTGTGGTGAGAAACTCCATTGACGATTTTTTTGCAAATCCTGATGGTAGAGTCCCTGGTCTTAAGATTAATGGTAATGGCCTAACTTCATACTTGAATACTGAGCGAGTGGCCTACCAAGACTTGCTGCCGGTTTGGCAAAATAAAGCCAATACTATTTCAATCAACTCTGATTTAGCGTCAGAACTTGCTTTTGCTAAGACAAGTGTACAGAGAACGATTAATTTTATTGATAATTTTGTTTCTCTTTTCGCTAACCAAAAAAAGTCAAACGGATACACAGATGATGAGTTAGAATCGTTTGCGGTTAATTTTACTAACTTACGTGAAGTCTTAATTGGTGTTCAAAGTAGCCTTGATCGAGCCGAGAGTGGTCTTATATCTGCAGCTGAAGGACTAAATCGTGCACAGATAGCATCTTCTGGCGGTCAGGTATCTGCTGCGGACGCTCAAGTTAAGCAAGCTCTGGGTGTATTAAGAGCAGCTGAAGCAAATTTAGCAAAAACAGTTTATCGCACTCCAGTAAGCGGAACTGTCAATCAAATTAATGTTCGTACAGGTGATTTTGTTAATAGTTTCGAGCTGATCGCAAGAGTAGCCAACAACCAGGCTTTAGAGGTGATAACTTCAGCTACGGAAGCAGAACGCCAGTTACTAAAAGTCGGTGATAACGTGGTAATTAACGAAGCTGACTCTGGTGTAATTTCTCAGATTTCTCCAGTGGTGGATCCTGCTTCACGAAAGATTGAAATTCGCATAGCCGTTGAAGGCACCAAATTAATTAATGGAGACACTGTTCGTGTCACAAAAGAATTATCAGAAAGCACAACCTCAGCAAAGCCAATATTAATTCCCCTATCGGCGATTAGATTTGAAGAGACTAATGGTTCAATTATGACTGTTGATGGTAATTCACTAGTATCAGTACCTGTTGTATTAGGGTCAGTTCGCGGTGGTTCGGTTGAGGTGCTTGAGGGGATGACATTTAGTACCCAGTTTGTGCTTGATGTACGTGGACTTACTCCCGGTAGTGAGGTGGTTGTACAAAATTAGTCTGTATGTGGAGCTTCTTCATCAATCGTAGTAAATTTGCCTACCTCTTTCTCGTAGCATTAGTTTTTACTGGTTTGTATAGCCTGGTAGCTATTCCAAAAGAATCTTCACCTGAAGTGGTTATACCGATTGGTGTTGTCTCAACTGTTTATCCCGGTACACCAGCAGCTGATATTGAATTCCTAATAACAAACGAAGTAGAGCGCGGTCTCGCTAGTTTAGAAAATGTTAAAAAAATTACCTCTACCTCAAGAGAAAACGTTTCTTCTGTGGTAGTTGAGTTTGAGGCAGAGGCTGATCTCGACTCCTCGATCCAAGAATTAAAAGACAAGGTTGATCTTATCTCTCAAGAATTACCAGAAAATGCAGAGGATCCAATTGTCTCCGAAGTAAATTTTGTTGACCAGCCAATACTTACAGCTGTTCTCTCAGCTGATCTGAGCGATTATGAGTTTGCCGCGCTGACAAAAGACGTTGAGTCAGAGCTTGAAAGCCTACCTGGAGTATCTCGAGTAGAGGTTGGCGGTGCGGGTAAAAGAGAGGTATCGGTAATCGTCAATCGTTCGGCATTGGAGCTATACAACCTAACTCTAGATGAGGTTATTAATGGTCTTAGAACGGCGAACCTCACTTTCCCAATTGGTCAAATCGTTAGTGATGGCATTAGTTACAACGTTTCTTTTGAAGGGGATATTTCAAATACAGCTGATGTTAAAGATATTCCTGTCGCTGTCAGGGGCGGTCAGCCTGTTTATGTACGAGACATTGCCGTGGTAGAAGATGGTCTAGCGCCGGCTTCTACCCTATCTCGTTTTAGTGTTGATGGCCTTCCTTCAAAAAATTCTGTCACTGTAAACCTCTATAAGCAATCTGGTGGAGATATTACTAAGATTGCAGCGGCTGTTAATGACCGCCTCGAGTCACTGCAAAAACCAAACGAGCTCCTAAGCGGGGTTGAGGCGGTCACAATCCTCGACGCCGGTGACCAAATTAAAACTGACCTACTTAGGCTATCATTTTCAGGACTTCAGACGGTTACTCTAGTTATTTTGCTCTTGGTGGTTGCAATTGGTTGGCGTGAAGGTCTATTGGCTGGCATCGCTATTCCTCTATCTTTTTTGTTCGGCTTCATCGGTCTTTATTTCTCAGGCAACACTATCAACTTTCTCAGTCTTTTTTCATTGATTCTGGGAATTGGTATCTTGGTTGATTCTGCAATTGTGATGGTAGAAGGAATCAATCGTAAAATGAAAGATCATCCTACTATCAATAAGAAGGAAGCTGCCATCGAGACAATCCACCAGTTCTCTGCCCCGCTTATCTCCGGTACATTGACTACGGTGGCCATGTTTGTTGGCCTCTTTATTGTCTCTGGTGTTATTGGGCAGTTTATTGCTAGTATTCCTTTCACTCTGATATTTTTGTTGTTTGCGTCTTTGTTTGTAGCATTAACTATTCTTCCGCTCCTGGCTTCTTCGTTTTTGCACCGTCGTAACACTTCTAAGTTGGAAGAAAAACAAGTTGCTCTGGCCCATCGGTTAGAGACATGGTACAAGGCACGGCTAACTCCGTTTGTTTACGATGAGAAAAAACAGCAAAAGCTTCTCGCCGGATTATTTGCAGTATTAATCTTTGCTCTATCGTTAACGGTTAACGCACTTGCTGGATTATTGGCGGCTCCTATCATTTATGCTTGGTCGCTTAAGACACAAGTATTACAGAAGCGTAAGGGCTGGAGTAATTGGAAGCGGGGACTGCTTTGGTATCCCGGAGCGGCAGTCATTATTGGCGTGGTTTTCTTCATTGTGGGCACCATGTTACCAACATACGCTCCAGTTAAGGTGACATTTTTTGAGCAAAGCGATGTTGACTTTATCATTGTCGAGCTTGAAGGACCGGAGGGAACAGTTAAAGAGATTACGGACATTGCCGTAAGACGAGTCGAGGAGATTTTGTATGATGAGTCTGAAATTGAATCATTTAGTATCACGGTTGGTAGCGGCAGTGAGTTTGGTTCGGGCGGCGTTGGAGAAAAGTATGCAAACATCTTTGTTAACCTCAAGAAAGATCGTAACCGGACGAGCACTGAAATCGTAGACGATTTAAGAGAGAAAATGGATGCCTTGTCAGACCTCAAGGTCAGTGTTTCTCAACCTAGTGATGGTCCTCCGACCGGCGCAGCCATTATTGTTAAGTTCTTGGGGGATGATTTAACTACCCTTACTAAACTTGCTAACGAGGCAGCCAATCTATTTAGATCAATTCCCGGGACAGTTAACATAGAAACTAGTACAAATAATAACGGCACTGAGTTTGTTATAGAGTTAGACCACGGCAAAGCAGCTGCTTTAGGTGTTACACCGTTTACTGTGTCACAGACGGCAAGAACTGCTCTCTACGGTTCAAAAGCAACCTCTATCACCTCTTTGGATGAAGACATTGATGTTGTTGTTAAGTTAAATCTAAACGAGTCCAGTAGTGTAACAGCCGAAACGACTGATGTTACAGACATTAATACCATTAATAATTTAGCTATTAATGGAACTTCGGGTAGCATCCCAATTTCAAGTGTGGCTAAGGTTTATCTTCGCGAGTCTAGTTCGGTTATCCAGCACGAAGATAGTATGCGAGTCGTAACGGTAACCGCAGACGTAACAACTGACTATAATGCTCGAGAAGTTCAGTCTGATGCACTCGATCGGATTAAAGCAGAACTTGATATCCCTAATGGAGTGATTATTAGCACGGGCGGTGGAGAGACGGATGAATCAAACAAGGCATTTATTGAAATGTTTTTAGCCCTTGTCGTTGGGGTGCTGCTTATGGTGGGTATTTTGGTGCTGCAATTTAACTCATTCCTTCACACGAGATACGTTTTGTCGATTCTACCGTACTCACTTATTGGCATTATGTTTGGACTAGCTGCTACCTTTAACCCCCTCTCCTTCCCTTCGATAATGGGCTTCATTGCTCTCTCTGGGATTGTGGTAAATAATTCGATTTTATTAATCGACATGATGAATAAAATGCGTCTAGCAAACCCGGAGAAAGATATTCACGAGATTGTAGTAGCAGCCGCTGGGAACCGCATTCGACCAATTCTACTTACCACCATCACTACTGTAATTGGTATGTTGCCACTTACGTACGCTGGTGATTTGTGGGCACCGCTTGCCTACGCTGTGATGTTTGGTTTAGTTTTCTCAGTTGTTATCACCTTGGTTCTAATTCCTATCTTGTACACTCGTCACCCAGGTGAAGTAGAATAGTAAGTTACCTATTGCGCTCGCTCACGCTTAGTGCGCATCAAGGCCATAGCACCGTTTACAATACCAACCGCAAGAATGATCCAGGAAATGTATCCGAGCAAAAAGTTCACAAAGGTAAAACTAGTTACGCCTATAATTTGTAATGCAGACAGCGTGCCGAGAGTGTACCAACTACCAGCTTGAATAGCGGGGCCAAAGGTGCTTGGTACAAGATGTG
>JBFHUT010000058.1:0-6154 GCA_041589935.1 Minisyncoccia bacterium
AGGACTGGAGTTGAACCAGCACGGGGAAACCCCCACTACCCCCTCAAGGTAGCGCGTCTACCAATTTCGCCACCTGGACATAAAAGATGTATGCATCTTTGCGGTCGGGCCATTATGCCCTAAGCGACCAGTGAATTCAAGCCGTCTACTCTGCCCATTGTTTAGGATCACCGATGAATGCACACAACTCATCATGAATAGCTGGGTGCGACATCAAGATTATCTTGCGGTCTCGTAATGACTCGCCATAAAGGTCTTTTATTGCCCCTTCATATTTTGACCAAGCATTATCTGAAAAAAGACTGATGTCCGCGCCAGACGCCTTATTTAGGTATAACCCCGCTGCACTGTCCCAGGGCTTGTTAAGTAGGGAAAGTACCCCATCCAGTCTACCCGCTGCAACATAAGCCATTTCTAGAATACCAGTACTAAATGAAGCACTGCGTCCATATTTTTTTCCGAGCTGGTGAATCAAATGATGCTTAGCTGGCTTCACCCAAGGTTCTGCGGGGTTTGAGACGACATGTATGGCTTGGCGAGTATGGGCTGGTTTGTCGCTGAAAGTTGTAAGTTTCTGATTTTCATAGATCCCTTGTCCCATAAAAGAAGCGAAGGTCTGCTGAGAAATAGGATTGTGTACGATAGCCATGGACCCTTCTGGACCAGACCCTAATCGAGTGGCAGTGATACTAAATAACGGTATCTTTCGTACAAAATTCTCAGTACCATCAATTGGGTCAATGTACCAAACATACCCTGAGTTCCCAATGACATCCTCACCTTCTTCTCCAACTATAGTGTCGTCGGGAAAATGTTCTGCCACAAAAGTCCTTAGCATGTCTTCAATTTTAGTATCAACCTCAGTCACCAGTGTTTTGTCATCCTTTTGGAAGAACCTTTCCTCATTGTAAAAATAATCTCGAGCTAGATTCCCGCTCTCTTCAATCAATGCCACCAGTTTTTTAAATTTGCTTTCCATACTTAAATTCGATGTTACCACGACCAGGTGAAAGTTTGGACCCTCTAATTCGTCTTAGTAGATGTAGGAGGAGGTAATACCTACAGTTATTAGCTATTACATAACTATTTAACCATCATGAAAACTACCACTTTTAAGTTGGGTGTGGTTGGTGGTATCATCGCGATTTTACTCGTGAGTATCACCATCCCGCCCCAACGAGCCCAAGCTGCAACAACAGCAGAACTAATGGCTCAAATTCAAAATTTACTAACACAAGTAACTTCGCTTCAGAACCAACTTCTAGCGTTGCAAGCTGGCGGTGGAACTTGTACGGCTCCATTGTCTGACATTGCTTTTGGCAGTCGCGGGGCTGATGTCACAACCCTGCAAAATTTCCTGATCAGTCGAGGTTACACTATTCCAGCTGGAGCCACTGGCTACTTTGGTACCCAGACACAAACAGCACTAAGACAGTTTCAGGCTGCGCAGGGAATTAGTCCGGCTCTCGGAAACAACTACGGCCCACAAACCCGGGCCAGAGTTCAAAGCATATGTGCACCTGCACCAACTCCAACTCCACAGCCGCAACCAACGCCCCAACCTACTCCTCAACCTGAACCAGAACCACCACTTAGTGGCGAAGCTTCATTAGAACGCTTTGCTGCCAAGGACGGTGATGACACCGACCTTGAAGAGGGTGATAAGAATGCTGAGATTATGGAAATCACCTTCCGAGTTGAAGACGGTGACGTAAAGCTCAATCGACTTGATCTTGGCTTCCGTCCTGACACCGGAAACAACGAAAATGATCCGTGGGATGTATTTAGCAATGTTTCTGTTTGGCACGGCTCTAAAAAAATCGCTGAGGTTGACGCCGGAGATGAAGATGAGTGGCGCGAAGATTCCCCTACTTCAGGTGACTACCTACTTCGTCTTTCTGGCCTTAGCTACATCTTACGGGAAGGGCGTGAAGTGACTCTGACCGTAAAGACAACCATCATGAGGTCAGTTAAAGGAACAATTGATGGCGAAATCTGGAATGTGTTCGTACCCGATAATGGACTACGCGGACTAGATGCTGACAACGCAGCTGTCTACACTGGCGACAGCGCCGATTCAGTCACACTAAACCTAGATCAAGCTGGTGCTTCTGACGAACTGTTAGTACGTCGCTCAGACAAAGACCCAGACGCTAGCACCCTACAACTAAAAGACGGTGCTCGCTCAGGTTACCTGGAAGTATTTGCCTTTGATCTAGACACTGACGATAGTAAGAACGACATCGACATCCGTCGTTTACCGATCAGTCTGACCGTCAGTGATGCTACCCTAAATACCTTTATGCGTGACATTCGTCTCGTGGTGGATGGTAAGACCTACACCAGGGAGACCACTGTTGATGGTGGGACTGGCGTAGTCACTTTTGAGTTTGATCGTGGGGAGTTACAAATTGACGCTGGTGATCGGGTGACTGCGGTAGTAGAAATCGACTTCAACGCCCTAAGCGCAAGCCATGAAGGAGTGTCTATCGTGGGACGAGTTGAGGCAGATGACATCGAAGCCGAGGGAGAAGACGACCTTAATACCACCCAGCTACAAGGAGCTGCCACCGGAGAAACACACTTTCTCTACACCAAAGGCACTGACGCCGCTAGCGATGGAACCAGCGCAATAGTGACCAGTACCAACGGCTCTGCCAATGACTATGTAGCGTTTACGATTTCCTTCAACTTAACCGCCTTCGGACAAGACGTATACATTCCAGTTGGCTTAAGTGGCGTCGATTACCGACTAGAGGATGCCGTCGGAGCTGCCTTGTCGGCCTCTGGTACCGTTGCTGTCACTTCAGACGCTAGAGAAAAAGATGGCTACTTCCACATCCCTGAAGGAAGCACCAAAAATATGCGCCTAATGGTGACTTACCAACCAGGGGTACCGGGTACGACCGCCAGATTACAGTTGCTAGGAGTTCACTTTAACGACACTCCTAACACAGCCGATCAATTCTGGTCCGCTCTACCAAGTGTAAAGTACCGCACCCAAGCAGTAATCATTGTTGACTAACTTATTAAAAAAACACCCGGCCAAATGGCCGGGTGTTTTTTTGTATTTTGAAACTAGTCCTTTTTCTCTTCTTCAGTAGTCTCTTCGGCTGGAGTTTCAACAACCTCCTCAGCTGTTGCATCTTCGGTCTCTTCTGCCACGGCGACCTCAGCTGACTTAGCTTCTTCCTCAGCTTTCTTGGCTGCTTCTGCTTCGGCTGCTTTCGCTTCTTCCTCTTCCGCCTTCTTAGCTTCCTCAGCGGCTCGAACGGCTGCTTCAGCTTCCGACTCAGTAGCCATAGAAACAAGACTCATGCGACGCATCTGACGCTTAATCTCACGATTAACCTTCTCGCGGATGTAGTAGAGCTTTGCGCGGCGAACCTTAGCTCGCTTTACGATCTCTAGCTTGTCGATGAGTGGTGAGTATAGTGGGAAGATTTTCTCTACCCCTACCCCGCTCGCCACCTTACGTACAGTAAAAGTAGCGCCTGGTTCATCACCATGCTTGCGGGCAAGTACCAGACCTTCAAATACCTGAAGTCGGGTCTTACCTTTTTCGTCTACGATTTTTTGGTGAACGCGTACAGTATCTCCCGGTCGAATTCCGAGTGACTTACGCTCTTCCATATTTACGGGTGACACGGCCACCCCTGCCATTGCTGCTTTCATAATAATAACTTTAAATAAATTAACGATGCGTCGTTAAAAAAGACGTCCCTAAAACGTGCCACAATCTACCACAATACTCCCTACTCTGCAATGCGTTCGGCGGCTTCTTCGAAATCCTGTGGTACTGGTGCAATAAAGCGTTCCACCGTGCCCTGAGGCAGCTCAATCTCTAATACATGGGCATGCAAAGCTAGGCGCTTTAGTTCCAGATTGTTAGATTT
Organism: Minisyncoccia bacterium; assembly: GCA_041589935.1. Classification (GTDB taxonomy): domain Bacteria; phylum Patescibacteriota; class Minisyncoccia; order Phycocordibacterales; family UBA918; genus OLB19. Next base: position 3,897 of record JBFHUT010000058.1, read on the forward strand.
ACCAATTTTGTGTTCTGCGTAAAGTTCATCTCCCACAATTGGCCGGTCAATCGCGCGCAGATGAGCTCGCAACTGGTGCGTACGGCCAGTTTTAGGAATTAACTTCACATAAGAGAATGGCTCATCTTGATATTCGCCCATACCGATCCGTTCAAAATCAGTAACTGCTTCCCTTAGTACTCCCTTAGCTCCCCGTTCGGCCGAGCGGCGGCGATGGTCTTTACCGCTGCGTCCTATTGGTCGGTTGATCGTTCCCCATCGATCATTAAGCCGGCCATATACAAATGCGCGATACTCTTTATAAACCTTGCGGTCTTTGAATTGCTGCTTCAAAGTCTGATGGGCCGTTTGATTCTTGGCTAAGATCAAGACTCCGGATGTTTCCCGGTCGAGTCGATGTACCACTCCCGAGCGATCAAGCTCCTCACCTTTTGTCGAGTACCCTGACTCTCCCACTCCCCGTACCTCAGGATTACGAACACACAACCAATCTACCACCGTAGCAGTGTTTTCGTTGTGGCCATCATGATGCACCAGCCAACCATATGGCTTATTAATTACCAACACATCATCGTCTTCATACAAGATGGTCGGTTCCACATTATTTTCCTTTACGTCGTTCCCTTCGGTCATATTCCATGAGTATGGCGTCAAAATCATCTTTGGTCAAAGCCGGCCAGTACTTATCTATAAAATGAAGCTCACTGTACACTGAACCCCAGGTGATAAAGTTTGATAAACGGTATTCTCCGCCAGTCCTGACGATCAGATCCGGATCAGGCATCTCAGCTGTCCAAAGTAACTTCTTAAAAGTTTCTTCTGTCACTTCCTTACCACCTCTCACTGCCTGATTAACTGCCTCAATAATTTCAGTCCGTCCACCATAGGACAATGCCACCCAAACTGTAGTAACCGACTCATTATCATTTTCTCCGGCAGCTTCAATCTCCTCAATTTGTCTTTGGATATCCGTCGAGAAGTCCGTTCGTCTTCCAATCACCCGCACTCGCACCCGGTTACCCTTTTTGGTCTTAATTTTATTTAGATACTCTCTAAATAATTGCATCAGATATGACACTTCTTCCTCACTACGCTGCCAGTTCTCCGTCGAAAAAGCATAGTACACCACATGAGGAATGTGGCGCTCACTCGCCCATTTAATAGAATCGAGAAACACTTCTCCACCCTGACGGTGTCCTTCGAGTGTCGACAAACCCTGCTCCTTGGCCCAGCGCCGATTGCCGTCCATGATAAGACCAAGACATTTTAAACTAGCATTATCAGACATGGTGCTTAGTGTAACACCGAAAAATCATTGTAAGTTTTACGAGCACTACCCCACTCCACCGCTACCGCTTCCACTGAAGACATGAGAGATCCCTCATGCAAGTGTTCCACAAAATTCTTCAGCGTCTCTGGGTTGCCTTGAGCAACCACAAGAACAGATCCGTCGGGAAGATTTTTCACATACCCGACTAACGCTAGCTCCGTGGCTGCTTCCTGCGCGTAAATGCGATACGCCACACCCTGCACCTCCCCTGTTACAGTCGCTCTCATTTCAATCATTACCGAGCAGTATACCGCGCTCCTTAGCAAAGCCAAATTAGTATTGACTAACTATTATAATTATACTATAGTCAAAATAGTACCTTAACTAAGGAGATTACGGTTATGCTAATTTTGACACGGAGGGTCGGCGAGACCCTGATGATTGGTGACGGGGTCACCGTGACTGTACTGGGGGTCAAAGGCAACCAGATTCGTATCGGAGTCAATGCTCCCAAGCACGTGCCGGTACATCGCGAAGAGATCTATAACCGCATCCAGAGAGCAAACGCTGCTGGACAAACGTAAGCAAAATAAAAACCCAAACCCGCGCGGGAGGCCTCTGGTCTCCCGTTTTTTATTACTTTACTTGCATTATTTCCAAGTGCACGGTAAAAAATATCCGGACCAACAATCAAGAAGGAGTTCCCGCCTTATGGCAAATAAACACAGAAAACACTTGAACGGAAGTCAGTCTGGCAAATCCAATAAACTTGACCCCGCCCCTACTGAAGTAGCTGCGGATGGAAGTAGTACTGAGATCGGTGACGAAGGAGGCACTGGCAAACGTCATAAAGACAAATATTTTCGTGCCCAGACTGCAATGCGGTAACTGTTCACATCTGAAGTGTTCACCTGGCCGGTTCCCTATCGGGAACCGGCTACTATTGTTTTACAACTTCTTAGAATACTGCTCAGCCACAGCCTCAATC
>JBFHUT010000059.1:0-6066 GCA_041589935.1 Minisyncoccia bacterium
AAAGAGATTAAGTACGCCAATGATTACCAGGCCATGAACAAATACTGTGATTGGGTGGAGATTATGGCTTATGACCAACAACGAGCTGACCTTAAACTTAACGATGAGAGGCGTGGGGTGCCATATGTTCCGGTAGCCGATATTGATTGGGTAGAAAAGGTGCTTGATCTAGCTCTCGAAGACTTTGATGAAGAAAAGGTGATGTTGGGTGTGGCTACTTACGGTCGAGCTTGGGACATCACCGTAGCGCCTGATTGGTACCGAGACTATAAGCAGGTAGCGGCTCTTAACCACCCGAGAATAATTGAATTGTCAAAAAAATACAATTCTCCAATTGGTCGCACTGCCGGGGGAGAAGCAGTGATCTCTTATTTCCCAGAGGATTCGGTTTGGAAGATATTTAATCAATTACCAACGCCAAAAGGGACACCAAAGGGTTATGAGGCGGCTGCTAAGGCGCTCTTGGTGGCAACCTACGCCAATATAGAAGTACCGGTTCGGTTTGTTTCTTGGAGCGACGCTGAGGCTGTAGAGCAGAAAGTTAAGTTAGTAGAAAAATACAATCTACGCGGTACTGCGATATTCAAGGTTGATGGCGAGGAAGATCCTGATATTTGGAAATTGTTTTAAGGGTAACGCTACTTAAGTAGCAAGATGGTTTTGAAAGAACACGTGTAGAGTCTCATACACGTGTTTTTTGTTATCGTTTGTGAGACTAATTGCTTCGGAAAAACTCACCCACTTCCACTCGTCAAATTCATTGTCAGTTGCTTTACTAAGATCAATGATTTCGTTTTCTTTGAGTCTTAGAAAAAACCAACGGTGCGCTTGGCCTAGTCTTGGAGCTGAGTCATCTTGCGCGGTTTGCAGGTCTTGGTAGACAGTCCAGTGTGGCAGCTCAGTCACTAGTGAGACCGCGTCTTCAGTCAAACCAACTTCTTCCTTGAGTTCACGCCAGAGTGTGGTAGTGACCGACTCATTAGTATCGATGCCACCCTGTTGAAACTGCCAAATGCCGGCAGGGTATTGAGCACGACGAAAGAAGGCAAGTTCATTGTTCGAGTTGTATATAACGGTACCAACTCCTGCGCGAAAATAGCGGTTTTGCATAGGTTCATAATATTACCACAGTGACTGTATAATGAGACTATGAAAAGGAAGCGGTCTTGGGTTGGAGTAATAGATTGTAATAACTTTTTTGTTTCTTGCGAACGCTTATTTCGCCCTGACTTAGATAAGAAGCCAGTAGTTGTATTATCCAGCAACGATGGGTGTGTGGTTGCGCGTTCTCAGGAGATAAAGGACATTGGTGTCCCTATGGGTGTCCCTTACTTTAAGATAAAGGACATGCTTGAAAAGGCTGGAGCCACAACGTTTTCTTCGCACTTCACTTTATATCGAGATCTATCTAGACGGGTCTTCTCAGTGGTGCGAGAAGAGTTTCCGGGTATGGAACAGTACTCTGTGGATGAGGCGTTTTTTACCACTGATGAGGATCCTTATCTGGTAGCTAGGACACTAAAGCAAAGAGTCGAAAGGGAGGTGGGAATACCGGTTTCGATTGGTTTGGCGTATACCAAAACACAAGCTAAATACGCTAGTAAACTGGCCAAAAAGAGTGCTGGGGTTAGGGTGTTAAATGAAGATGATTGGCAGGCCTTAGCGCCAGATATTTCGTTGTCTGAAATCTGGGGTGTAGGCGGTAAGTTAGAGTTGGCTTATAAGCGCCATGGTCTACAGACGGTACAAGACCTTGTCTTAACTGATCAGGCTCAGATTAGGAATTTGTTTGGCGTTAATGGAGTGAGGCTACAGCAGGAATTGCAAGGATATTCTGTCTTAAAATTACAGTCTACAGCTACCCCGCAACAAAGTCTGATGAGTTCGCGTTCTTTTCATAAAGACGTATTTGAACTATCTGTCCTGGCAGATGCGGTGGCTTATCATGTGCGTCATGTGGCAGCTGATCTAAGGCTGTCTAGGCAAGAGGGTTGGCAGTTGCGTTTGTTTATATTGCCAAGTAGACACGGAGATTTTGTGCTCCGAGGCGGCTCAAAAGAACTTATTTTACCAGCTCCAACCAATGATACTTTTATCCTCCTGCAGGAGGCGGAAAAGCTTCTGAACGATCTATATGAGACTGGAGTACCCTATAAAAAAGTCGGTGTAATATTGGGCCAACTACAGCCCTCTGGTTCAGGTCAGGGGCAGTTGTTTGAGGGGTTAAAAGATAAAGGGTCCGGAGATTTGCTGGCGGTGATCGATACTTTAAATCAGCGTGGCGGAAGGGAATTGGTTGTGCTTGGAGATAGGCTTCGTGGTAAAGATTGGCAGGCTAAGTCAGGATCAAAGTCTCCAGCCTATACGACTCGTTGGTCTGATATAGCAAAAGCGAAAGCCTAAAACTTATCAGACATTTGTACTTAAAAATTAATAGCAGTCATGTCCGATGTAGAGGAGAAATGTGAATAAAAATAAGCATTTTAATCTAGGTCAAAGGGCACGCAAAAATAGTTATCAACAGCAGCTAGCGGACAGCTTGTCAAAGACTTAGTAAAATGTAGGTAGTTCGGTTGAAGAGACAAAGGTTCAAGTTCAGGCTGAGAATTTCTTAAATACTTTGAACCCAGTCTTCTCCACAAGACACTTCAACCGAAAACTTCTCGTTTGTACAACAACAAGAAGTAGAGTTATTTACAAAATAATATTCATATAAACATGTTCGCAAAAGCAACTAATGTTGGCTTTGCGCAACGGGTGGTCGCGACACTTGTTGCAAGTGCACTTGTGCTCTGGTCTGTTGGGGCCTACACAACTGCGCAAGCAGCTAACCTAACTTCTATTACTGACACGCTATCTGACTCAGATGTCAGTGTTGTGTCAAATCACACTATTCTGTTTACAGTGCCTACAAGTTCTCCTGGAGTCGCGGCCGGGCAAACAATTACTGTAACTTTTCCTGTCGGATTTAACATGGGCTCTGTTGCCTTCGGTGACGTAGATTTTTCTATTAACGGAGCTAATCAAACACTTGCCGCCGCACCATCAGGTGCAACATGGGGAGCAGCTGTTGCAGGTCAAGTTCTTACTCTAACATCTGGTACTGGCGTAGTTACAGCAACCCAGGTTGTAGAGATAAAGATCGGAACCAACGCAACTGGCGGTACTAATCAAATCACAAATCCAACCGCAGGTTCATATGAGATTGTGGTTACAGCGGGGTCTGCAGATACTGGTCGCACACGTGTCTATATCATTGATAACGTAGTCGTAACAGCTATTGTTAATACTACTTTAGACTTTGTAATTGACGGCTTAGCAACTTCAACTGCAATTAACGGAACTTCTACTACTGGATCAACCACACCAACTACTATTCCATTTGGAGTGTTGAACAGTGGCGAAATTAAAACGTTAGGTCAACGACTTTCTGTAGCCACCAACGCCAGAAACGGCTTTGTAGTAACGGTAGAGCAAGATTCTAATCTTGAGTCTTCAACTGGTGCTGACATAGATGGTTTCATTGATGGTGCCTATACAGATACACCAGCAGCTTGGGCAGCTCCAACTAACGTCATTACTAATGAGAATACTTGGGGACACTGGGGTCTAACTTCAACTGACTCTGACCTAAACGGTGATGAGTTTGGCAGCAATCTTTGGGTAGCAGCAAGTACTACACCACGACAGGTCTTCTCACACACAGGACCGGCCGATGGTACAACAGCAGATGTTGGTTTGGTAGATGTAGCTTATCAAATCGAAATTACTGCCCTCCAGGAGGCGGGTGATGACTACAGCACAACTCTTACCTACATTGCTACTCCTACCTTCTAAGTTCTAATATGCACTCACAAAAAAGCTTCCTAACGGAAGCTTTTTTGTATTCATTAATTTATAATAATATGTAGACAAACAAATAATTGAGCGTCACACAATGCTATTATTACTATTATTATTCGTTGGTCATTTGTATCTAATCAAGCTTGATATTGTTTCTGATATGCGGTTACTGAGTTTTGCTTTTTCTTTGAGTCTGAAAGCCTCATTTATTTTTCTTCTCTTGCTAACTGGTATTGTATTTACTGCCGATATTGCTAATGCTCAGCAAGCTGGTGTAAGTATTACACCAGCTCTAATTGAAGAAACGTTGGACCCGGGTGTGGTTAAAGATTATTCTGTTGAGATAAAAAATCTAAATGCTACTGACCAAACTTTTTATTTGTACACTAGAAACATTGAAAGGACTGGTCCAGGTGGGGTTCCTATTTTTGCCAAGGATAATTCAGTAAGAACAGGCTATGAGTTATCAGATTGGATAACATTACCGTTTGATCAGGTTGATATTCCAGGTACTGAATCAGTTAGGGTTGATTTTAAAATGACGGTACCGGACAATGCTTCTCCAGGTGGTCACTTCGGCGGAGTTTTCATTTCAGTTGAACCACCTGAGATAGAAAGCAGTGGTGCTGCAGTCGGCTATCAGGTCGCTAATATAATTAATATCAGAATCTCTGGAGAGGTAATTGAGGAAGCAAACATTCGTCAGTTTTCTACTTCTAGGTTTCTATATGGCTCACAAAACGTAGAATTTTCTGTTCGGGTGGAGAATGTTGGTAACGTTCTTGTGCGACCAATGGGTCCCTTGGAAGTTTACAATATGCTAGGGAAAAAGGTCGACACCATAATGGTAAATGAAAGTTTGGCTGGTGTCTTCCCGGGAGCCACTGAAAGCTTCGATGATATTATCTGGGAAGGGGACTCTATCGGCTTTGGTCGCTATGAGGCCGTCTTGGGCTTGGTTTATGGTGAACAAGGAGCTAGGAAGAGTATTACTAGCACTGTTTCATTTTGGATATTGCCAATGAGTATAATCGGCCCGGCTCTGGCCGTGTTGGCAGTAATTTTGCTTATAACCTTCATCTTTGTCCGCGTGTACATAAAACGCTCCTTGGCTCATATGAGCGGGGGAAGACGCATTGTTCGTAGACGCCGCAAGAGTAATTCTTCAGCTACACTATTAGTGATTGTTGTCACACTAACGGTTACAGCCTTGTTCCTAATCGTATTGTTGGCATTATTCGCTTAAATTAACTAAGTGTATAGTAATAACATGAAGAAAAGACAATATACTAGTTATCACAGAGGTCTGAGAATTTCGGCTTTTGTCTTTGCTTTGGTTCTGGTTTTTGAAAGTGGTTTGCTTACGGATACAACCAAATCATTATCAGTAAATACGCACAATTATCTAGCTAATGTGGTCGGCATGTCGGCCTCAGTTCAACCAACCGAGTTAAACAAATTTACTGCTGAATTGTCACAGTGGGAGCGCGATCTAGAGGAGCGAGAGGCAGCACTAAGTGCTAGAGAAATTGAGGTTGGTATTACTGAGGGGACAGGTGAGGTAGACAATCAAACTGCGACTTACGTTTTAGCGAGTATCTTGTTTATACTGTTGGTGTTGATACTACTCAACTACACTCTGGACTATTTGCGGGCGCGTGAGCGGCAGGAGCTTAGAACTGTGTAATTTAACAAAAATCTACTGCTGTGCACGGTACAATATAAGGTATTGAGGCGTATGCGTTTTATCTGGCAGCAGTTAACTGGATGGTTTGGGTTACTTTGTGTGGTACTACCAGCAATGCTTTTTATTATTGCGCCACAAACAGCAGAAGCGGTTTTAATACGTGAGTTCAAGGATGTTATTAGTGATTCAGGTCCGAGTGAGCAGGCTAATCATACTTTTGAGTTTACTATTTTGACTGACGTGTCGTCGGGAGGAGTGATTGAATTAACTCCCGCTGACGGTTTTACAATTCTTGCTACCAGCACTTTTACAGAAAGAAATGTCCAGTTGTGGGTTAATGGTGTGGCAAGAAACTCTGGTCCAGTAGCATCCCCGGGCGTCGATCGAGTAGAGATTTTTCCTGGTAGTCCCGGATTAATTCGTTACACACTAGCGCCTGGATTTAGTATTAGTAACGGATCAAGACTTAAGTTGTTAATTGGTAACCACACAACTACCGCTTTAGGGCCGATAACTACCTACAGTACAACGACAGG
>JBFHUT010000060.1:0-6035 GCA_041589935.1 Minisyncoccia bacterium
CCCCCCCCGGGGCCTCGTGCTCAGTATTAGTCTCAACTATTAGATCCACGTCATACCGCTCTAGCACATCAACCAAACCACCCACATGATCTGAGTCAGGGTGTGTAGCCACCACCATATCAATTTTCCGGTCAAAGAAAGACCTGCCTGTAGCCAACCTGCGCAAGACCACACTAGTCGACCCTCCATCCACCAGCATCTCAAATCCATCTGGAGTCAGGATATGAACTGCGTCTCCTTGCCCCACATCAAGAAACCGTACCTGGAGATAAGCACCCGTAGTTGTGCCGGTCACAAAAACTGGCCACCACACCACTAATGCCACTATAGACAACATACCCAAAACAAAGACTCGAAACGTTCCGTCCTCTCGTATCATCCCAACATGATACAATGAACCGAACTAGTTATAAGCAACTTAACAATTTTGTTATGAAATACGAACCGCTAACTTTCGACATACCAGAAATGGAAGGAATTTCAGCCGAAACTATCGAAAACCACATTGGTCTCTACAAGGGGTACGTAAAACACGTTAACCTCATTCGTGACAAAATTTCTGCTTACAGCAACGATCCAGATAACAACGCCTTTGCGATTGCTGAAATGCAACGCCGACTAGGGTTTGAGTTTGGCGGCATGCGCAACCATGAGTACTACTTTGCGCAATTTGAAGGTGGTTCAGCAGCCCTGCCTGACAGCACACTAAAAACAAAACTGGAACAACAGTGGGGATCGGTTGATCTCTGGCTGGCACGCTTCACTGAAATCGCTAAGACCCGCGGCGTAGGCTGGGCTATGCTCTACTACGACCCGCACACCGATCAGTTAGTCCAGACTTGGGTAGACGAACAGCACATGGGCCAGCTAGCTGATCTTGATATCATCCTGGCGCTTGATATGTGGGAGCACTCATACATGCGTGATTATCTTTCAGCCGAAAAAGGTCAGTATGTTAACGCTTTCTTCAAGAATCTTAACTGGGAAGTGGTGGCTGGTCGCTTAGTCTAACGAAAGAAAACTGGCACCTTTGATTTAGACCGCTCACTATTTGGCAGCGGTTTTTGTTTGATGATGAGAGCGTCCTCCTCAATGATTTCCCAGTCAACAAGCTCATTCTTTAGTCCCAATCGCTGCTTCCACAACCACAACAAAACATACGAGACGTACATAAAAAAAACTGTAACCACAGAAAATTTTGTGACAATCAGAGTCGCAAATGGTAACTCAGCAAAAGCCTTAGCCACCCACAAAATATAGTTTAAAGATAAGGTAGCCAGATATCCCACCACCTCTGAGAGAGCGGTCGATAAGAAGCCAACTGTACCGGCCATGAACGTGAGTAACATAGATACCGGTACGACTGGCAAAACTAGCAGGTTAACCACTACTGCTACCAGTGAAACTTCACCGATGTGATACAAGAGGAGTGGCAACACGGCAATCTGCGTAACCACCGTTGCAATAAAAAAGTCTTTCAGGCCGAGTTTCTTATCTGAAGCTATCATGGTTGACTCAAAATAAGGGATGGCCAACACCAGTCCAAGCGTAGCCATGAATGATAGCTGGAAGCCAATATCGTAGAGTAGTAAATAGGGGTTAACCAATAGCATTACTGCCCCAGCGAGAAATAATGCTCGCATCACATGGTACCGTCGACCAAGATGGTGAGCCAGCAAAACCAAACCAGCCATGATACTGGCGCGCACGACAGTGGCCGAAAGACCGACAAGGAGGGCGAATGAGACAATGGCTGCCAAACCTGACCAAACCCGAAGCCGCAGCGGTAGAACAAAAGACAACACAAGCAAGATGAAAGACACAACCAACATCACATTGTAGCCAGACAACACCACAATATGAATAATTCCCGTGCGACGAAAGTCCTCCTCGATATCCTGCCCCAGAGCAGATTTCACTCCGAGCAACAAACCACTCCCCAAACCAGCCGCTGGTTCAGTAACTACGTTCTGCATCTGATTAATGAAACCTTGCTTAGACGACAACAGTCTGGCAATCAACCAATTGCCGTAGCCGACTTCTTCCACAGACACTGTCGCAAACGAAAGCCGATACTCAACCCCTTTGGCTTTGAGATAACCAAGGTAATTAAATTCCCGACCCAAATCAGTCATGAAATTAGCCGGTGCGTCTAGACGACCGATGACCAGAACCTTATCTCCATAAGACACTTCCTCAAGACGATCCGTTGTCACGAGCACTCGATCTGACTCATTTTCAACATATAACATAACCGTTCGCTCACGATAATCCGGCTCGCTCATTACCACACCAGAGAAAGTTATTTCTTTCCCTACCTGATCTGCCAATGGAGAATTGCCAAATTGCCAGGATGCAATCTCCGTGCGCAGCAAACCAAGAGATAGAGCCACTAACGCTACACTACCCAAAAGCACGAATGACGCCTGGGTTGAGAGGGTATTTCTTCGCCACACCAGTGCCAAGATAAAACCAAGGACTAGCACCCAGACAACCAGTGACAACGACAGAGAGGCAACGGTCTGAACCCCAATACCGAGCACAAACGAAAAGATTGCCCCATAAAACAAAGCGGCCTGCATAACGTAAGTGTACCAATAAAAAAGCCGGCTGAGACTAAAAGTCTCAGCCGGCACTTATCTGCTAGGACTACCTAACAATCACAACCTGCTTGCCGCGAGCCACCATACTGGCTACTTGTTCCATGTCCAAATCACCTCCTTGGATCGTTACTGACTCCTGCCCCGGAGTAACTAACCCCGGAATCGTCAGTGACGGGAAATCGATTACTTCATGGCTTTCTGCCGACAAGATACTGTCATCAACCGCTGTCTCTAGACCACTAAGCTGGTACTCAATGCGCGTGATTTCATCTTTGATTTTAAGCTTTTGTAGTTTGACCTTCGGGTCTGCCACATAGCTATCGTCTGTCTCGCGATTGAGTGCGGCGTGCAGCTCTTTAAGCACCAACAGACGATCTTCAAGTTTATTCCTTTGCTTTACATTCACTCGCTTCTCCTCCTTAATCTTTCTCTTCATCTTTGATAACAGAGTACGCATGTTGTTGATGCGACTTTGTGCCAGAAAAATGTTGATCGTAAGTAACGGTGGCAAGTGTCCAATTTCCCGCAGGAAACGGTTTTTTATTTCCTTTAACTGATGCTGTAAAAGATCAAGAGATGCTTCACACTCTGCAATAAGTGATTGTGTCATCCAAACCTCCACGAAATATTATTTGTAGAGAAAACCTAAGCAGATAGTAGGAGAATTGGCACTAGGCGTCAAGAGCTTTTTTTACCAAACGGCTAGTTTTTTTATTTCGTTTGCGTCGTAAGAGAGCCACTTTGAGTTTAGGGAAACTCGTGACGCGTAAATTATGAATCTCAATAAAGAAAGGTACTAGTCCAGGATGAGTGATTGTCTCTTCGTTGTTTAATTGCTTTTTAGTCTGCTGCCCCGAAAGACTTAACTCAAATTCAATTTCTTTAGTTTCTTCACCAAAGTGCTCTTTGGCTGCTTGCAAACCAATGAGCACAGCATAATACTCCGCATAATCATCATAGGCATTGCCAATAGTCTCAACCCTTTCTTGTAACACATTGCCCTCCGGATCAACTATTCGCATAGCAATAGCAGCTGGTCCAGGATTACCCTTTGAAAATCCATCAGTAGAGATGGTTATCTGTTTCATCTTGCAACCCTAACACAAATCACCTTTTTGTGTTAGTTAGAAAAATCCTCTATGATTTCCTGCTCTTCTTCAGCTGAAATTGCTTTCTTAAACCGAACACCTTTCTTGCCTTTCACTCTCTCTTCGCACTCCTGCCAGGTTTGATGCGTTTCTACTACCCCATTAACCTTGCTGACATAAGAGTAGGCCTTGGTTTGTTGGCGCTTACGAGCAGCGCTGCGTTCTGCCTCCTTTTCTTCATCGTAGTCCACGTTTTCGATCTCATACTTATATCCGGCCCGTGGCCCATCATACAATACCACTTCCTTTCCCTCTCCAAAATTAGAAGCGATAATATCTGCCCGCTCGTTACCAATAATTCCAACGTGTCCGGGTACCTTGTGCCACTCAACTTTCACTCGCTTAAGAAGAACAACTAGCTCTTCCCACAATGCTTTGTGTAGCACGTCACTGCCTGTCTTTGTTTTCCAACCATTTTTCATCCAACCAAAGGTCCATCCAGTCGCTCCTTCAACCACGTATTTTGAATCAGTGAATATTTCAACTTCACTCACTTCCTCAGGCACCTGTTTCAAAGCTTCAACTACTGCCCGTAACTCCATCTCGTTATTGGTAGTTAGACCCTTACGGTCTCCGAGCTCAAGCACAACATCACCCAACAACAAAACTGCCCCGTAACCACCCGGACCCGGATTCCCCTTAGCTGCGCCGTCGGTAAAGATTTTAACTACTACCATATTTAAATATTTATTAGGTCAGATTATCACAATAATCTAATCTTGAATTACATCAATCACCCGCAAACGAATTTGGCGTCGGCCCATAAAAAAGGATTGTTCCACATGAGCGAGTAAGGTATGGGAGGCGTTTGACTGTGGCTGATGAGTAAATTGCTCTGGGGCACGAAAGAAAGCGATGGCCTCTAACCTACCGTTTTCGGTCATAAAGGTGAGCTTGGTGTGTTCTTTAGCTTTGCCAAACAGTTCCACCTGACTCGGTACTACCCTGCGAAACGCAAATAACGGCTTTTCATTACCGACCCCAAAAGGGGAGATTCTGTTGAGATCCTCGATAAGCAACTGATTAACTTCATCAAGAGAGAGTTCTGCGTCAATCATAGTCGCTTCGTCGACACTGGCAGTGTCACCCAATTCATTCATCGCTTTTGCCAACTGCTCGCCGAAGGTAAAAATATGTTCATCCTTAACTGAAAAACCACCCGAGAAATGGTGTCCACCGTGCTCGAGAAAAACATCCGAAACCGCTTCCATTAACTTAACCACACTTACATTACCACCCGAACGACAAGACCCTTTGTAAACACCATTACCATCAGTCCCCCAGAGAAACACCGGGCGACCATGCTCTTCTGCCAGTTTAGTGGCTGCCAAACCGACTAAAGACGGCCGCCACTCCGTATGCCCCATCACCAAAACCGAAGGAATCTCTTCAAGTTGTTTTAATCGTTTATGAAGATCTTTGGTCATGAGTGCCACTGACGTCTTACGCTCTTGATTGAGCCTCTCCAGGTGCTCGACTCTAGCCCCGGCCTCAGTCACATCTGTCTCCGCTAACATATGAAAAGCATCTTCTGGTGTATCCATCCGTGAGGCAGCGTTGATACGTGGACCAATGGTAAAACCAATATCTTCCTCAGTAAGGAAGCGCTGATTAATACGGGCTTTTTTGAGAAGTTGTTGGAGACCTGGCCGGCGAGATTTACGCAACACCATGAGACCATACTGCGCTAGCACCCGGTTTTCTCCTCTAAGTGGCACCATATCAGCAATAGTAGCGATACCCACCATATCGAGCCACCACTTCTCCCAACCAGGAGTCAGTTCGTAATCCCCTCGCACCAACATAGCCTGCGCCAATTTAAACGCTACGGCAGCCCCACATAAATCCGAAAAAGGATATTCACCCAACTTAGGATTTACGATCGCCACCGCTTCGGGTAATACTGATCCCGGCTCGTGATGGTCAGTGATAATGACGTCTATTCCTTGCTCTTTCGCGTACGCGACTTCTTCTACATTCGAGGTGCCACAATCGATAGTAATGATTAGTGAAACAGCATCTTTTTTTAGCGAATCAACAGCCGTCTTGCTCAAACCAAAACCTTCGTAGTGTCGGTGCGGAATATAGTTTTGGAATTTTTTATACCCAATGGCCTTGAAAAAATCGTGTAGCACAACCGCCCCTGGAATACCGTCACAATCATAGTCGCTAAAAATAGCAATCTGTTCTTCATTCTCTATCGCCTGCTCAATTCGATCACAAGCTGCTTCAATATTGTTAAGCAAAGCCGGATCGTGGAGATGCGCTTCGTAATTGGGATTTA
>JBFHUT010000061.1:0-5879 GCA_041589935.1 Minisyncoccia bacterium
GCACACCCGAGGGCGTGCTGTTGTCTGATCAGTATAACACAAAGTTTTAGTGCTTTGGAACAAAAGTGAGAGCTTCGCCACGCTTGGTTCCGCGTCCGGTACGACCGATACGGTGGACGTAGTCTTCAAAAGTATTCGGTAGATCATAGTTGATAACGTGAGTCACATTATCAACATGGATACCGCGAGCGGCTACGTCAGTTGCAACTAGTACGCGAGCATTGCCGCTTTTAAAGGCACTAAGAGAACGTTGTCTTTGACCATGGCTTTTGTTTCCGTGGATTGATTCTGCCTTGATCCCGTTTCGAGATAGTTCCTGAGAAAGTTTTTCCACACTATGCTTCATTGAACCAAAGATAATTACGCGCTTGAGTTCATCTTTCGATAGTAGAGCAAGTAGGGTGTCAAACTTGTGGGCGTGTTCAAATGGTACAACATCTTGTGTAATACTGTTAGTTACGTCTTTCTTTTTCACGGACACAGTTACTGGTGATCGCATGAAGTCGTTTACAAGCCGTTCGGCTTCAGTTGTCATGGTAGCCGAGAAGAATAGGGTTTGGCGGTCGTTAGTAACGTTGCTGAGAATCTTTCGCATGTCATGGATAAATCCCATGTCGAGCATGCGATCAGCTTCGTCGAGGACTACGTTAGAAATACGATCAGTACGCAAGTTACCCCGGTCAATTAAATCGAGGATACGTCCTGGTGTCCCGATAATGAAATGATTGTTTCTCTTTAGAGCTCGAATCTGGGGATGAATACTAGTACCACCAACACATGAAGTAGAGTAAAGCTTGAATCCGGCTCCGAACTTTCTAAATTCTGCTTCAGCCTGAAGCGCTAGTTCACGAGTTGGAGTAAGAATTAGGGTTTGCTGGTTCTTGTGGGCCAAAGTCTTTTGGATCAGTGGCAAAAGAAAAGCAGCGGTTTTACCAGATCCGGTTTCAGCTAGACCGATTACATCCTTACCATTAATAATAAGGGGGATAACCTGGTCCTGAATTGGAGAAGGTGACTCGATACCTTGCTTAGCAACAGTAGCAGTGATATCAGGATGAAGACCAAAATCATTAAAGGTATGCTTTGGCACGTAAGCCACTTCATCGACCTCTACTGGATTCTTATTAATAAACTGTGATGGGTCAAAAGTTGGCTGTTTGCGTCCGCCTCCAGAACGACCACCACGGTTTCCGCCTCGAGGGCGATTACTACCAAAGTGGCTCCCGCCTCCAAAGCGATTGCCTCCGCCTGATCGGCGATTACGATTAAATGATGATCCAGGTCTTCCTGAACCAGAGTAAGGTCGGCGTCCTGCTGGACGTCGAGATGTTTTAGTTGGCATCTAAATATTTTTATTAATGGAGGGTATTAAGCTCCGGGGCGTGCAGGTAGTAATTTCAGAAACCTGAAAGTGTAATCAAAATCAGACGTCTGCAGCAAATGTGCCCCACACGAGTTACATAAGCGTTCAAGAAGAGTAATACATTTTCAGTCTTTTGTCAAAGCGTAATTAACATCATTTCATTTATGAGATTGGGCGAAAAACCTGAGTCCAACTGGAGCAATGAAAGTAGTAATGATGGTCAGGATCACCATGGCCGTAATCAGTGTCGGAGGCAATAAACCCGTTTCAACACCAGTAAACACCACAGCCAGCGTGGTAGAAAGTTGAGGGATAGTCGCTAGTCCAATGATGGCAGACTCGCGCTGCTTAAATCCGAGGATGCGTCCACCGACCCAGCCACTGAGGAATTTGGTGAGGACGGAAGTGAGTACTATGGCGGCCGTGATTCCGATCACCTTAAGTCCGTCACCCAAGAGCATGATGTTTGTTTCCATTCCGACAGTTACAAAGAAAACAGGAATAAAAAAGCCGTAACTCATGGTGCGTAGCTTGTCGATGATCATATCGCTCTTGATTGAGTCGGATAGGACTAGGCCAGCGAAAAAGCCGGCAATGATAGGGTGAAGACCGAGAAGATCAAAGGTTACTACCACGCCAATCATAAGCGCAAAGATGATACGAACCTCTGATTCAAAAAGATCTTTCTCGTCACGACGTACCGGAATAAGTGCGCGCAAGCGGGGTAGGGCGTAGGCAAAACCAATCATAATTAGAAACAACAGGAAGTAGAAAGAAGGTAGCGGGAGAGAAGTGACCGGGTTCACGTATTGCAAGAGAATGGAAAGTAAGACCAAACTGGCGACATCTTCAATGATGGTCGAGGCAATGATAGTGCGACCAAGCTTTGCTTTGGTTAAACCCAAAGACTCGAGAGTTGGGATAATGACCGCAATAGAGGAGGACATAAAAATGATACCTAGGAGCAGTGATGAGGTGAGGCTAAAACCTAAAAAGTAACCAAGTGCCACACCCGCGACCAGCGGAATGAGCCCATTGAGGGAGGAGAGCCAGGCTATGTCACCGCGTAGTTGTTTAAAGCTATCAAAGCGGGTTTCTAATCCCGCCATGAACATTAGAAAGATGAGTCCAATTTGACTCAGGAAGCTGATGGTTGGGGTGGTTTCCGCAATCTCAAGCCCATAAGGCCCGATGATCATGCCAGCGGTGATAAGTGATAGTACCCAAGGAAGTTGAAAACGCCGAAAGGCTGCCGCAAACAGGACAGTGGTCATTAGAATGAGGAAGAAGGGTAAGAACTCCATATTTCATTTTAGTATAACAACCAGCCTCGTCTTTTCTGGCGCTTGTTATACTAATGAACATATGACAATGAAACTGCAAGCAGACTACAAACGCGCCTTTAAAGATGCTGATATCCGAGCGATTTATCCGACCGAAATTGACGATGAGCTGGTGTACTTCGTAGCGCGAGCATTTGTGGAGGAATTCAAATATAAGAAAGTGTTGGTAGCGCGTGATATGCGACTTTCTACTCCAGCACTGCATGCGGCTTTCGTTAAAGGAGCGAACGATTCTGGTGCTGACGTTATCGACTTAGGGCAAGTGCACACTCCAGCGCTCTATTACGCTTCAGGCACCATAAATCTACCAGGAGTAATGATCACCGCCTCACATAGTCCGAAGGAATACAATGGATTAAAGCTGGTTCATGCGCAAGCTATTCCGCTCACCGAAAAGTTTGGTCTAGGAGCCATTCGTCGCCGGATTGAACAAGGCAAGTTTACTGACGCCAAGAAGCGGGGGAAGGTTACTAAGAAGGATGTCCTTAAAGGATACCAGAGCTTTGTTTTTAAGGGCTACCGGGCTAAAAAACTAGCCGGCCTCAAGGTCGCCACCGACGTGGGTAATGGTATGGCAGCCGTCCTACTACCCTTACTTAAGGAAAAGCTACCGGTGAAGTTTGATGTAATGTTCCCGAAGTTAGATGGGGGTTTTCCTAACCGTGGCTCAGACCCGACTCTCTATGATCATCAAGTACTACTACGTAAGCGACTACAACAAAAAAAGTATGATTTCGGCATCGCCTTTGACGGTGATTCAGATCGTATCGCTTTCTTGGATGAGCAAGGGCGGTACATTAACAGTGCAGTGATTGGGGGATTGATCGCTGAGCGATTACTTAAGAAAGTGCCAGGAGCAAAGATTGGCATTACTGGCCTAACTAGTCGTTCCTTTGAGGAAGCGATCAAGCGCACTGGTGGTAAGCCGGTTATGATGCGGGTTGGCCACGCCTTCATTAAGGCCGATATGCGGAAGAAGGACGTGCTCTTTTCAGCGGAGCACTCCGGCCACTTCTACTTTAAGGATTATTTCTACACCGACTCAGTCACTCTAGCCTTACTTGAAGTATTGGAAGCTTACTCAGAGGCCAAAGCTGAGGGAAAGACTTTTAGTGAAATGATGGAACCGCACTTAGCTTACGAACAAACTGAAGATACGATTGTTTATGTGAAGGATAAGAAGGCGGCTTTGGAAAAAACTAAAAAATATCTGGAAACACTCAAGCCAAAGAAACTGAAAAAGTTTGATGGCTATCAAGTTAATTTTGGCGATGTGTGGGGGATGGTGAAGCCAAGCGTGACCGAGTATGCTCTTAAGTTCATGTTTGAGTCGACTGACCGAGAAAAAGCTGAAAAGATGCAGAAAAAAATGGTTAAATTTGTGAAGTCTGTGGCGAAAGATAGTTTATAGGTTCGAATCTTGCCGCCGGAACTTTCTTTTACCTAGCTCTTCTGCTACGATGCGCACATTAATTATATGAAAGCAGAAGTGGAATACATCTTTGGGAAACACGCCGTGCGGGAGGTGCTTAATATGCGACCGGATGTGGTTGCGGAAGTGCACGCAGCGGCGGATTTTTCAGATGAGTCTATTTTGCGGTTGGTGGATGAGAAGAAAGTGCCCCTCCGAGTGCTTAACCTGAAAAATCCGCCGCGGGGCGTATCATCGAAGGCGGCGCATCAAGGTATTGTCGCTGGTATCTTGTCTGAAAAACTCACTGTCTCCTATAAAGAGTTTAAAAAGACGCTGGATTTCACGCCAGACACAGCGCTTCTTGTGCTCGGAGAGGTGCAGGACCCACATAATGTCGGTGCGGTTATTCGCAGTGCGGCTGCTTTTGGTCTTAAGGGAGTGCTCATCCCACCACATAATCAAGCGCCGGTGACCGGTACGGTTGTTAAGGTTTCTGCCGGCATGGCGTTTCGGATTCCGCTTGTGACAATTCCTAATGTAAATACCGTGTTGCGCGATTTGTAGAGTGATGGATTTTGGGTGTATGGCCTGGAAGGTGATGGTACGACCAGTACAGTGACTGAGAAGTTCACCAGACCATCAGTATTTGTGCTTGGTAATGAGGGGTCAGGCCTGCGAGAAAAAACCAAAGAGCAATGTGATGAATTGATTTCGATCCCAATTCATCCCCAATGTGAGTCTTTAAATGCAGCAGCAGCGACCGCGATTGTTCTAGCGAGCTGGAGTGCTCAACACCAAGGAGCTTTGTCTTAGTGGGTTAGCTAGTGTAGTATGGTGGCTACGTACGTGAGGCACTCCAAATTTTGTGTGGCTGCGGAAATTATCATAAGTAAAGTAATTTATGAGCGAACAAGAAAACAATCAATTTAATCAATCAGAGGAAGTAACTAGGGCTGAGACTGAAACAACAGTAATTGCTTCAGAAACAGAGGAAGCTAGTTCTGAAGCTGCGTCTAAAAAATCAAACGTCAAGCTGTATGTAGCTGCGATAGTGGCTGTGGTGGTAATTATTCTAGGAGCTTTGTATCTGATGGAGAAGGAAGGACGATCGTCTACTAATATCTTCGCTGGCTTGCTTGCCAAGCAAGAGGCAAATGCTGTAGTGGCGACTGTTAATGGTGAAGAGATTGTTAATTCACAATTAAACACTAGTATCCAACAGTTTAGTCAGGCGGCAACAGCTCAAGGAGTTGATATCAGCTCTCCTGATGTGCAACGAGAGATTCGCAGCCAAGCACTTGAGGTGTTGGTAAACACTGAGCTCCTAAAGCAAGCAGCGGAAGAGCAGGGAGTTGCCGTGACCGATGAAGAAGTGACGGAACGATTAAATACGATAACTAACGATATTGGTGGTGAAGAAGTGTTAGCGGAACGAATGGAGGTGCTGGGAATTAATCCAGATCAACTCCAATCAGACATCAAAGATGAAATTACAATTCAGAAGCTTCTAAATATCATTTTCGTTGATGCTGGCGTCTCAGTATCTGAAGAAGAAATTTCTGAGGTGTACGACAATGCTCAAGGAGCAGGAGCTGAACTTCCTGCTTTGGAAGAAGTTCGGGTGCAGGTGGAAGCACAACTCAAGGCTTCTAAGGAACAGGCAGCCATCGATGATTATCTTTCGACCTTAAAAGCTGAGGCAGAGATTGAGATTGTTGAGGGTTAATTGATTGATTTTTATAACCGGCGCGATCCCGTA
>JBFHUT010000062.1:0-5833 GCA_041589935.1 Minisyncoccia bacterium
CCCCCGCTTTCTCTAATTTAGATAACTATCAAAGTGAATCGCGTGGCATGTGTACCCTCCCGGATTTTTCTCTAGATAATCCTGATGGAAATCCTCAGCTGGCCAGAAGATTGTCAGTTCCTCAAGAGTGGTCACCACCGGGTCGTTCCATCGCTCCGATTTATTAACCACTTCGATCATTTCTTCAGCAATCCGCTTCTCTTCTTCATTATCATAGAAAATGGCAGATCGGTATGAAGCACCAACATCATTCCCTTGCTGATTGAGGGTGGTAGGATTATGAATTTGAAAAAAGAAATCAATAATCTGTCGGTACTCAATCTTAGCTGGATCGTATTCAATCTGTATCGCCTCAGCGTGACCAGGATGATATGAGTAGGTAGGATTATCGTTTTCGCCGCCGGTATATCCTACTTCGGTATTAATAACACCAGGCAAATCCCGGAACAAATCTTCCATTCCCCAGAAACACCCCCCGGCTAATACAGCTGTTTGCAACATACGAACTCTTAATCTTTTAAATGCTCTTCGAAGTACTCCTCTATCAAAGCAATGTCGTCTTCCTCAAGCACGTGTTTGCGATGGTTGTTGCTAAGCCAGGTCATCGCCAACTCATACTCCGCCGCGCTAATACCCGCCTCTTCGCCTGTCTCGTACAAATCAGCCCGGAATAACTTTTCGACCTCAATTCGCTCATCTTCATCCAACTTGCCATAAAGGCGACTCATTATCTCTTTCATCTCAGCCTGAGTAACTCGCTTTGGTGCGTTACTGAAAAATCCCATATGGGTTTATTGTACCAGTTTCAAAGTAAAAAGCCGTTCCACTGAGGTGGAACGGCTTTTATATTAAAAGGAGAAATTATGAAAGTAACTTAATATCAGTCACCTCGACGTCACCTGGTTTCTTGCCTGGGCCAATTTTGACTTGCATGCGAACTCCTTCACCGCAGTGGTAAGATGGTAAATTTGCTCCATCCAAAACAGATCTGTGCAAGAAGGCGTCAGACCCCATATCCAAGCTAACGAAGCCAAAATTCTTGCTCTCATTGAACCACTTAATTGTCGCATTGTGCCAGTTATTGGCTGCTTGCAACACCTTAACTTCCGCGCCCTGCAACTTAAGATTTGTTGCTCGAGCCCGCCCCTTGCCGTCGTAATACAGATCAAACCGTACCGACTGACCGCGGTTCACTTTACTGATTCTGGACTGTTGTAATTCACTACCATGAAAATACACATCCTGAGGACAGGCACCCGTCTCGATAAAGCCGTAATTTGCATGTTTCACAAACCGTTTAATTACCCCCTCGGCCGGTGTAACCTGACGTTGTTCACCTCGTTTGTTGCCAACAGTTTTATTCACCGCTTTCTCCTTTGAAAAAGAACCTCGCTCACACGAGCAAAAATATATAACCACCATGCTTCTCTTTAGTCAATAAAGCCGCCCGAAGCTTCGCTTCGGGCGGCTTTATCTCCTCTCTCCTACTCAGTTGTCACTCCGTCAAAGTGCACCTCAGCATCGTCGGCCTTGGTAGCTTGTACCAAACCATCTTTATGCTCAGCAGGTGAGTAGATTGAATACAGTTTCATCGGCGTCTCGCCAGTGTTCACTACATTGTGCTTAGTGCCGGCGGGAATAATAACTGCCCAGTCATCAGACACTTCGTATACTTCAGTTTCGTTCAAGATTACCTGTCCTGAACCCTGTTCAATACGGATAAATTGATCGAGAGAATGAAACTCCTCGCCAATTTCAACACCCGGCTCTAGGTTCATTACCACTAATTGACTGTGCTCTCCGGTGTATAAAACTCTCCGGTAATCGGTGTTCTGGACTGTAACTTCTTCAATGTTCGCAACGTAGCCTTTTTTCATAGCTGTTATTTTTGATTACGTGCTGATAATACTTTTAACCTAATTAAGAATTTGGATTCACGATATTAGGTGGTGTTTTTCCGAGGAAAAATTCATTGATGTTAATCGCCACTAACTCTGACATTCGTCCGCGAGTTTCAATACTAGCAGAAGCAATGTGTGGCGTCAGTACTACATTATCAAGTTTTGCCAAACCATCAACTAACTTCGGCTCAAACTCGAACACATCAAGACCAGCACCGCGGATAACGCCGTTTTTAAGAGCTTCCACCAATGCTGCTTCATCGATCACTGGTCCTCGTGAAGTGTTAATCAAGTATGCAGTTGGCTTCATCTTCGCCAGTCGCTCGGCGTTCATCAGATGAGTTGTCTGTGGCAGTAATGGCACGTGGATTGAGGCAACATCAGACTCAGACAAAAGCTTATCAAGGTCCTCAACATACTCGCTCTCCACTTCTGCTTCGAGCGCTTCAGATCGAGCAATATCATAATACTTTACTCGCATTCCAAAACCATTAGCCAAACGCTTCGCTACCCCAGAACCAATCCGGCCAGCACCAACAATACCGAGTGTCTTACCCTGAAGATCACTACCTAGTAACAACTCTGGCGCCCACCCTTCGTACTTACCGGCTCGAGTATAACGATCAGCTTCGGGGATCCGTTTAGCGACAGTAAGAATAAGCGATACAGCATACTCCGCCACTGTATCGGTAAGTACACCCGGGGTGTTGGTCACGACCACGCCTTTTCCTACCAATTCCTTGACCGCAATGTTGTTGTAGCCAACGGCATAGTTAGCAACAATCTTTACCTGCGGTGCAGCTTCCAAGACAGACGCGTCAATCGTGTCTGTAAGAAGCGAAGCAATGCCATCGTACGGCCGCTTTGAGAGAGCTTCCTTTAGTTCTTCTGGAGTAAGTACGCCATCTTTTTCACTTACCACCACCTCATGCCCTCCTTCTCGCAGCCACTGCAGGCCAATATCAGGAATTTTCCTAGTAACAAAGATCAATGCCATAGAACAATGTAGATATTATTAATACCCCAC
This sequence comes from Minisyncoccia bacterium, assembly GCA_041589935.1. GTDB lineage: Bacteria > Patescibacteriota > Minisyncoccia > Phycocordibacterales > UBA918 > OLB19. The sequence continues at coordinate 2,929 of JBFHUT010000062.1, forward strand.
TATAGTACCACGTCGCCAATGTCTAACCACCGATACCAAACCCTTGGTATGTCAGGTAACAACCAAGCAGGAAAGCTAGTGTGAGAGTAGCTTGCCGGTATCGTCCCTGTAGTGCTTTGTCAGCAGTAGCAATAAGCGTCTCCGGAAGGGCTACGTAGGTAATCCCCTTCAAGAGAGCAGCCCACCCAAAGAGTGTTATTACCACTCGCCAACTCATATCCCAGACATTGTGCGTTAGGATAACCATGAGCCCAACCACAATCGCAACAAAACCCGCCAGTAACATTGAGAAAGAGTGTGGTTTAAGGTCGCGCAACACACCTTCAATGTATTGCGGTCTAATAAATGCAATAGCGATGAATATTAGTAGTAACAGCCCGAATAACTGGGCTAGAAAAAGTGATAACTCCATAAGCCGTACAGTTAGTGGATAATCCTCACTAACCAGCATACTCCCCTCTCACCACGAAGTCAGCTAGACAGGACGGATCTCGATATAGCGCTTCTTCCAGGCTTTAGAAAATTTATCTACTGTAAGTGTCCCACCCCCCGTTGGTTCAGCTGGATCATTGTAGTACACCAAACCATCTTTCATACCGGTAATCACTACTAAGTGTGGAATGGGGTTAGTTGGTTCAAAGGTATAGTGTACCGAAGCGATCACCGGCCCCTCTTCAAGCGCCACGCCAAGTTTATCCAGCGCGCCCGAGACACTCAAATCGTAAAAACTCTTTGTCTCTCCCGACAGTCCATATTTATTGGACAGACTAATCAATCCCGAATGTATCCAGCCTGCATCACTCAAGAATGCCCGAGCAGCAATGCCGCGGTTCAATAAAGTATCAACTGATTCAATTTCTTCGTCAGTATAAAAATCAATTACCATCGCCAAGCTAGCAATACCACATCCAACCTTTTGCCAAGACGGGGCACTAATATCGGCAAACTGGGAGTAGAAAGGCACTGAATAAGCAGCGGTCGTTCTCGGTTCAGCTTTTTCTTCAGTCCTCTTAAGCGACAGGTCTGACTCTGCTTTGCGCCGCTTCACTGGTACTCGTTCACGTCGCTCACTTACCTGCTCTTCTTCAACCACCGAATTAGACACCACCTCAATCCGCACCTCACGTGGTGCAACATGAATCTCAGAATCAACCAAAGTCATAGGTGTCGGGACCATGGCTGAGGCAGCTGTTGCCACCACAGAGACAACTCCCACTTCTAAGAAAAACAGAAAGATCGGCAAATGTTTATGTATCAAAACAGAAATAGTCTACCGTTTCGTTATACCTAGACACAACAGACTAAGTATTGCATTATTAGTCCTTTACAATGACCGTTGTTCCCAGCTCAGCCCAGTTGTATAGAGTATGAGCGACACTTGGTGGCAAATTTACACAGCCATGAGAATACTGCGAACCAAAACTATTGTGCCAATATGCTCCATGTATTACCGCCCCACCATCAGTAAAGTATAAGTTCCAAGGCACACCCGGAAGATCATAGACTTGTCGATCAGCCAAATTCGGCAGCGGTCCTTGCATATAACGACTGGGAGTTTTCTTAAAAATAGTGAAGGTGCCTCTTGGAGTCGGAGTTAGCTCGAGACCGGTAGATATGCTAGTACTCATAAATAATTCATTGCCCTCAAAGGCATAAAGCATCTGCTCCGACCGATCGACCGTGATCGCTTTCTGGGTAGTAGTAGCATACTCATCCTCCCAGATCGTACGATCACCCTCGTCAAGCAGCACCTTCACGTAGTCCGCCGCTAGATACCAATCACCTTTCAGTCGCTCTGGATACCGAAGCCATTCATCAAAAACAATCTTGTACCATTCAATACCATCGCGCTCTACCCTGCCGCCGACCTTTAGCACCATCCCGTTCCTCAGACGACTCACGACCGGATATTCAGACCCCGGCCCAGAACGCACCAATAGGCATTCACCTTCATAGTGAGGTCCACAACCATCGACCACCTCTACGTATTCAAATAAAACCTTCTCGATCGGCAGGAGGGTAGGCTCTGTACTGCTAGCACCAGCCTCAATCACCACCACTTCCTCAGCTTCTAGAAAAGGTGAGTCCGGTGCTGTCAGATGTTTCATATCAATTTCTGTCACCCCATCATCATGCGAGCGTTCCGCTATTTCAGAGACAGGAAATATGGTGGTGTATATGAGCACAGCCAACAGCACAACCACTAGCGACATCAATGTGATGATGACTTTTTCAGTTGTACTGGGAGAAAACGTCATAGTGTTTTCAGTATATTACTTTCTAAACCCCGAGCAAGTAAAAAACCGCTCGAAATATGAACATCTTGGAAGGTCGTACCTTATTTTCAGGACCACGACTTAGTTTGAATTTGATTGTGCATAAGGCTGTGTACAACTAGTGCAAAAATACTGTTTAAACTAATGATAAATTACGAATGGACTGTTGGTAAGCACTGTACAACTATTGACCAACCTGTGGATATATCATTAAATTTAGATGGGAGGAAGACATATCACCGTTCCCTACAAGGAGGTGCTACTATGATTCGTCTACTACCGATTCCGATTCCTGCCCCGCTACACAGTCGTGCTCAACGCACTCTCTGTACATCGTGTCTCATTAAGAGACTATATGTTTGGGTTACTCATAAAAACAACCCCAACAACAATGATCTCATGCTGTTTTGGGCCACCTGGCCCAAAAAGATCTGTCTTTCAAAAATATTCGGTTTTTTCTTCCGAATGAGACCCGACACTTAGCCGGTACCAAATCCCAACACAGGCCCAGTTACATCCGGGCCTGTTTTTTTAATGGCACAAATTCGAAACCTTCATACTTTTCAACCTCAATCACACTGTCTTTGTTCTTTATTATTCTCCAAATAGCATCTTTTATCGGAGCAACC
>JBFHUT010000063.1:0-5760 GCA_041589935.1 Minisyncoccia bacterium
AAGGACAAAGATACACTCGCCGGCTCATTCTTCAATAGGCACGCCGTCGCCCCGCAGGGCTCCGACTCCTTGTAGATGTATGGTTTCAGATCTATTTCACTCCCCTCTCCGGGGTTCTTTTCACCTTTCCCTCACGGTACTTGTTCACTATCGGTCTCCAAGAATATTTAGCCTTACCAGTTAGTGCTGGTAGCTTCACCCGAGCTATTCATGTCTCGGGCTACTCAGGAACAAGATCAACAGAGAGAGATACATTTCGAATACAGGACTATTACCTTCTGGGGTCAAGCTTCCCAACTTGTTTTCCTATATATCTCTTTGGTAACTCTGTGCAACTAAATGCAGATCTTGCCCTACAACCCCATACATATAAATATGTATGGTTTGGGCTGTTCCCGTTTCGCTCGCCGCTACTCAGGGAATCGCAAGAACCTTCTTCCTGAACGTAATGGCGCTTACGCACCAACGTTCAGAACAAGTTCTGAACGTGATGCTAAAGCATCCGTCCAGAAAGAAAGTTCCACTATTGCTTTCTATTCCTCTAGGTACTGAGATGTTTCACTTCCCTAGGTACGCTCCCTCATACAAGGGTCACTGCCGATGACAGTGGGGTTTCCCCATTCGGACATTTCCGGATCAAAGGTTATTTGGCACCTCCCCGAAACTTATCGCAGCCATATCACGTCCTTCATCGCTTCTTGAAGCCAAGGCATCCACCATACACCCTTCGTTCCCATAGGGAACGCTATACACCGCTGTATAGATTTTGAGTGTTGTTGTGTGTCTCCACACAACGTGTGTTTTTGTCTATCAGGGACGAAAAGACCCGAGCGATTCGCTCAATTGTCTTAACCTGATAGACGGTTACCTGTGTTCGGTGTTCTGGGCTTGCGACCAGTCACACCGAACGGTGCCTACCGGGCGTCGATTCCACGGTAGGACTTTTCGAAGACAGATCTTATCAATCTGTCCTCTTGAATATGCGATTGTATGGACATTTCCATACAACTCACCTTCGCTCGGTCATGCAAGAATGAATTCTTGCGCGACGCTCGCTCAGGTGATTTGTCAACGATCGCGTATCCCCTTGAATTTTGAAAGAAAAAGCCGCGACAGTCGCGGCACAAAATTTCGCAATGCGAAGTTCAGTGCTACGACGTTGCTTTTTTCTCAAAACTCATAAATACGTGAGCGCTATTTTATACGAAGTTAAAATAAAGTCAAGCACTTTCTGTGGGCATGAAAATAAATTGTAATTAAACTTTAATAATGTGGACTATCATAAGTGATCTGGGCGGAAAATATGATGATTTTCTGCCCAATTCATCCATATCCCCACACATCTCTTAGGAAACCTAAAAAATGATATTATACTCCCATGTCATACAGCTTTGATGAGCCACCTACCAGAAAAGACTTTCGTCGGCAAGATCCCTGGCCGATTAAGCTCGCTAAGCGATACGGAGCTAAGTCAGATCGACAAGCGTACACAGCTTTAATAATACTATCTACTATATTACTTACTATTACTGCTACTCTATATTGGCGGCTGTTTTTTGCTGAAAAGGGCACGGACTACCTCGAAAACCTCCCCCCTGAAACAATCCAAAAATTACGTAACAGGGGGATAGAATTATGAAACGATCCAACACTGATGGATTTACTCTAATAGAACTACTCGTAGTGATATCTATCATTGGTGTATTATCAGCCGTTGTTTTGACAGGGCTCGATGAAGCCCGTAAGAATGCAAAACAAACCTTAATCAAACAACAAGTACGATCGTTAGTGACGCTACTTGAGTTAAATTATTTGGATACAAATACATTTTCGGATGCTCACGTTGGTTGGTTTTTTAAACCCAGCAACCCACCATCTACTCACGGCTGTGCGAGCGCTACCTTTACTGGCCCAAAAATTGACGACTTACGTAAGATATGTCAAACCATCGAAGATAATGTAGGAGACCATTCTGGGTGGATTACCACGAATGCTTACATGTTCTGGGGTATTTTTAACGATAACGGAGGTGTTTACTGGCCAAAAGAGAAAAACTATTCTGTACTGGTCATGTTTGATCCTGGCACTGTTTATTGTGCGAATAATAGTGGCAAAACTTACCTTGGTCCTTGGGCCACAGACAAAGGATGGTTTGCTGAAAATGGCTGCCCGAATTACAGAACACCAGAAGATGAGGTAGATCCTCCTGATACTTAAAGCTGCTCACCAGTGACAGTACGTAATTAAACCATCACAGAGCAGATACGTGTTAATATGTATCACATGAACGTATTTAACGAAGAACCAATACAAAAATTCACCCCCAAGACAAAAGACTCTTGGCCAATTAAACTGGCTATGAAGTACGGCGTGAAAAGTCGCGAGCGAGCGAACGTGGTTGTAATAGTGATATCAGTTATCTTATTAGTCATTACCTTCTACATCTATAAACAAGTTATATTTTCAGATACCAGGACTGACCCTGACGATATTGACTCTAGAAGTTTCTCACCAGCAATGAAAGCTGGGTCTGAGAGACGAATATAATAGCTACGAATATGCTCAATCAAACTATAGAAAAGGGATTTACTCTAATAGAACTACTCGTAGTGATATCTATAATCGGCATTCTATCAGCCGGCGTTATTGCGAGCCTGCAAGATGCAAGAAACAACACTAGAGACACCGCTATTATCCAGATGACAAAACAACTCGGTCAGACTATGGAACTACAGAAAATCAACGACGGTACTTATTATCTACCAGTAACAACTGGACAAGGGTCAGACTTTTTTGTAACTGGTGCCAATACATGTACCACCGCCAATTTTGGAACCGGATCCCAAGCCGCAAAACTACGTGAGTTATGTCAAGGAATAGCCAATTCGATAACCTACACCAGTAATTCCTCTGATCCATTCAGTTTTTTCATGTGGTGGGGAGTTGATGATACTTTATTTTCTAACACAGATAATTATTCCTTCGGAGTGCGTCTAAACTCTGGGGATTTATTTTGTGTTGGTAGTAGCGGATCTACTTACCGCGGACCAGAAAACGCAAATTGGGATTTTAAAGGTTGCTGGGGTAACCCCTAACAAAAAGACCGCGGATGCGGTCTTTTTGTTTTAGTTTCTTTTAGTAAAGATCCCCTACTTCCTCGTCACGTGGTCGATGTACCGCGCCGCGGCATCACGTCCACCAAGACCAAAGGCCAAGCCAGCCGCTAATGAAAGTGCAAAGACCAGTCCCATGAAGAGCGTCTCCACAAGCTCATCAGCGATCTTAAGTTGATTGAGAGCAGCCATGATACCAAAGGCAATCACCATGTAGTACGCCACCCGACCAAACATCTCTGGCTTATGGGTACCACTCGCGCGCAAAGCTGCTACCAGCGACTTACTCGCTACATTAGCTATCACCATCGCCGCAAAGAGAATAAGCACCGCTACAAATACCTGCGGTAAGTAGCCAAGCACCACTTCACGCATAAAGGTGGTTACCTCATCCAGATTAAGAATATCAAGCGCTACGACTGCGAAGGCAAGAATAATAAACCACTTAACCAAAGCACCAACGAAGGCACCTGGCTTGAAGTCATATCCTGCCTTCTTTGATAAATCGTCTACTCCAGCCTTATCAAGCGCATCATCAATGTGAAGATTGGCAAACAGCTTACTCACCATCTTACCTAGTAAACCACCAACGATCCAACCGATAATCAAAACCAGTATCGCCACTACTAACTGGGGCAAGAACTGCATCACACCGATCCACAACTCTGTCATGGACTGCTCTAAGGAGCCAAAAAGATTGTATCCACTCATAAAATAATGTTTAGAAACCAGTAATAAATTAATATTAACCCTGATTTATGCAGTTGTCACGGTCTATTTTTAGTTGTATGAACAAAAAAGGCCAGGACACGGTCCTGGCGTTTTTGGTTCACATCCGATAATTATTCGAGGTTACTTCATCTTTCACTCCAATCTTGTCTACTAAAACTTGATGCGTGTAATCAAAGAAATCGCGCGTTAGTTTGTCATACATCCCTACCCGATACATCAGGTCTTCCGAAGACATGGCAGCGAAGCGGATTTCAATTCCCACCTCAGCTTCCAGAGAACGAATCGCCTTCTCCACCTTGGTTTGTGAAAAATTCTTCATCGCTAATAAAACATCAAGACGCTGTTCGAAATCACGTACGAATACCCCCGAAACACCCACGAAATCAAGAGCCCCAGCCTGACGTAAATGCTTGAGGAGATTTTTACCATCAATTGGAGCAGTTTCAAACAGGAATGACTGGAGAGCTTGCAGCTCTGGAAAATCCTTATTTAGAGCGTAACCAATCGCCTTCATTTTCTTTGGCTTATCTGGTACTTCAATGTAAATAGTCTTCTGTTTAATCACCCCAGCCTTCTCCAGCGCTGAAATTTCCGTACGCGCAGTACGACGCACCAATTTAGCCCGACGACTGATATCATCGAATAAAAACTCCTTGGACGGATTAAATAAGAAAAAACGAAGAAGCTTTACTCGTGCCGCGCTACCAAACAGAATTGAAAGTGGATCTTGTGCCGCCATGCTGAATGTTATGTGAGGCGATTATAACACAAGATATTGGTGGACAGGTTAGGAGCAAAATGTTGTAAATTTTAAAATAAAATCTTATTGACAATAGTCAAATATCACTATATAAAAGGAAAAGTTTGTTTTCTTCTCTTTTCCAGTTTGGAGACAAGTATGGCTACTCAAAGGATACCTGTATTGCAATTACCTGATGACGAGGGATCAATCTCTGCTTTAATTGACATACCGTCAGACAATCACAACTTCATCTTTAGCCACACATTAGGCTCATTTGCGCTGACACACGATGGTGACAGTCCGGAAAAAGAAGCGGGGGCACGTTGCGGGGGACAATTTAACGAAATCTATGTCTCCACCACAAAAAAAGTTTTGCTCTGTTCAGGTTGCCGACTTAGACTGTCCTTACCAATAGAGATACTGTGCCTTCGAGATCTCCGTGACTACTTCAAGTAGCCGGAAAGACACCAATGCTGCTCCGCGTTCTGCGCGGAGCTTTTTTTGTTTACAGAATGACTCTGTCACGAATCACTAAGCAAATTCGCTCCTTCCTCTCGCGAATTGGCCAAGCGTTCTCGAATCTTACAGATTCTGTTCAGGTTGTCGCTCTTTTTTACAAAAGAGCTGGCAACCTCTTGCGAAAGCGTCCCACGCTTTCTCACCCGCCTCAGCGCTTGCGAAACAACAGTCTACCAAACTGTTGTTTCTGTTACGCGCTTCCGGCCCTGGCGCGAAAGTCACCTAAGTGTACAACAATCAAAAAAACCGCCATGAGGCGGTTTTTTTGATTGATTATTTGAGGGTGACCTTCGCGCCAGCCTCTTCCAACTTCGCTTTCAATGCCTCGGCATCTTCCTTCTTCATGCCAGCCTTAACTTCAGCTGGAGCACCGTCTACCATTTCCTTAGCCTCCTTTAGACCAAGTCCTAGCGCTTCCTTTACTGCCTTAATAACAGCGATCTTCTGCGCCCCTGCTTCTGTAAGTTCAACAGTGAACTCTGACTGCTCTTCGCCACCGGCGTCACCGCCAGCTGCAGGACCAGCTACTGCTACTGCAGCGGCTGATACACCAAACTTCTTCTCAAATACCTTTACTAGTTCATGAAGTTCAAGAACGGTCATGTTCTCGATTTCTTCTACAATCTTCTTGAACTGAGCTGGTACTTCTACCTC
>JBFHUT010000064.1:0-5722 GCA_041589935.1 Minisyncoccia bacterium
CTTAAGAGACGTAGGGCAAAACCACCTCCTACAACTAATCGCACTTACTGCCATGAGAGAACCTACAGAGTTTACAGTAGAAGCCATCAGAAACGCACGCACTGAGGCCCTCGAGGCTCTTAAGCCAATATCGGAGGCAGAACTAGCTCAAAATGCTCTACGCGCACAGTACGATGATTATCATGTAGACAGCGAGGTTGAAAACGACTCCAAAACTGAGACTTATTTCGAACTTAAGGCAGAACTTAGTCTGCCAGAATGGGAAGGGATACCTTTTTATATCAAGGCTGGTAAAGCATTAGATGTAAACGAGGTCTCAATCGCGATAAGGTTTAAGGATGTGGCTACTGGCTTGTTTGAAACTGATCCGTGTAAAAACGTCGGCAATGAACTCAAGCTCACCATTTCGCCAGAGCAGGTTATGACCATGTCCATCAATGCTAAGTCACCTGGTCTTGGCTTTAAGCTAGAAACGCGTGAGCTGTCATTTGTGTGTGAGAAAGGTGATTCAGAAATTAAAAACTCTTATGAAAAGGTTCTGTACGATTCTATTATTGGTGACCAAACCCTCTTCACAAAAACTGAAGAGGTGCTCGCAGCCTGGAAGTTTATTACTCCAATTTTAGAGTCTTGGGACACAATCCCGTTACACACCTACCAGCGCGGTTCAGATGGACCAACTGAGACAATTATTCCTGAGAAGTTAACTTGTACTTAAGAATATGCAAAAAGAACTAGTATTTATTGGCCTAGGGCGCATGGGTGCCGCCATGGTCACACAATTAGTTGAAAAGGGGTTCACCGTCCACGGTTTTGACGTAAGTGAAGAGGCACGTAATGAAATAGCTGCCGTTGGAGCCAACGTCTATAGCAGTATTAAAGAAGCGATCGCAGCGATGCCAGAACGTAAAATAGTCTGGTTGATGGTACCATCTAAATTTGTTGATGACGTCCTAGAAGAGGTAACGGCCGAGGTAACAGCTGGAGACATTGTCATTGATGGCGGCAATTCATTCTTCAAAGACACCCTGCGTCGTAACGAAGAATTAAAAGCCAAAGAGATTCACTATGTAGACTGCGGTACCTCAGGCGGCTTACGGGGAGCTCGTCACGGCGCGTCGCTAATGGTAGGTGGAGACGCCTCAATCGTACATGAAATAGAAGAAATTTTTGTTGCCTTAGCAATGGAGAATGGTTACGCTCGCGTCGGTAATACTGCCGCTGGGCACTTTGTAAAAATGGTACACAACGGTATCGAATACGGCATGATGGGAGCGATTGCTGAGGGTCTTAGTTTCATTGAAGATAAAGAGTCGGAACTAGGTATAGACACCAAAAAAGTATTCGGACCATACCAACACGGTAGTGTCATTACTAGTAGTTTAGTCGATTGGATGGCAGAGGCTTATTTGGAAGAAGGATACCTGGACAACATCGCTGGTGAAGTCCCACGCGGCGAAACTGAGGAAGAAATGGAGTACATCATCGGGGAAGGCAAGACACCCGTGCTGGAAGCATCAGTTAAACAAAGAAAGGACACCCGCGGCAATCCAAGCCGTATTGGCACCTTGCTCTCGGCCATGCGTAATAAATTTGGCGGACACGCCACCATTAAAAAAGGGAAGTAATGAAACTCCACACCACCGACAATCCAGCGCGAGCAGCCGGAGAACATATTTCTAAGGAAATTAGTGAACACAATGGTGACACTGTTTGTTTGCTGTCAGGCGGCTCAGCGCTAGAGGTGATAAAACACATAACCATCACCCGATCTCACCAATCGAGCACAGGGAAGCATCCACAGCGAGAAGACACCGAGCGAGGACCTGCTAAGTCTTGCTCAATTGGTGAGACGCTAGAAGAATGTCGTACTATGGAGAGCACTTCTTCGCGTATAGTCTACGACGACGTCTCCTTACGCGAATGTCGCACAATATTTATGATGGTGGATGAGCGGGTGAGTGGGGAGGCAGAAATTAACAATTTCTTACAACTTGTAGAGCGCTACCCTGATTTTGTTAAAAATCAGGAGGTAGTAGATACGACGCCAATGAGCAGTGAGAGTATCGAAGACTATGCTAGACGAATTGAAAAAACTTTTTTTAAAAAAATTTCGGAACTCAATAATCCAAAAATAATTACACTACTGGGCATGGGTCGAGATGGACATACAGCGGGAATCTTTCCCTTGACCGAAGATCGCTTTAAGGAGACATATCCAGACGATGGAACATACGTCCCGGTATACCTAGAAGGCCTTACAATCGATTCTAGAGCCTCATTTACGCCGAGCTGGCTACTAGATCATTCAGATCAGCTCGTAGCATTTATAGCCGGCGATTCAAAGCGCGAGATTTTAGATTCATTAATAAACGAATCTAAAGAGCTACATGAGAGGCCAGCTGAGTTAATGAAGTTACATAAGGACGCACACGTTTATACAGATCAACATATAGAACCCGCACAAGTCCGAGACTAAGGGAATACGGCTCAATATATGGGCCGTATTTACATTATTGTTTATGTCGCAAAAGATATATTGTGCGACATAAGGTAATAGATAAAGAAGTAGCTTACTATTCTTCTTCTACATACACCCCACCGAGGAACTGTCCCATCAAGACGTCATAGTCAGGTCGATGCTTAGTCAGATGTACCTTGCGCTCCCCCCCGTGGATCAGCCTTGCCTCTATCTCCGGGTGCTTGTCGATATAAGCGCGGAGTTTTCTGGGAATCACTTCGTCTTGAGAGATGATTTTTTTCTTGTCGCCATAGTTTTCTCGCAGCGCCTTTTTTATTTGCGTGTAGTGAGTACATCCTAACACCACCACCTCACTCTCCCCTCCTTTTGCGTCTATCAATTTAATCGACGCCTCAGCAGCAGCTGCTAACTCATTATGTTCTATTAGCGGCACTAACTCCGGCGCGGCCACCTGCACCAACTCAACCTTATTAGCTTCTTTTTTGTCTAACTCCAATTGATACTTATTTGACTCCACAGTACGTTTAGTGGCCAAGAGAATCACCTTACCTTGACCATCACTAACCAGAGTCTCAACCGTAGGTACAATAATTCCTAGAATCTTTCTGTCTGGGTACTCGGCTGGTAGAAATTCATTTTGTAAACGCCGAGCCGTTTCAGCTGAAGCTGTGTTGCAAGCAATAATAACGAGCGCACAACCATCATTAAATAAGTATCGCATTCCTTCTACCGTCATCTGATATATCTCATCTTCAGATTTGTCTCCATAGGGCAGGTTCTGTGTATCACCATAAAACGAATAATTGTATTGCGGCAGCTCTTTAACCACTGCTTTTAATATCGTTAACCCACCTAATCCAGAATCAAATAAACCTATTTTCATTACCGAATTATACTGCAACGATAAAGGGCGCACCAAATGGTACGCCCTAGGGGGTTCAATCTAACAGAATGGTCACGATTACTTCGTGCTGTTCTCTGCAATCAACTCCGCGAAATTCAAACTTTGGAGGCACACCTGGCCTATCATCAACCCTGCTAATTAGTCGAAAGGACATTTCTATAGGTTTAGTAATACGAAGTACTACCTCACCTTGCTTAAAATCATACTCGATTAAGGTGTCGGTTGATTGAAAATTGTTGGGCAAAAATGGACAAGTAAAAGCAAACACTTCTACCCTGAAACCAGATAGCACCTTCCTATCTTCGCGGAAACCAAGATAATAACGCATTTCCTTTGCTGTTCTTAGGAAAGCAGAGGGTATCAGACCCTCTTCAGCAGGCATTACTATACTCCTTACTTGATAGGTTTTGAGACTAGAACAAGACTAATCATGATAATAGAACGAAAATGAATTTTGTCAATACTAAAATTAAGTATTTTTTACCTGGTGTACCAGGTTAAGTGACAAGGAAGCCACCGCCGCAATTACAAATGTCCAACCAATCGGTATGAAGAGAGTGAGTACGGAGATGGTAATCAGACTAAATACTCGACCAGCGTGTACCGCCATCTCACGAATTACCGTGAATTCGTCCATATATTCCCCCTGCTCCGATGACATATCGTAGGTAATAGCAGTAAAGGGTGTCCTGGTGAAAATCCTGACGATATTATGATACAAACCGACAAAGAAAACTTGTGCGGCTGAAACCACAAAGATTTTTACAATCCAACCAATAGCATAGAGTGTACTACCAACCTTGAGTGTCTTTTCTTTTGATCCTTTCTTCTTATCTAGATGATTACCAAGCAGTAACTGCACCACGATAGTGGAGCCGACCACAATGGTTGAAACCGCTCCTATCTCAAATACGTCGCCATCAAGCACTTCATATAAAAATATCGGCCACACCACAACCTGAACCATCGTCTCTGCTCCGTTGGCAAACTCCCCCGCCATTACGTTACGTACCCGACGATCGAATAACCGACTCCAAGTTTCTGTCAGTGACCACTCATACTTCATGTTAGTTTCTGGCACAAAGAAATAAGAAATAGTAGCTAAAGTAAGCAAAACGATCGCCGTGCCAAACAAAGCTTGATAGCCGGCATGAGAAATAATAAAGCCAGCTAAAATAGGTCCGATTACCCCCATAAAGGCCACAGTAGCCATGGTGATACCAACTCTCCTACCCCGCTCACCATCTCGAGTGAAGATTGTAAAATCAACATGAAATGGCACCCAGTGAAAAATGCGGAAAGCCACGATAGCGATTGCCAGTGGCCACAACCAAGTCCAGATGTTATCTGGAGTAAGTATGTACATAATTACATACAAGAGAACATTAAATACTCCGCCCAACACTAGTGCCTTACTGTACCCCAAACGATTTACCAGATACATCCCAGGAGCCAATAAAAGTAGATATAAGAGTGACAGTAGTGCATAGTAACCGCCTACTACGTAAAAGATCCCACCGGAAGTCTCGTAAAGAAAGATTGGTACAAAAATACCCAAAATAGCAGCTGCTGCTCCTTGAATCAAGTTCTTCGACACAAACAGACGTAAAAAACCACCATCGTCGTCCCCTTCCCCTTTTTTATAAATTCTAATTAACCTAATTACCGCTTCCATGACTTATATTGCTTAACTTTTCTGACAACCTAACTATGTAATCAAACTGATCCTTACTTAAAGACATCACGGAGAGACGATTACCTTTCTTGACTAGCGGTAAGGAGGACAATCTTTTTTGTTGTTTCAACTCTTGCAATGATAAAAGTCGGGGTAATTTTTTCTTATACGCGACATCCACACATAACCACCGTGGATTACTTGGATCAGACTTAAGATCCGGGTGGGCGCTCTTAGGATCAAACTGCGTTGGGTCTGGATAAGATTCTCTCACTATTTCCATTATTCCCACCACCCCAGTTTCTTTACCAGCGTTTGAATGATAAAAAAGGGCCAAGTCGCCCTTTCTCATCTGATCACGCATCATATTGCGTACTTGGTAGTTACGCACTCCGTCCCACACTTCCCTTTTACCCCTCTTTAGATCATCAATCGAAAACTCCTCTGGTTCACTTTTCATCAGCCAGTACTTCATGTTCAAAATTATACCCCACAACTGCTATAATATTCTTAGTTTTATTCAGTTAATTTTTTGTATTATGGTTTTAATGCTTACTGAGCCTCAACGTGATTTAGTCCGTGATAGAGGAACTAAGTTAGGACGAGCACTAATGGGATTTCTATTTGTAGTTAGCGGTCTAGGTATGCTTATGAACGGACC
>JBFHUT010000065.1:0-5643 GCA_041589935.1 Minisyncoccia bacterium
CAGAACTATTCGACAGTTTTTCAATTCACATCTCACCGATCATAAGTACTACAGTAGCTTCACTTCTAATGGGTAACTACGGACGCACTAAGATAAACCAGCACGCCGAAGCCTTTGTCAGCAATCTATGGGAACAGTTTGCTTTCATGGCCAACTCCCTAATCTTTATCCTCATCGGTGTTTTGATGGTTGATATTCCTCTATTTGAACCGGTCATTTTCTGGTCAATTATTATCACCATTCTGACAGTTGCTGTGGCACGTGCCCTATCGATTTATCCAGTTATTTCACTCTACAATCTATTCCAAAAGCCTGCCCGACGCCTTCCCACTGCTTGGCAGCATCTCCTAGCTTGGGGCTCGCTACGTGGTGCCTTAGCAGTGACAATGGTACTCCTTATCCCTGATGACTTAAGTGTGCCAGGCTGGAGCCTAACCGTCAGTCCTAAAGAATTTCTCTTGGCTATCACAACCGGTTGTATAGCGGCCACCTTATTTATCAAAGCTACAACTATTAAAAAATTAGTGAAGAAATTTAACCTCGATAATCTAACCGCGGTAGAAGAAGTCGAATATCAAGAAGCGCGCGCATTGATTCACCACAAAGTGACCGAGCGTCTAACCAAATACGAGGAACGAGGCTATATTGATTCAGAAATTGCGAACACCTTACTTGAGGAGCATAAAGCTGCTTTCCACCGTGCTTGCGGGGAGGTTTGTGCATTATCCGAAGAACGTCGTGATGACCTCACCTTCCGCGTCCTTCGCATTTTTGCCATTGGTATAGAGAAGCGACACCTCAAGGTTTTATATAACACCAACGAAATCACCGAATCAGTATTTCGGCGAATTAACGGTAAGCTACGCCTCCAGCTTGAAGCGGTTGAAGAAGGGGACCTAGCTCCAGACGTGACTATTCACGCTGACGGTCGTGACGTTTTTGATCGCTTCTTCCGTTCTATTCGCAATCTTTTTGGTCTACCAGTCGGCCAACAATCATTTGCGGAACGATACATGTACTACCGAGCCCAAGCTATTATTTCTCGCAAAGTATTAAAAGAATTAGACCTTCTTGAGCGAGCATCTTCAACTATCTTTACTGCTGGAGCGGTTACTCACGTACACGACCTATACAGCAACTTCAAAACTAACTCTCTAGAAAAACTACGCATTCTCAGCAAAGAAGACCCGAAACAAGCCAAAGAATTAGCTGAATCACTAGCCGAACATGGCGTACACACCATTGAAGAAAATGTACTCGAAGATATTTTCCGTAAGGAGCTCATAACACCAAAGTTATATATCACCTTTAAAGACGAACTGAAGGTTGGCAATAAGTAGAAGAGTGATTGTCTCACCATAAATATCGGTGTATGATTTACTCATATGCAGGTGAAAGACATTGTAAAACCAGCCGTTATTATTTCCGAGACCGATACCTTTGCGGACGCCCTTAAGGCGATGAACACCCAGCACACCAATACTCTTTTGGTTACTAATGAAAATGGTGAGTTATCTGGAGAAGTTACTGTGGCTGACTTGCTAGATGCCATTGTACCGGACACCCTTAACGGCTCAGAAGTAATTGAGCACTTTACGACTGATGACGCCTTCATCGCTTCAATTGATGTCGTGCGTGATTTGCCAGCATCAGAGTTTATGTCGCAAGATTTTACTGCCCTTACCCTTAACGATAACCTCATGTCTATTATTGCCACTGCCATCGCTCATGAACGCGCACGCATTCCAGTAGTCGATGAAGAAAACAGACCAATCGGTATAATCTCTCGCCAAGGACTTAAGCAAATTCTGGCCAAATTTATGGACGCAGCATAGCAACAAAAAACCACCGAATCGGTGGTTTTTTGTTGTTAGATCATATCTCTAGTATGACTTTAGGCGGCGGCCCTGAAATTAATGAGCAGCGCAACTGGTCATATAATTTCAGTGTGTCCGCAGACATCGTATTCGACCTACCTGGGGAGAATACGATGTATGAAGTCGTACCCTAGTACGACTTCAGTCTACGCGCCTTCTCGTGTTGGCGAATCTTCTCTAAAGCTTTAGCTTCAATCTGACGAATACGTTCACGAGTTACACCAAACTCCTTTCCTACTTCTTCAAGGGTATGGTAGGTACCATCTAAGAGACCATGTCTCATCTCCAGAATCTTTCTTTCTTTGTCTGACAAAGTCTCAAGAATCTCACCGATCTGATCAGTCAGAATACTATGAGAAACTTCTTGATCTGGTGAAGTTATCTTATCGTCAGAGATAAAGTCTGAAAGACGTGAACGATCATCATCATCACCTACTGGTAGCTCAAGCGATATGGTGTCCTGACTAATCTTTTCAATTTGATAAATCTTCTCCACCTCAACATTCATTTCAGTTGCAATTTCTTCTGGCATCGGGTCACGACCTAGATCTTGCGCCAAACGTCGAGACACCTGCTTATACTTAGCCATGGTTTCTACCATGTGCACCGGAATACGAATAGTACGTGATTGGTCAGCCAAGGCACGAGTGATAGCCTGACGGATCCACCAAGTAGCATAAGTAGAGAACTTGAATCCTTTAGTAAAATCGAATTTATCAACCGCTTTAAAGAGACCAAGATTACCCTCCTGAATCAAGTCAAGCAGAGTCAGATCTGGTGAACGGCCAACGTACTTCTTAGCGATCGACACCACCAGTCGCAGGTTGGCTCGAGCCAGTAGATTACGAGCTTCATCATCACCTTCTACAATTCGCTTAGCCAGTACTTTTTCCTCGTGAGCATTTAGAAGCGGGTACTGACCGATCTCGCGAAGATACATCTGGATCGAGTCATAGCCACTGTCACTACGCTTAAAGGCGTTCTTCTGTGCAATCACTTCGACACTCGGATCGTCTCCTAGCATACCCCCGCTTTGCAGAACATCGATTCCTGCAATACCAAATCGTTCGTACAACTTATCAAGAAAATCCACATCTTTCTCAATCTCTGGAAAAGATCGCAAAAGCTCATCGTAAGTTACATAACCGCGCTCTTTACCAAGCTGCATTAAATCCGCTGCCTTGGCTTCAAGTATCTTCTCAGACTTAGTAAGTTTCTTTGGCGAAACCTCCTTTTTAACTGTCTTCTTTTCCACTTTTGCTGTGGCTTTTTTGGCAGTCGAAGCAGCCGCTTTTTTAGCGACTTTCTTTACTGTCTTTTTCACTGTCTTCTTTACCACTTTCTTTGTGGATTTTTTTGCTACAGCTTTATTTGCAGTAGTCTTCTTGGTGGCCTTAGCTGTCTTTTTCGTAGCTTTTTTCGGGGCCGATTTTTTTACTATTTTGACGGTTTTTTTCACCGCTTTTTTCGCAACTTTTTTTGTGGCCTTTTTGGCAGCCATAATGTTCCCAACTATACAGAAAAACCTTAAAATGTCTAGTGCCCAAAGACTAGTTTTCAAACAGGCTTTCTATTTTGTACGATGGAGCCCGTAATCTTGTTTCAAGCTCTTGAATCTTTAACAGCGCTGAAGATATCTTATCCTCGCCGCCAGTTTCCTCTGCCGCAATTAAAATTTGACGCTGTTCTGCTAACAAACGCTTAATGAGACCTGTTCGCAATTGATTTAATCGCGACACAACTTCCTCCTGCACAGCCAATTCAGGCAACGAAGAAAACTGCTGTTCTAAAGTAAACACTACTCCTGCAAACTCAGATTCTTCGGGATCAGTCAGTTCTACAATTTGTTTCAATTCCATTAGTTGCTCCTCAACTTTTTTGGCTAATTTATTATCAATAATCTCCACTGCTGCTTTGAGAAAAATATAAGCTTTATGTACCGGATCTCCCACAGGTCGCACCTGTCCCGAGACTTCGTTGGTCTCCTTATATAAAGGTGAAGCTGACTCATAATTACTAGCAGCCAACTCTCTCAATCTCTCTAGTTCAAATCGTATTGCATCAGTTGTAGTACCAATTGACTCAGCCACCTTACCAACGAAATGTTCTTGGTCGATCCGGCTTGACAGCAATAATATAAAAGGCAATATTTCCTCCCGAGCTTTCAGCTTTAAAGAACGCTCGTCAGCAACCTCACGGCGAAGCACGTGAAGAAGAAACTCAATAACGTGTACAGACTTCCCTATCACGTGTTTAAATTCAGCTGGGTTAGCTTGTATTAAATCCGCCGGGTCCTTGCCGAGCGGTAACTCAGCTACTTTTACATCAAGTCCGCGACGCAACATCAAGTCAGCACCTTTCTTCATAGCCGCAATCCCGGCCCGATCTGCGTCTAACGCCAGCACCACCTTGTCAGACAAACGCTCTAAAAGTTGTACATGGTGGGGCGTCAGCGCTGTACCAGACACCGCCACGGTATTACCATAACCTGCCTGATGACACATCACTACATCAAATTGCCCTTCTACAATCAGGGAAAAACCGAGGTTGCGAATACCATTCTTAGCTTTGTCATAACCAAATAGTAGGTCCGACTTTTTATACAATTCGGTCTCTGGAGAGTTAACATACTTTGGTGCTTTATCATCTGGGTGGAGGATCCGTCCTGAAAAGGCTACCACTCGCCCACTCGGGTCACTCATTGGAAAAACTACCCGATCACGAAAGACGTCAAACGGCTCCTTCCCACCATCAGCGTTTTTAATTAACCCCGCCTTCAAGAGCTCCTCCTTTGTGTAGCCCTTTCCTTCAAGTTCGGTTTTGACCTCACGCCAGCCAGACTTAGGTGGCCCTGGCGCAAAACCAATTCGCCACTTAGCAACAGTTTCAGATTTAACTCCCCGATCTTTGAGATACTTAAGCGCCTCTTCTTCCGTCTCCAGTTTTTCGGAATAAAAAATAGTCGCTGCTTCCATGACAGCATAGAGACGATCACGCTCACTCTTCTTTTTTGGGTCTTCCGGCACTAGTTCCACTCCCGCTTTTTCAGCTAAGATCTTCAGTGCGCCCTTAAAATCCACCCCTTCCATGGCTTGGACAAAATTAAAAATATCTCCCCCCTGACTAGTAGAGAAACAGTAGTACATTCCACGATCCGGCGAGACATAAAACGAAGGGGTTTTTTCAGCTGAAAACGGTGATTTGCCTTTGAAATTTTTACCCGCCTTATGAAGCTCAACATACGGTGATACCACGTCCAAGATATTAATTCTGTCTTTAATCTGCTGCACCACATCGCTCATAGTGAGCCTAGTATACCGTTTTATAAGCCAGATGACCAAAGTCACTAACTTAGCCCCAAAGGTAGCTGAGGTAGTAAAAAAACCCGCACACTATGCGGGGTTATTTTTATGCGTCGAAAGCGATCACTCCTTTCTCGGACACCAATATCTCACTTAGTTCCTGTCGTTTGGCCGGAGTCATCTTGGCTTTCACGTAGATAGTTCGCTCTGCGGTAGAAATTCGTGAACGACGAGTCTGCACTATCTTGATACCACACTCATCAAAGATATCGAGCACGTTATCTTCTGCCGCGTCAGTATTCTTAACTGTGATACTAATTTCTATAAACTCATGCAAGCGGTCTAACCAATGTTCAAAGGGTGGCAAAAGCCAAAGCACAATCAAAGCCAGTAAGGTAACTGCTCCGGTCAGCGCAAACTCTCCTGCTCCAGCTGCCATACCAAGTGAAGCCACGAGCCAAATA
>JBFHUT010000066.1:0-5607 GCA_041589935.1 Minisyncoccia bacterium
AAGCTTCCCTTCCAAAGGTTCTGCATTGACGATAAAACGATCGTAATCGAAATTCGGAAGACTGTCAGATGCTCTTTTAGCTAGCTGTCTCACTCTTTCTCCCTCATAGTGAGTAAAGCGAATCAAGTCAGTGTCAAAATCACCTTCAGTTAGCCTCTGAGACACTTCTTTGGCTGTGATTGGTTCATTGAATATGTACGTACTAGCTTTCAGGCTGGTTGGTTCGTGCCAGAGCACGATTAGATAGTACAAAAGGTTGTCCGATTTCACTACGTTGGCGCGTTGTAGTATTTTTGTAATTTCTCGTACCTCAGTACCAGGTTCGATCGTGATTGGCGTGTTAATAGGAAAATTGTCAGGCGGTTGATTGAGTTTAATTAAGTAGCTATATGTAACAATTGATAATAAAGCCAACAATAGAAAAGTACCGGTCAATAAACCAGACATCTTAAATAAGTGTTTTGATGCAGGTGGCTCAATGTCGTATAGACTGTTAGGGCTAAAATGTGTAGCTTCGTTTGGCATGGTGTCTATCTCGGTATACCAATCGGTAGATTAGATGGTGCTTCGCGGCGAGTTGATTCAATACGTGGCAGGGATGGTGTGATGACAGAAGTACCAGGAATGTGGAAAATAGTTGCTATTTCTTCTACTGACATAACCTTAGCAGCGTCTACTTTGCTTAATTTTTCACCTTCTGTGTAGTAGCGGGCCTTGTAAAATTCAAGTTCATTTTTCTTGGCACGCAATTTTCTAGCGCCTGTGAAGTCTTGGAAGAAATTGTAATTAAAGTCAGTGCGCCAACGTGGACCAAGACCATTACGCCCGATAATGTCGTATTGACCAAAACCCCTAAGCATGGGACCGATCATGTCCGGGTCAAATTTACCAGCTTGGGTAATGTAAATTGCTCTGATAGCAGTGACGTAAGCATATTTGCCCACATTCCTTTCGACAGCAGCGATAGTGTCACGTTCCGAGGCGGTTAGAATTGGACGGCTCTCAGTTTCTTCAGATCCTAGACCCTTATCATCACGTTTCATTATCTCATTAATCTTTTTTGCTGCCTTGCTATCCCAGGTACCAATTTTTTGCAGACTGCCAGTCTTGAATGTCTGTTTTACGTGTGGGACCATCAAAATTTGGATCCAGACTCGCTCGTGCGGCTTGGCAGAACCTAGATGTTCTAAGATTGGTGACATTGGCTCGAACTTGAGTTCTTCTTTTGGTTGCTTATCAAGACCGTAGTCTATATAGGTTTTAATTGGAAATATTTCGTCTTCTTTTTTAACGATATGAAATGAAATTAAATCCCACTTCTTAGGATCCCATTGCACCTCTGCCGTGTAGTCAATTGGTTCTTCGATAACTTCTATGCCTGGGTATTGAGCATATAGCTGTGCCTCCAGAGCGTTTTTAACCTTCTTAGTAGGCACATTAGCGTAAAAACGTACCTCCCCTCCAATAGACACTAGCTCTAGGCTGGTGACTAAGGGATGTTTACCGTCTAAATATGTCTGCATGAGGTTGTCTGGGCTGTTTGGGTTGTGTATCTGGGTTAAGATACTTTCCATCGCCTCAGGAGATTTGAGCACCTCCTGAGGTAGTTTGATTCTAAGGGTCGTTCTTCCGTTTTCAAATTTAAATTTTTCTCGTACTGCCCACATCCACATTTCAAAAGTAATATAGAAGAGTGTAAATGGAAGCCAGATTGGTGTAAGAGCTATTACGATTGTAATAATTGGCTTCAAATCAACGTTCATTATCTTGAACGTAAAGGACATGATGCCAAAAGCAATAAACAAAAAAAGCGGAATCATTATTGCGCCAAAAATGCTTCTTGGTACTGAGCCCATAGTTACTATTATTGTACACTAATTGAAAAAGCTCAGTTGGACTTATGTCCAACTGAGCCCATTCATTATTCAGCTAGTGTGTATGTTCCGTTGGCAAGTTTACGGAAAAGATTAGTATCTTGAAGATTGACTAGAATAGTGTTGTCCTTCACGTAGCGCTCTTTGCGAACTTTATCGATTAGTTCTTCGCGCGAAAGAGGTCCTTCTTGTTCGAGTATTTCACGCAAGACGTCCTTTACTACTCCGGCGGTGTAACCCCACTCAGTGAGGGCGTATAGACCACGACCTACTAGGACAAACCGGGGGTCCTTTATGAGTTCGTTGTGGGTGGTGGCGATGTGAGCCTTGTGGCCAAAGAGTTGGTTGATAGTATCAGCTACTTCGCGGAAGTGCATCGATGAGCCGTGGCGCTTTACTGCTAGGTAAGCATAGTCTCGAATACCTTTAACCCGGATGTTTGGACTATCAGCTGGCCCCCAGTCACCTAGTGGATTGCGGCCAATCTGCTTTGAGATGTGTAGCCAACGCTTCAGTACCTCTTCATTGTGTTTATCAGCAATATCTGACAGCTCTGCTTTGAAGCGATTAACAATTTCTGACTCGCTTACTAGTTCGTCGCGGCTGAGGCTTTTGTACACGTTCTGTAGTGCCTTTTCGACATGTTCAGCGGTTTTTCGCTCAGTGTACCACCTGTGGGCGTACTGCGGGTTTTCCTTGCTCTTGTAAAACGGATCACCAACCACTAGTAGGAAGTACAGGTGATTGCGAACCACTGGGTCATCTGAAAGTTCATCAAGTAGTACGTGTTCAGCAATCAGGCCACCACCGAGTTGATCAATCAGCTTTTGCATCTCAATGAAGAGTTCGTAATGCTTCTTGTACACCTCAGACTTCTGAATTGACTGAATGCCATAGTTCTCGATCTGACGTACTCGTTCACGAGTAATGCCGTAAGACTGACCGATCGCTTCTAGTGTGTAGGTTTCGCCATCCTTTCCGAGCCCGTAGCGCTTTTCGAGTACGTCTCTAGCGCGCTCTGGCAGTACGTCCAGGAGTGTCTTGGTAATTTGTTTCGGTTTAAATGAAATCATAATAATTATTTTCGAAGGTTGCTTTCTTGCTCAATCCTCAATGCGTGGCCAAATTTATAACATGTTGGTGACAATTGGTCAACACTGTGTTACTCACCTTTGGATTTATACAATTAAATTTAATATCCTGCCGGGTACGTAAATCACTCGTTTTGGTTTGTTTTCGCCAAGTTTAGCTTGTAATGAATCGTTATTGCGGACGGCGGTAAGTGCAGTCTCTTCATCTGCGCCTGGTGCAATGGTAATTTCACCGCGCATTTTACCGTTAATTTGTACACCAATAGTAACCATCTCATCCTTCGCCAATCCCGGATCAAACTCAGGGAATGTCTGTTGATGGATGCTCCCTTTTTCTTCTGCCTCATACCAGAGCTCCTCGGTGAGATGTGGTGCAAACGGTGCTAGCAATTTTAAGAATAATAAATATGACTCTCTGCATAGTCCAGTTTTCTCTGCCTGATTTAGAAAAATCATCATGGCGCTGATGGCAGTATTGAATTTAAAATTCTGAATGTCGTTAGTAACTTTTCTGATTGTTTTATGAAGTAAGGCAGTCATGTCCTTGTCTTCATTGTCAGTAATGTGCTCAATAAGTCCATTTACTCGTTCAAGGAAACGTCTTTGTCCAGCGATCCCGCCCATATCCCATGGGTAGTTTGCCGTTTCTCCATATGGCCCCATGAAGGCAAGGTACATTTTAACGGTGTCGGCCCCCACTCGTTCGACCTGTTCGTCTGGATCAATCACGTTTCCTTTGCTCTTACTCATTTTATTTCCGTCCGGGCCAAGAATCAGACCGCGGTTGATGCGACGAGTATAAGGTTCTTTGTGCTCGACGTGCCCAAGTCGGTGTAGGGCCTTTTGCCAGAAGCGCGAGTACAGCAAGTGCATGGTGGTGTGCTCTGCTCCACCAAAATATAAATCTACCGGCAACCAAGTTTTCTGTGCTTTTTTACTAGAAAATTCCTTGTCATTTTTATTATCGATGTAACGAAGGTAGTACCAGGAAGAATCAACGAAAGTATCCATCGTCTCTACTTCAGGTGTCCAGCCAGCGCCAAAAATCTTTTCAGTTCTTTCCTTAAGTTCCTGTGATTTTGATAGTGGCGGCACTCCCGTTGGTTTGAAGTCAACGTCCTCAGGCAGTTTCCATGGTAAATGCTCTAGAGGTACCGGACGCGCATTTCCTTCAGGATCGTATACTATTGGAATCGGTACACCCCAGTAGCGCTGCCTGCCAATCGACCAATCACGCAAGCGGTAGGTGTTAGTTAATTTCCCCCCAACCTTTATGGTGATGGCTTCTTTTGCTTCCTCAGAATCCATACCGTCAAACTCACCAGAGTTTTTTAGCTTACCTTGTCCTATATTTGCTGAAAGGTTTACAGAATCACGGAAAGTACCATCATCTTGATAAATTACTTGTTTAATATCTATTCCAAATTTTTGTGCAAACGCATGATCTCGCTCATCATGTGCAGGAACAGCCATAATGGCGCCGGTGCCGTATGAAGCTAGTACATAATCAGCGATGTAAACAGGGATCTCCTCACCGGTGGCAGGATTTGTTGCAGTGATACCCTCTAGCTTCACGCCAGTCTTCTCTTTGGTATTGTCGAGGCGGTCTTGTTCAGCTTTTTGTCTGGTGGCAGTGATGTAAATCTCTACATCGGACCAGTTTTTGATTTTGTCACGGTATTTGTGAACTAACTCATGCTCAGGCGCCAACACCATGTACGTCGCTCCAAAGAGTGTATCTGGCCTAGTGGTGAATACAGTCACCTGCTCCCCCAGAGACAGCTTAAAATCTATCAGAGCTCCCTCAGAGCGCCCGATCCAGTTGCGTTGAGCATCTTTTATATGTTCTGCCCAGTCAAGTCCTTCTAGGTCGTCTATAAGCTCATCCGCAAAGTCAGTAATCCGTATCATCCACTGGGGCATTTTCTTCTTTTCAATCAGGTTGTCGCAACGTTCACAGGTGCCGTCTGCTTGTACTTGCTCATTAGCGATTACAGTATTACAGCTTGGACACCAGTTTACTACCCCCTCTCCACGGTAGGCGATGTTGTTTTTGAAAAATTCTGTAAACATCCACTGAGTCCATTTGAAATATTCTGGGTCAGTTGATGAAGTCGTCTTGTCCCAAGAAAAAGCATTACCCATGCTATTCAGTTGACCTTTCATGTACTCGATGTTTTGTTCAGTCCATTCTCGAGGATTATTATTTCTCTTGATGGCGGCATTTTCAGCCGGCAAACCAAATGCATCAAAGCCCATCGGATACAGGACTTGGGTACCGATCATGCGACGGTATCGTACGTAGATGTCTGGGACAGCAAATGCGTACCAGTGACCAATATGAAGATTACCTGATGGGTATGGCCACTCTACGAGAACATACTCCTTTTCTTTAGAATCATCTCTTTTATTTAGATCGTAGTTGCCATTTTCCTTCCAGTGTTTTTGCCACTTTCCTTCAATCTCTTTATGGTCGAACTTTTTATGCATATGTAAAATAAATTCCCGATCTGCCCAAGTAATATAAGCCTTATTCTGCCACCTTATCGAAAATAGTCAAAAAATACCTGGTACTACACCAGGTATTTTCAATTTTTAGTTACTGTTTAGGTTCGGCAATAGTTACAGCGCGCTCAAAACAA
>JBFHUT010000067.1:0-5363 GCA_041589935.1 Minisyncoccia bacterium
GGTAATTGTTCCCGCCTTAGAAACCAGATTCTTTCCAGACCCGCTCTGCTTACCGATCTTCTTCAAGATCAACCGGGACATTGGTGACACTTTGGTAATGAAGGTGAAACTTCGGTCATCGTAGACGTTGATGATAACCGGTACCACCTCCCCCATACGTTCGCGAGTTTGCTCGTTGAACTGATTAACGAATTCACCGATGTTAATACCAGCCTGACCAAGTACTGGACCAAGTGGTGGAGCTGGTGTTGCCTTGCCACCAATAGCCTGTACCTTTACTTGCTTTAGTAGTTTTTTTGCCATGTTTTTAGATTAAAAATTTGTTTGTGACAAGCACGTTCCATAGCCGCACCCGTCTAGAAGCCCGCGTATCGTACAATAGAAACACTTGTTTTGCAAGCATTAAAAGCAAAAACAACCACTAACGTGGTTGTTTTTGCTTTTCTGTGCTTTCTTTACTAAGAAGGCTTTAATTTGATGCAAATACGCGGCGCTAGCGGAAAATTTTCCGAGTCGTGCTTTTTTATTGTACGGTGAGAAAAATTTTCCGCGTAGCAACAAAGTAGTTGCGCAAATTAAACCTTCTTAACTTGGAGAAAGTCTAGTTCGACAGGTGTCTCCCGCCCAAACATTGAAACGAGAACCTTTACCTTTCCGCTTTCTTCATCAACTTCTCCAACCTTTCCTTCCAGATCTTTAAATGGACCGTCTGCGATTATCACCATATCGCCCGCCATCAAGTCTACCTTGTGCTTGACGGTGTCACTAGACATACGCTTCATGAGTGAATTGTATTCAGCCTCAGTGAGTGGTACTGGCTGAGTACCGCTACCCACGAACCCAGTTACACGCGGGGTGTTACGCACCACAAACCAGGATTCATCGTCTACAATCATTTCTACCAATACATAACCTGGATAGATGCGTTCTTCTTCGGTCACTCGTTTGCCACCCTTAACCCGGATCTTTTTTTCAGTTGGTACAACAACACTGAAAATTTTGTCGTGCATATTGAGGGAATCGATCCGTTGCTTTAGATTTCGAGTTACTGCATTTTCATAACCAGAGTAGGTATGAATCGCGTACCAATGACGTTCACCTGTGCTTTGCTGCTTAGCCATAAAACTTAGAATCGATTAATGAACGCTTTGATGCCTTCTGAGAAGACATAATCAAAAGCACCGATAAAGAGTGAAACGACCGCTGAAATAGCAATAACCAAAATGGTATACATCATGGCTTGATGTTGAGTTGGCCACGATACTTGCTTAAGCTCAGCTGCGGTATCGCGAAGGTATTGGGTTAGTTTTTCCATTAAGAAGATTTAAGGAGCGTACGCGACTATAAATTTCTTAGGCAGGCGCTTGGCCACGATTCAGACCCTTTTCTAGGTATGAATCTGGCGGTAGCGCTCCGCCAAGAGCGTCCCATAACTCCAAAATTATATATTTTTAAAATCGATCCATTTTCACCGATAAATTGTGCTAGGAAAGGCACAATTTACTGGCATAAATTCGCAATATATTCTTCGAATATTTGCTCATTTTTAAAACCCCTCTCGGGGCTTTATTACGGACATCATACGCCTCTTGGTGAAAAAGTAAAGGGGTGTTGCAGTAGCGACACCCCTCTTTAATGAGTCAAATCAAAACCCTTTCTTTTATTAGACGCAACTTACTTAGGCTTTGTAGATAGGTAGAAACCAATACCCTTGCCCCCTCCAGGGTCATCTCAGACAATCTGTCAGCATAATAGATTCCAGTCTTTGGGTTATCGACTAAATACATTTCCCGACATTGACTAATTTCATCTTCAGAAATGGTCTTGACTATTTCCTCTCCTTTATTAAACATGATTATACAACTCTCCTTTATACCCTCCAGCTGATTTTGGCGGGTAGGACGGTGATCTGCCTGATTGGACTCAATTTCTTCTTCCTGCCTACACTCAATGTACTGTTTTAAAAGATAATCCATGTTGATTCTCCTCATCTGGGTGAGCAACAAACTATCTTTCTTTTACACTAATACCATAGAAAAGAAAAGAGATGGCTCCGCTTTTGCGGAGCCATCTCTTTAAAAGACTCACTTATCGTACCTCGTAAGTCACACTCACCTCCACCTTAGTACCCTCCTCTCCCATTGGCAGTTCTGCTCCACCAAAACCAGCCGCCTCTTCCATATCCATGGCCATAGCAGCAGCTTTGTAATACGGCTCATAACCACCTCCTTGCTCATTATATGAGGTCAGACGCACTATCTTTACCCCCAACTGATTAGCTAGCACGGCAGCCTTTTCCTGAGCATCAACAATCGCCTTCTCTCTTGCCTCTTTACGCAACACCTCAACATCATCAATTGTGAACTCTAGTCCACTGATGTTGGTGGCCCCTCGCTCTCCCACACCAGCAATTACTGAAGGTGCTTTGTCAGTCTCTCGGACTTTTACCTGGACCGTCTGATTCACCTCGAAACCATCTTGCACCCTTTCCCCTGGTGGGCAGTATGAACCCAATGGACAAATCCTCTCTTCATACCGATAGCGAGGATACAAGTTATAGTTGAGGGTCTTAATGTCTTTGTCTTCTATCCCTTGCTCACGAAGATATTCTAAAATACTATTCACCTTAGTGCCCGAAAGCTCTTGAGCGGCAGTGACATCTTCCGACTCGGCCATCACCGAAAAAGAAAATTGTCCGATGTCCGGTACAGCAAACAATTCCCCTTCACCAGTAACAGTAATAGTGGCTGGCATCGGGCTTAGGTATTCAATCTTCTCGAAATTCAGCTTTGCGTATGAACCCAAAGCCAAAATTAACATAAATAATAATATCCCACCTAAGATCTTCATTTGTTTGTTATAAAAAAGTCCTTCCATAAATTATTGCTTAAATTAAAACTTTGCTAAAAATTCTCTGACCGTACGTCTTAGGCTTTGTTCCCAAGTCTCCGACTCGCCACATACCTCCTGGTAGGCAACGATATCTGCCCGACTGAGCTTTGGGTTAAAGCCTGTATCTTCGAGCAAGTAGTACATGAGAGAATCCTCTCCCTCAACATGATCGATACCCAGCGCGTGACCAAACTCATGCGCCAACACACTCACCAACTCTGTGTCAGTTGAAAATTTGTAAACATTAATCTGTCCACCTTGGTAATCCCCTTGAGTAAATTCTCGCGCAAAGCCAAACTCCTTGTTATATTTTTCTACCCCGGCGTTATAATCTGTCACCATCTGGTTAGCGCGCTCACTTAGTTTATTAATCTGCGCCGCTATAGCATTTAGCTCACTGACTATGTCAGACAAGCTCTTGGACTCTCTTTCCAACTCTTTTCGCTCAATTTCTAATTTCTCAAAGACATCAGCTGGCGCTCCCCCTCGATCATTATACTTAGAAACTTCTTTGTTATATACATCGAGCCTTTTTTCATATTCAGCGACACGAGCCTCGTACGAAACTCCTAGCAACCGATGTTCTTCCTGTAGAGACTCTACTGTTTCTACCACCTGTTCACTCTTTTCCCATTCGGCATCAAGCACTTCTCGTTGATGTCCTTCTAAGTTAGCTGTTTCCTGCCGGTCGTCGTAGATAAAGTTAATAGTAAAGTCTGCTAGATCATCATAAACAAACAACTCTCGATTAGCCGACAACTCCCACAACTCCTCCGCCTCAGCCACCTTACGCTTAGCTTCCTCGACAGTTATTTCAAATGAGGGGTCTATTTCTCCGATCCGGTACGACAAAGGCACCGGGCACATCGCTGCCGAAGACTGATACCAGTAAGTACCAGCTCCCACTACTGTCAACACTAATGCAAATAGATACGAGGCTCTCATAACATTAACTACAATCATATGAAATATGCGTCCACAATACAATACAAAACGGCGCCCAGCGGGGACTGCGTAGTCGCGATACGTAGTCCCTGGTGGGCGCCGCCTGGAGGCTAAGCCTCAGAATTGAAACATGTTCGCAAGAGCGAAAGCTCTTACGTCTAGACAGTATACCCCACTTTCAAACCAATCCTTACTTACAAAGTATGTTTATGTTAATAAAAAATACAAAATGTCGTTGCTATTTAATAAATTTCTTATCCACTGCTACTCTAATAAGTTGTCAGAAATTGCCCCGGGAGCGACGTCATAAATAGCTGTCGGAGTAAGCCTGATCACTGCCTTAAGTGTTCGATCAGGAAAGCGTTCCTTCATCTCCACCTCCGCCGACTCAAACACCTCACCGTCTGTCTCGTACACCACCCGCGCTTTCACTTGCACCCCCACAAAATCTTTCCAGCTGGTGAGAGCTACTTCGTCTCCAGCTTGGAGATTGTCCGCTGTTTTTCCCATGAAGAAATCGTATAGGTGTATCTCATGATCGCGCAACTCAACAACCGAAAGAGGAACTACATTTAGTCCTCTTGGCCCAGTCGTGGCCAAAGCATGGCTATCAGAGCCAGTAATGATGTTTTTTATTCTTTCGTTCATACCTGGGCATTGTACACCTAAACAAAAAGCCCAGCTAACAAACGTTAGCTGGGCTTCATTACTTAATAAGGTTATGTCTTTACCCACACCCTACAAGTCGGTCTTTCATACATACCAGAATATACATAGGAAATGTCATTTGTCCTCATGCCCTGTGTTAACCGATTACGCAACGTCGGACTAGCCGGATAGACAATGACCGGACCACCACCGATATCAAGATGAATATCAATCCTATCCCAGCCATAACGCCTGAAGTAAACCTCGGGCTTTGTTTCTCCTTCTCCCTTCGCCGGGAACAACACCTCATAAAATTCTTCAGGAGGCAATTTTGGATGCCAACCAACTGGATGAGCCGAGAAGAACAGACCACCTGAGCGTAGACAACGTACCAATTCCTTACCTATTCCGCATGGCGGACAAAAAGGATGCGGAGCGTTTAGCGACACAATATCCAAACTATCGTCAGGTAACCCAAAATCATCGTAGCTGGCACGCACCTTCACAATTTTTCCTTTCTTGGGGTTTGCCAGTAGCTTTCCTTTACGCCAGGGGTCTGAAAACCCGGGCTCGCCACAGAGATACATCAGTGATTGTTTTGAGTTGTACCTACGGTAGGACCGTACGAACTTGGTATTACCTGCCCCGATATCGAGCATTACTCCGACACTCTTCATGTGTAAATCCTCCTCGGAAACTTTTCTAGTCGGTACGGTAGCCGGATTATGGCTGTAAGTCAACACAAAACCAGCACCTCATAGGTACTGGTTTGCCGTTAATTAAGACTTCAATACTGAAATCAAGGCCACGATAGCCCAAATTATGTCAGCTTCCATGGCAGGTAAGGTGTCCACAACCTATCCACTTGCGTAGAGGCA
>JBFHUT010000068.1:0-5208 GCA_041589935.1 Minisyncoccia bacterium
CCTCCTTATACATTTCAGTGTAAGCATCCTTGATTGGTACATTGAATTGTTTCAAAAGAGCTTCGTACTCGTCACGCTCAAGCGTTTCAACCTCAACTAGTTTCTTAGATATCGCATCAAGAGCTTCTCGGTACTTGATGAGAATCTCACGAGCCTTGTCTTTTCCTTCTTCAATAATCCGCTTTACCTCTTCATCAATGAGCCTTGCAGTCTGTGCACCATAACCGCGATCTTCAGACATACCACCGCCAATGAGACGTCCACCTGAAGACTCATGAGCTACCGGGCCAAGCTTTTCACTCATACCGTATTTAGTCACCATGTCGCGTGCCATACCGGCTACCACCTGCAAGTCATTTGATGGACCGGTTGATAGATCACCAAAGACCATTTCTTCAGTCACGTAACCACCAAGCGTCATCGCGATGTCGTCATAGAACTCCTTACGAGTATGCATACGACGATCCTGATCAGGTAGCTTGAGAGTATAACCAGCTGCGCGTCCGCGCGAGATGATTGAGATCTTCTGCACCGGGTCGGCGTACGGCAAGACAGAAGCCACTAGAGCGTGACCCACCTCGTGATACGCTGTCACCAGTTTTTCATACTTACTCAGCACATGACTCTTTCTCTCAGGACCAAGCATCACCTTTTCAATCGAACGAATTATATCGAACTGCCCTACTTTCTTGCGCTTCTCGCGAGCTGCCAGGATTGCTGCTTCGTTCATGAGTGAATATAGATCTGCACCAGAAAAACCGGGAGTACGCTGCGCTATAATCTCTAGATTCACGTCTTCCTGCAGCGGCTTCTTACGTGCGTGCACGGCAAGAATCGCCTCGCGATCCTTTCGGTCTGGCAAGTCAATCGTTACTCGACGATCAAACCGACCTGGTCGAAGTAATGCTGGGTCAAGTACATCTGGTCGGTTGGTGGCTGCCATCACAATTACTTTTGCGTTTGGCTCAAAGCCGTCCATCTCGACCAAAATCTGGTTAAGAGTTTGTTCTCGTTCGTCATTTCCTCCCCCAACACCAGTACCACGTACGCGTCCGACCGCATCGATCTCATCTACGAAGATAATGGCTGGAGCGGCTTTTTTAGCCATTGAAAAGAGATCCCGTACACGTGAAGCACCTACTCCCACAAACATTTCCACAAACTCAGAACCTGAGATTGAGAAGAATGGCACTCCCGCTTCCCCGGCCACAGCACGAGCAAGT
Source organism: Minisyncoccia bacterium (assembly GCA_041589935.1). Taxonomy (GTDB): domain Bacteria; phylum Patescibacteriota; class Minisyncoccia; order Phycocordibacterales; family UBA918; genus OLB19. Next base: position 1,224 of record JBFHUT010000068.1, read on the forward strand.
AACGTCTTACCTGTTCCTGGTGAACCCATCATCATCACACCCTTTGGAATCTCTGCTCCAATATCAAGGAACTTCTTTGGGTTCTTGAGGAAGTCGACTATTTCTTCGAGTTCTTGCTTAGCTTCTTTAGCTCCGGCCACATCTTTGAAAGTGACTTTTTGGGTAGTGTCGTTTGGGTCGATCATTCGAGCTTTGGAGCTGCCAAAATTAAGTGCCTGCATACCAGCCCCCTTCACCGAACGAGTAAAGAACCAAATGATCACACCGAGGAGGATCAAAGGAAACAGGAATGGTGCAAACTGGGCCAACCAGTACATAAATCCAGTCTCACGCTGTACATCAATAGTTATAGTAGACAGTTCCTCTGCTGTTACGCCAAGATTGGTTAGTGATTCAGTAACCGAAGCATCAACTTCTCGCTTTGCTTCACCAGGAGCTCGTGTATCATCTTTGTAAGACACCTCCAAAACAGCACCACGCACTATGATCGTATCAACCTCACCGGCTTTAACTTGATTGACCACATCGGTCACAGTGAGCTCTTCAGGCTCTACTTTGTTTTCGGTGATGTATGAAAAGAGTGCTGTTACGAAAATCAACAACAACACGGTTGAAAGCATGTTGTTCCAAAAATTGCCCGGACCAATCGGCATCTTCTTTCCATTCTGACGTAAACTTTCCCGTAGTTTCTTGGGTTCGTCTGCTTTCGGGATTGGTCTTGGCTGCTCTTTCTTATCGTCTGATGAGGTTTCTTCAGGAGTCGGCATTTCAGTCTGATTTTCCTGCCCAACCTCCTTCTTTTCCTCGGTATTTTCAGGCTTATTCATATGAGGGCTATTATACAGAAATCGACCCGAAACGCTATAATTTTCATTATTTCTCAAGAAATATTCTTGTTTCTCTGTAGTATCATTGCTAAAGTACATTACCCATATGAGTACTTATATCCAAAACCGAAAAGCTCGCTTTGATTATGAGATCCTCGATACCACCGAGGCTGGTTTGGTGCTACAAGGTCACGAAGTAAAGTCTATTAGAGCTGGAAAAGGTAAGCTAGAAGGTGCTTATGTAATTATTCGTGGCGGCGAAGCCTTTCTGGTAGGGGCATCAATCTCTCCCTACCAGGTCGCCAATACTCCAAAAAATTATGATCCCGAAAGACCGCGCAAACTATTACTCTCTAAAAAAGAATTAGGCCATTATGAACAGCAGACAGAAACTGCTCGCTTGACAGCTGTACCAATTAGATTGTACAGTAATAAAGGAAAAATAAAGCTCGAAATAGCTTTGGCACGCGGGAAGAAGAAATACGATAAGCGTGAGACTCTCAAAGCTAGAGATAGCAAGCGAGACATCGACCGCACCTTGAAAAATCAATATTAGCTGCAAGTAGGTGGGCAAAGACTCACCGAACCAAACAGACAGGAGGATTTATGCCCTTCAAAGATTTGTTCTGTGGAGATGACAACGTAATCCCTGTATCCGAAGAAGAAAGCCAGCGTCTTTACTCCAGAAGCATGGAACCAAACGGCTTCGAAGAACACGCGGTCACAGACAGTTTATTGTCCGACGAAGCGAGTTCAGGGAATCCTTTTGCTCGCGATATGCTCTTCGAGTAAAAACCACTGTCGGACGGCATTACAAAGCCGTCCGACCCACCTACTTGCAGCTAATAGTAAAATTAACTGTAAAACGGTGGGTATTTTGCTCACCATACTTAGAAAAGGAGGTGCTTATGTCTCGTTATTACAGACAGCAAGAAATTCCTCCCTCGAAGCCAGAAGTCAGCATCAACGAAGTCCCCGAACTCAAGCCAAAGTTGCAGGAGTACGAGTGGACCGAGCGTCCTGAATCTGGCATCCCGCCTGCCCCCGTGGTAGGTAAACTGGACGATTTCTTCAAACCTGATTCGTCCGATATTGAGAAACCTCGGGTACATTGATCCTTAAACTGTTGGACGGCGAGCAAGCTCGCCGTCCAACCCACCGTTTTGCAGTTAATTATTTTGTACACCGTTCCCCGCGCCTCTTTTTTCTTCTGCTAGTTATCTCCACAATATAACGAACATGAGAAAAAAGGGGCGCGGGGGATGCTAGGCATCGACGGTTAGTCGTGTCGGTTGTGTGCAGTGTCGAAATTGACCATATTTCGTTAAGAAGGGTCACCTTGTACGTGCAGACAAAGCAGTACCAAGTCCATTTGCTCGCGCATTTGGATTCGCACCCGCAGTAGCGTAACTTAACGCTCGCCGTTGCGATGCAGAACCAGTAAACGTCTCATACGCTGGTCTCTGTAGAATAGCCACGAGACTTTGGAAACCCTTGTCGTTGTCATAGGTTTTCGAGCTTTGTAACAACTCGAGTCGTTTGTGTTTTGTTGATTCTTTAGCAAGCGACTTTAAACCAAAGGATTAACTACGCACTGTAGACTCACGACCACACCCTGATTCGGACGGGGATTCGATTTCCCCCATCTCCACAAAAAAACACACCACCCTTCTGGGTGGCTTTGTGTTTTTATGTGGAGATGGGGGGAGTTGAACCTGACGGTCACTAAGCTATTTTTATTCGCTTCGCTCTAAAACTAGCAAGTGCCGCGAGTCACGCCTCACTCGTATTTTGCTCTAGGAAAAGGAGCAAAATACATCACTCCGGCGATTCGATTTCCACGTTAAGTGCGCAGGCACTTCACTCCCATCTCCACATTCAGATAATTTCTCGTTAAACAGCCCCTCAAAAGGCTGTTTTAACGTGTAATTTTCTACCTTTTTTGCACTTACAGAAAAGTTCAAGAAGATAGGTGCGATGTAGGCGTGTTTCTCTGTTGTTGATTGAACTTTCTTAATATCATCGGGTATCTTGTCCATAATCTCAGAAAACTCCTTAAAGGTTAGTGGTGCTTTACTCACCCTCGCCTTCTTGGCTTTAAGTTCCTCGGCTTGTGTTTGAGCTTCTAGTAGAACCTGCTCAAGACGCTTCAGCTCATCCTTCTGTATTTGTTTAGTTCCCACATCAGTCTCTTTTGAGAGATTGAGTTTGATGCTAGCCATTCGTCGGCAAACAAACTTGCCTGCTTTGTAGCACTAGCAATCTGTGAGTTAATTTCTGAAAGCCCTAAGTTCTGTATTTTGATTATCTCTTGCTTGTAGCTTTCATACATCTTCTGTGAGGCAAACGGCTTACTTCGTAAAAACGTATCGACGAAGTTAAGTACTACGTTCCCTCTCGTTCCTTTGTTGTATCTTTCACAGTCTTTAGTCTCACACCTAAAGTAGTAATACTTTTTCGTTTTACCCTTACTAAGCCCCGCCTGCATCAAGCCTCCACAATGGTGACAATAAACCTGACGTGGCAAAAAGTCGGCAACTCGTGTCTCATCTCCTCGTGCGTGTTTGCGAGGCTTAAATGCTTGTGTAAGTGACTTAAACTGGTTAATTGTCAGATACTCCTGTACCGTGATCATCGGCGTAAAGTCATATAGCTCAGTTAGATTAACCACGTTTTTACCGTACTGAAGCACGCCTGCATAGATAGGGTCACTGAAGATAGTGCCTAGCATCGAAAGTGACACTTTTACTTCACGCCTTACATTGTCTTTTCCTCGGCTGTGGTAACCCGAATTGCGTACGAACTTAGCAATAGTCTCAAGCGACTTGCCTTTCATTTTCATCTGAAACGCTTCTTTAATAATTGCCCAATTATTGCCATCTGGCTGAAGCCTTTGGTTGTTGTCCTTTACATAACCGTGCTTTGCTTTGTTTATGTATAAACCTGCCTCAACGCTCTTGTCGTTACCTCGCTTAATATCAGCACTAAGTTGCTCTGAGTACTGTTTAGCCATTACAAACACAATACCCAAAAGCATCTTACCTGAAGCATCGTTTACAAATGTGTGACTAGGGAACTTCAAGTCTTTAATCACACCCCTGTCTAACAGGTCTATTATCTCCCCTGCTTCGAGCATATTGCGTGAAAGCCTATTAGGA
>JBFHUT010000069.1:0-5007 GCA_041589935.1 Minisyncoccia bacterium
ATCAAAGCTTCATTTCATGCTATGCTACCTCCATGAAAAGGCTCGGGATCGATTACGGATCAAAGAAGATCGGAATTGCTATAACTGATGATTCAGGCAGCATGGCCTTTCCGCATGCGGTAGTGCCAAATGATGATAAGTTCTTTTCTTTCATCGAGGAGTTAGTCGAAGAACGGGGAATCGAGGAGATGATAATTGGTCACTCTTTAAATAACCAAGGTAAAGAAAACCCAATTCACGAGCAGGTCAAAGATTTTATTACCGATGTGACCTTACGCATCGGTATTCCGGTCCACCTTGAGCCCGAACAATACACTACTCAACAAGCATCTCACATCCAAGGCCGTTCAGAAAAAATTGACGCCTCGGCCGCCGCTCTTATTTTAGAAAGTTTTATAGCTAAACAAAAAAACAAATAAACCATGTCCATTTCTTATGACTATTTTGCCAAACTGGAAATAAAAATTGGTACCATTACCGAGGTTGAGGTGGTGGAAGGAACAGATAAATTACTCAAACTAACAGTTGATGTGGGGGAGGAAGCTTCTCGACAGATTGTCTCTGGGATCAGGGAATTTTTTACTGATTACAGTGAGCTTGTAGGGAAGCAGTGTCCGTTTTTGGTTAACCTAGAACCACGCACTATCCGTGGTTTAGAAAGTCAGGGGATGATTTTGGCAGGAGGAGAAGGTGATCTCTTCACCTTACTTCATCCAGCAGTGAGTGTTCCACCCGGAACTCTGATACGATAGTCTAAATGCCACCTGAACAAAAAATTGAAGAGAAAGTCGAGGGTGTTTTGCAGGCTAGTTCGGTAACGAAAGCCAAGCAGCTCTTACGGTCGCGTTATGGAACTGCGATATTGGCTGGAATCTCTTTCATTGAGTCCGCTCTGCCAGTGCCAATCCTCACGGATCCATTTTTAGCCGCAGCGATTTTGATTAATCGCTCAAAAGCCTCTTCGTTAGTAGTAATCACAACTATTTCATCAGTCATTGGTGGTATTACTGCGTTTGCGATGGCGGCTTTTTTCTTTGACTTGATTCAAGGCTGGATGACGCCAGCTTTGGCTGAAGAATTTAATGTTTTAGTGAATAGCAATGGCTCTAGTGCTTTTGTGCTCACCTTGGTAGGGGCAGTCACGCCAGTGCCGTATACGTTGGTAGCTTGGGTGGTGTCAGTAATCAAGGGGAGTTTAGGAGCCTTTATCATCGCTTCTGTACTTGGTCGTGGTTTTCGCTACGCAGTAGTGGGATATGCTACTTATCGCTTTGGCCCACAGGCGGTTTCCTATGCGAAGCGTTACTTAGGAGTAACCTCAGTTATCGTTATTATTTTGGCTGCTCTCTATATTTGGTTAAAGATGTGAGTTGCTGTCTCGAAACAAAGCCAGCAACATCGTATACTAGAGGTACATTATGTCATCTGTTCTTTCGCGATTGCTGCCGCCGCCGACATACCTAACCATGCCTAGTATCGGGGTGGATATTTCTGATACTTCTCTCAAGTATATTGGTTTTCATCCTTCTTCTCGGTCGGGTACAAATCGTAAGTTGAAAATTTGGGGAGAAATATCTATTCCTAACGGAACGGTGCAGCGTGGCCAGGTTAAAGATCCGGCTAAGCTGGTAGCAGTCTTAAAAGAGTTTAAAGCTGAAACTAAGGCTGAGTTCATTAGTGTTTCCTTGCCAGAAGAAAGAGCATATCTGTTTGAGACAGAGATAAAACACAATATTCCAGTCAAGGAGGTGCGAGGATTGCTCGAGTTTCGATTGGAGGAAAACGTTCCGATACCGTCACGCGATGTCTTTTTTGACTATTCTATATTGCCAGGCTCAGAAGAGCGAAAGAGTGCGCAGGTATCAGTCACCGCTTACGCCAAAGAAACTATCCAAAAGTATTATGACGCTTGTATCGAAGCCGGTCTTCATCCCGTCGCTTTTGAGGTTGAGGCTCAGGCAATGGCCCGGTCTATGGTGCCGGCTGATATGATGGGGGCGGTGATGGTGGTGGATTTTGGTAAGACCAGAACTGGCATCGGTATCATCTATAAAGGTATTTTGTTATACACCTCAACCGTTGATATCGGTGGAGACTTGCTCTCGACGGCTCTACGTCGAGTCGTGGGGGAGGGAGTGGCTGAGTCGGAACTGACTAAGTTAAAGAATACTCAGGGCCTGGTGCGGGCGGTGGATTCGGTTGAGGTGCATGAAGCTCTCATTAGTACCATTTCTGTGATCAAAGATGAGATCGTCACCCGCATGCAGTATTGGCATTTGCGCAATGGAAACAGCGATGAGCGTAGAATCTCGTCAGTTTTGATGTGTGGTGGTAGTGCCAACTTAAAGGGCCTGCCTTCATATCTGACCGAGACCTTGGGAGTGCCCTGTATGCGCGGCAACGTGTGGGAAAACACCCTCTCTCTAGATGATAATGTCCCGCCAATTGACCGTCGTCATTCCTTTGGTTACGCGACGGCCATTGGATTAGCCTTGAGAGACTCTTTCTAAAATATGACCAACCTTATCCCACCAAGAGCCAAAAAGAAGTTAGTGCTGGAGTACTGGACTCGAGCAGTTTCTACTTGGTTGTCACTCTGGTCGGTGGCCCTAGTAGCCGGGATTTTTATTCTCCTTCCAGCTTATGTGTTGATTGGTTCACAGGTTGAGGTCCATAAAGCCTCTGCCGCTAAAGCGTCTGAGAAGGTGCAAAATTATAGTAATACTTCGCGTGATTTGGTGCGGGCCAGTCAACAAGCAAAACTTGTCATAGACGAAACAGCCAAGCCAGCCATGTCGGAGTTCATTTCATTGTTTGAATCTCTGCAAGGAGAAGAAATAAGCTTAACCGCTCTGTCTCTAGGGTTTGGGTCGGAAGGAAAGCAGCTCGTCACCTTAGCCGGTATAGCTGACAATCGGCAAGCGTTGGCTACCTTCCGGGACCAGATATCAGCAGAAGAAATGGTCGATTCGGTTAATTTACCGCTGTCAAACTTGGCCAGAGACAAAGACATCACTTTCGAAATTGTGATTTCATTAAATATTACCGATGAAGTATGAGTAAGAAATCCGTTAGAAATTTGGTCATAGCCATCATTCTTATCATCAGTTCTGCAGTTGGTTTTATTTTTATGATTACTCGAGTCATTGCGCAGGGAGCAGAGCTCAATGAGCAACTCACTTCATTGGCTGAGGAGCGGGCGCAGGAAGTTAACTATCTTCATTTACAACGCCTGGCAGAAGAATCAGCAGGCGATCGAACCCAGCTCCAAAGTTATTTTTTTGATAAGGACGACGATAGTATTACGCTCTTAAATAACATCGAGGCGCTTGCTGAGCAGTCAGATATTACTTTAGAAACAAAGGATCTAAAGTCTGTGACTGACCCAGTGGACAAGAGCGTTTGGGCCGAGATGACATTCTCTTACGCTGGAAAAAAAGATCAAGTCAGGGATTTTCTGCGGGTTTTGGAAACACTGCCTTATGTATTGCGTATAACTCAGGTAGAAATGACCGCCCTATCATCTGTCGACTGGACAACTGATGTTACTTTGCGAGTGCTAGTATTAAATTATGACGAATAAAGACACAGTCAAAGAATTGGTCAACAAGGTCTTTCGTATCAAGAAAGGTATGAGGGCGCCCCATATCGTTCATCCGGTTAGGGAGTGGGTCCTTGGTGTATTTATCGCGCTGGTTATATTTTCTCTTAGTGCAGTATGGAGTGCATACATGTATGTCGAGCATCGTGATTTATCGGTATCAGTGTTAGAGGCGAACGATAACGCAAATATTTATCGAGAAGCTATGGTGACTAATGCTTTGGAAAATTTCTCCAAACGACAAGCAGAGCACCAACAATTACTGCAGTCGATAGTGGTGCGGCCGGTTGAGGTTGAGGAAGTCACGATTGAAACAGCTACATCTTCTGATGAGGTGGTTGAAGAAGAGGAGAATGTTGCGGTTGAAGAGACTATGGAAGGTCCTATCGGTACTGAAACTCAGGTTGAAGTAGAGGAAGAAACTCTCGACATAAATGAGTCATTAGCTGAAGAGACGCCTGCGCTGTAATGGAGGGAAGAGGATGTATCCATGAGTGACTAATAACAAGTCAGAAGTATTATTTGTGCTCCCACGAGGAATCGAACCTCGATCAACGGCTTAGAAGTCCGCAGTTTTATCCATTAAACTATAGGAGCAAAACGGTCCGAGGGACTGTTTTGTGTCTGCCATACTAACCCAAAAAAAGCGAATAGTCACCTCAGTTAAGACCAGTCAACTAGAGAAAGAAAACGTCTTAATAGAGGTGCGGTATTAGGAGGAAGATTCTTGTGAGGGAACCAAGCTGATTCTCTAATCTCTGGGCTGATAACTGTAACGTCTCGGTTGTGTGAGGTGGCAACAAAGACGTGGATGGTGTCGTTTTTGTATTCTGTGGTGTTAAACACTGAATCACGAGAAACCAGATCCTCTACTTCTAGCCCCACCTCTTCTTTTATCTCACGCAGAATTGCCTGCTCTCGCGTTTCTCCTTTCTTTATACCTCCTCCCGGCACGTTCCAAAGATAGCTGCCGTAGCTGTGTTTGATAAGCAGAATATCGTCACCATTTCTAATGATACAACGTACCCCTTCAGTGTTTGGGCGGCGGATGAACCAATAGACTTTGAATATTTGGTAGCCGATTTTGTAGATGAGGCCAATGAGGGTTCGCATGAGGGTACTATAGCAGATGACGTTTGGTCTTTTTTGAGTGAGATGAGTGACTTGGTCACCTTTGCATCAATATCTTTTATCATATGCTAGTTGCTTGTGGTCACGAGTCACTAAGTATATTTTTGAAAGACTTGGCGCCAGTTCTAAATAAAATTCTTCGTACCTCGAATTTATATTAAGAACTCGCTGCCCCGACGCTTCTGTGCGGACGAGAAGTGTTTCTCGTCCGGCTTCGCCAGAAGCTTTCTTCAAGTCTCTCATCGCGCTACCAACAGCAACGGCCGCAACACGGA
>JBFHUT010000070.1:0-4930 GCA_041589935.1 Minisyncoccia bacterium
ATTGGTAGTCCTATCACTCTGTATACACCAAAAGACTCATACAAAGTGCCAGACCACGCTGTTCCTTACACGGAAGGCGGTTCAAAGGCTCTCGTTGGATGTCTAGGATGGAAATGCGCTGAAACTGGTGGGGACAGGGCAGGGTTTTGGATGCCAGGTGAAGATGGAAAAGGCCGAGTCCAAAGAGTCCCGACTGCATTTGAGACATTACTAGGCAATCCTGATGCGTCGATGGTGCTAGTACAAGACACACACGATATTACTGAAGCAGTGAATCCAACTGTCATCAGTAAGTAACCGAAATTTACCCTTTGTACAAGGCGCCGCTATCGGCGCCTTTTCTTTAGCATACTATTAAACTACGAACATCATTGAATAGACCCTTGGTCACTAGAGAGCCAGCATAGATACCCCCGGGTGAACCCGGGGTGTTCTGTCTAGCGACCGTATAAAACTGACTCTCTTATGTCTTAAGGTGAAGCAGACAAGCTGCTTTGCTATACTTCCCCATATGCAAATCGAATACGAGGCGACCTTTGCCAAAATCGATAAAGATGAAGTTGGAAAGAAACTACACTCTGTCGGAGCCACTTTGGAAAAAGAAGAATTCCTACAAAAACGTTCTGTCTTCCACTTACCCGAAGGCAATCACCTGCCAGGAGGTTGGATGCGAGTAAGAGATGAGGGTGACAAGATCACCATGAGCGTAAAAGTGGTTGATGGCGATGAAATACATCACCAAAAGGAATCTTGCCTAGTGGTGGACTGCTTTGAAGAGGCTGAGACGTTTCTGCAAACTATCGGTTGCAAGAGAAAAGCTTATCAGGAGACGTTACGAGAGCTTTGGCTTCTTGATGACGTTGAAGTAACTGTCGACACTTGGCCTTTCTTGGAACCATTTATAGAAATAGAAGGGCCTTCAGAAGAATCAGTAAGGGCTGCCGCAGAAAAACTAGGAGTGGATTGGAGTAAGGCTATTTTTGGAGCAGTAGACGTTCTCTATTCAGAAAAGTACGGTGTCACCAAAGATCAGATTAACAACGAGACACCAGAAATCTTATTTAATATGAAGAACCCATTTCTAAAATAATTTTATGAACGAAATACCAAATTGTTTTTACCGCGTCAGCGTTAAGGCGCTTATTTTAAATGAAACCCGTGATAAATTCCTCATCTGTCAGGAAGAAGCTGGTCACTGGGAACTTCCCGGAGGCGGACTTGACTGGGGAATGACACCACAAGAAGATTTACCACGTGAAATCCAAGAGGAGATGGGTCTATCTGTCACATACGTAGCTGATAATCCTTCTTACTTCATCACCGACCAAACCCTAAACCGCAAACAATGGATTGTGAATGTCTTGTACGAAACAGAACTAGGACACCTAAACTTCACCCCGTCGGACGAATGTGTAAACATTAGGTTTGTAGACAAGAATGATATACAGGGCATGAACGTATTTCCTACTATTATAAAGCTAGCGGAAATGTTTGACCCCAAAAACCATTGACCCTCCCCTCATTTTCGCGTAGGGTATCACCAGATTTGAACCGAGGAGAACGTCGATGACAATACCAAAACCCCTGACTGAAACTCATCCGAGATTAACTGCTTGGCTTAAGAAGACCAACGATGACATCTGGGAAAGGCATGAGCAGAGAACTTGTGGCGGATACACTCTTCCCTGGTCTTCTGAAAAAAGGCTCCTGGAAGATTGGGAGTGGAAACGAATCCTAAGTCTCATGAATTCCGGCAAGGTCATTGTTACCGTGAGTGCCGCTCAAGGATTTGTACTTTTTTTATCGTTGTGGAGTTATCCCTCCTCTCCCAAGAACGAACCAGAATTACTCATTTACGTATCAAATGATCATTTGAAGAATATGAGGTCTGGTCTTAACAGTGACCAGGGAGGGTTTTGGCAACTCATCACTCCCTTAACTCATAGCGAAGCCAATATGAGAGCGGTGGAATGTTCATGCCTGACCTGATCCCAAGAGAACAAAGCTATTACAGCTACTAACCAAGGAGAAAACCGATGGAAGAAATCGCACGCTTAGCATCCCTGATCTACGCCGGCAGAGACTACCACCACTTATCGGAGACAGAAGAAGCACTGGTGAAAGCTCTGGAAACTGAAGGGTACCTTATCGTGAAAGATAGACCCGATGGTTTTATAGGGAAATCTATTCTTCCGGCCTAGCTCCTACCAAAAACACCCACACGTAGTGGGTGTTTTCTAAATAAAAACCCAGTCATAGTGACTGGGTCGAAATGGGGAGGGGCGCGCTGAACGCTTATGACATCGGCGCAATGTAGTGCGACCTGACGCTGCGGAGCCAAAGGCTCAAGCTGCGACCCCTCTTGATCTGTTCCGCCTAAAAGTATACACGATAATAAAGATTTGTCAAGTGTTTTTTATAGTTCCTAGAGAGCCTTATTTTCAACGCTTTTTTCACTCAGTAACCGTAGACAATGGTATACTTTTCACAAATGAACTTCGTAGTAGAGCTTTTAGTCTTGGTCTTCACCACCTACCTTTCACTTACCAATTCGTTGGCAATAACGCTCACGGCCTGGTTTGCCCCTACCGGTACTGATAGTAACGCTATTGTAGAGCAGCTAGACGAATCTCCAACTAAACTCTCTCTCCTCCCGAGCCAATTAAGTAGTATCATTCCTGATGTCTTGCTTCGGAGTGCCGAGTATCAGCAAGCAGCTCTAGCTGGGTCATCCGGCCTAACTGGCGCTACTACCGAGGAACCCTTGGAAGCGATCGTAAATATTTTTTGCACCTTCACCACTGATGAGTACATAAAAACCACCACTGGTACTGGGTTCTTCATTGACCCCGACGGTGTCATTATCACCAATGCCCATGTCGCACAGTTTCTCCTGCTGGGTGAAGCGGATACTTATGGCGACACTGATTGTGTTGTACGATCCGGCAATCCAGCCACTCCACAGTACCAAGTGAAACTACTCTACCTACCACCAGCTTGGGTTATGCAAAACGCTGGGGTACACAACGATGCTATACCCATGGGTACTGGCGAGCGCGACTATGCTCTACTTTATGTGAGCGGTCGAATCGATAACGAACCCTTACCGGCAGTCTTCCCTGCTTTACGCTTTGACACTAGTCTCCTGCCTATCTCCACACGAAACAAGAAAGTACTGGCAGCTGGTTATCCAGCTAGCGATCTACTTAAAAATGGACCCGCCACTGACTTGATTCCGCAAAAGGCAGAAACGACCGTGTCAGAACTCTACACCTTTGGCTCAAACTACGCCGATGTCTTCTCTATCCGCGGTAGCATCGTTGGTGCTGAAGGGTCTTCTGGCGGCCCGGTACTCAATGAAAATGGTGACGTAATTGGAATTATTGTTACCCGTGGCGATGATGTGACAGACGGCCCGGGTAGCCTTCGCGCCATTACCCTATCACACGTGTGGCGTACCATACGCGAAGAAACAGGCTTTACCTTAAGTGAAAACTTAGGTGGCAACCTCGCCTACCGCGCAGATATATTTGCGCGGACAATGTCACCCTTCCTTGTTACTATCCTAAAACAAGAAGACTAGCTGATCATTTTAGTGAAGATAGTTTGGGTTGGGTAGGCAAAATTTATTCCAAGCTCAGAGAAACGCGCCATTAAATCAAAGTTGAAGGCTTGCTGAATATTTAGGTACTCAGTGTAGTCCGAAGAATTAACGTAGTACACCACCTCAAAAATTAGCGCTGAATCACCAAAAGAGACAAAGTGTACCCGGTCAAGCCTCGCTCCATCAAGCGCCTCAAAAATACGAGTAACAATACCCGGCACTTCTTTTACCAACTCCTGTGATGTCTCATAAGTGATACCAAATTGAATTGAAATCCGCCTTTCCTGCATCTTCTTGAAGTTCTGTACTCTAGCAGTGGTAAGTTCTGTGTTAGAAACCACCAACTCCTCACCCTGCAAAGTACGAATACGGGTGGTTTTAATACCAATTCGTTCGACAGTTCCTTTGTCGCTTCCTACTACGATAAAATCACCAATTCGAAATGGTTTGTCAAAGTAAAGTGAGAAAGAAGCAAAGAGATCACTAAGTACCCCCTGAAGAGCAAAAGCTACTGCAATGCCGCCGATTCCCAGTCCTGCTAAGAGTGAAGTGACTTCAATTCCGAGATTAGAAAGTACAAACAAAATACCAAGTGACCAGAGCACAATCCGCGCAATCAGAGTCACCATATGCGAGGCTGTAGCGGCGTTAGGGTCCACCACCCCATCACCATCTTCATCTTTCTCAAGGAAAGTGGTAACAAAGTAATCAAGGAAATGAGTCGCTACTTCAATGGCTTGCCACACGATAGCAAAGAAGAACACCCCAGTAATTGCCTTGTCGAACATCTCGGGCAAGACAAAAAATTGGAGGGCGACATAAAGAGATACGAAGCTGTATACCCACACTCTAATATTCTCAATCGCATGCACGATAACATCATCAAAATTGGCAGTGGTTTTCTTAGCTAGGCGCTTTGCGTGTTGTAGAAAAACAATCCGCAAAAACCAAAAAACAGCGTTTAATAACAAGAATGTTAGTATTGACGCAAGATAGATTTGAAAATTAACCTCCCCTAACCCAGGCACGGTATAGGTTAGTTGTGGTAAAAAAGACATGGCGGCACTAGCTGAAAGTTGGTCAAACATACTTAGTAAAATTAACTTTTATTCCGTTACCCTAACAAATTGTGTGTCTACACTCAATATTCACAGACCTTTTCTTCACCTATTTAGAAGTGAGCAGTATTATGGGCACACCTCGGAGGTAATTACCGAGGACAAGTTCTTTAGAAATAGAGTGAAACTTACTCTATTTAGAGAAAAGTCACCTTAACGGTGACTTTTCTCGTAAACATTAAATTAAGAACAGGAAAGAGGCGCGACC
>JBFHUT010000071.1:0-4863 GCA_041589935.1 Minisyncoccia bacterium
CAGTGAATCAAACAACAGTGCTTTCGCAGATTCATGAACTGTAATGAGTCCGTGGGTGTCGCATACTTCTGTAATGATGGTTTTAACTCTATAAAGATGTTGAGGTTTATCATCAGTGTCGAGCGCTCCCCTCAGCAACACTAGGTCTAGTGTGGCAGACATGTTTATCTCCTGGTTCGTGTCTGGTTGCATGGTACAGGAAGGGTACTTTATGGCAAGTCGAATTGAGCCTTTTGATAGACGTTTTGATTACTTAATGTCGCGCCTTGGTGACATAAAAACATGTAAACACGGTGCTTTTTTCTGTGTTACCATTTTTAGATGTTTGAATTTTTGTCATACGATTTTGTTTTAACAACGCATATCACGGCGTTTATAATAACGATTGCATTAGTTATCATGGCAGATATCTCTGGTCTTTTTTGGGTGTTGGGCAAAAAGGAAAAACTTGGTCGGTACTCACTTATGTGGTTGCATCATCTCATTTGGATAGGAATGGTTGTAAGTATTATTACTGGTTCTTTTATGTTCTGGGAAGCCAGAGACTATTTACTCACTGTATCCGCTTTTTACATAAAGATGTCGGCTCTAATTTTGTTAATTGTAAACTCGTTTGTGATTCATAAGCATCTACTCATAGCAACACAGGAAGTGTATGAAAATATATCTTCTAAAACTAAACTGACTTTACAGTTAAGTGCTGTAGTTTCGGTCCTTGGGTGGGTCACGGTTTTTGTGGCTGCTCAATTTTTAGGGTTGTGATACACTAAAAATAAGTAATATTTGTTTAATATGAAAGCTTTTTACGTTATTGCAGTGTTATTGGTTTTAGGCGCGATTTATCTATTTATGGCTGGTGATGCGGAGGCGCCAGTGATAGAAGATCAAGTCACATCAACCAATTCTGAAGAAATGGTTGTAGGACAAGCAATGCCTGCTTATCCTGGAGCAGAGGTTGAAGAGATGGTTGTGGAGCCGGTAGAAGATCCGGGTGACGAAGTGTCAGCTGCTCCAGACGATAGATCAGGTGATCTGCCTGAAATAGAAGACGTAGTATTGGTACAGAGCTTTACGATCGATTCTTTTAGTTATGGTTACTCAGAATCAGAGATTAGGGTAAAGGAAGGGACGACTGTAACAATCAATCTGATCAACTCAGGAGGGTTTCATGATTGGGTGGTGGATGAATTTAACGCTGCTACTGACAAAATCCAAGCTGACGGTAACACTTCAGTGACCTTCGTGGCTGACAAGGCTGGTACTTATGAATACTACTGTTCGGTGGGAAGTCATCGAGAGCAGGGGATGGTAGGAACCTTGGTTGTAGAGTAATTCAGTACTATGAATTTTAAAAGCACTAAAATGATGTGGCTCGGCATCGGATTGTTGTTAGTGGCAAGTCTAGGTTGGCGCTTAGATATATCGAGAGGAGAAATCGAGTCGGATTTGGTAACTAATAGCCAGGAGTTTGCGGAAGAGGTTGGGTCAGACTACCTTGCGGGTATTGTGGTGCCAGATTTCCTGCGACGTTCTTTTCCTGACACTGACTTCGCACAGTCTAGTCCAACTTTAGAAAAGATAATATCTGGTGGTCCACCTAAAGATGGTATACCAGCCTTGGTAAACCCAAAGTTCGAGTCGATCAGTGACTTTGATCGTAGTGAAGAAATATTAGCAATTGTGATCGAAGATAATGAGACTCACAAAGTTTATCCATACCACATCATGACTTGGCATGAGATCGTAAATGATGTGGTTGATGGGGTGCCGGTAGCAGTAACCTTCTGCCCTCTGTGTGGATCATCAATTGTATACGATCGCAGGTTGCCACAGGGAGAAACTACTTTTGGGGTGAGTGGAGCATTGATCGAGAGTAATATGGTAATGTACGATCGGGGGACTGAGAGCTTGTGGCAGCAAAGTACAGGAGAAGCTTTAGCAGGAGAATACTTCGGTGAATCTCTACGGCACATTCCGTTTCAATTGTTGTCGATGGGGGAGATTAAGGAATTGTACCCCAAATCGTTGGTCTTGAGTGAGGATACTGGTTATCGTCGTGACTATGATCGTAATCCGTACAGTGGGTACGAGACTGATAATAATCAGTTTGCATTTGGTGTTAGTAAATTTAGTGATGAATACGAAGCCAAAGAAATCATGGTGGTATTTCGAGTGGGTGAGACACCAGTAGCTACGCCATGGTCTTCATTGGAAGAAGGGAAGGATAAAACTGCTGAAATAGATGGAGTCAAAATCACTCTTACTAAAGAAAATGGCGAGCTTTCTATCTTGAATCAAGAAGGGGGTGTAGTGCCGTTTTATTTTGAAATGTGGTTCAGCTTCGCTATCCAACATGGTGAAGTGGGAGTGACTATTTAAAAGATAACAGCGACCGAATGGTCGCTGTTGTTTTTAGGACTTATTTTTAATTGGTGCAAGCTGAGTTACTGAAGCTTTTGGTCCAGCGGGCTTATTAATCTTGGGGTTTATGAGACCATTAAGTGCGTCTTGAAAACCTCCTTCACCCCAGACTTTTTTAGACAGCATCCGACTGACTTCAATACAAGCACCGAGCGGAGTCTTGTGCTTCGCGACATGTTGATCGATTACCCACTGGAGCTGCCTGGCGCGGTTGATTCTCTCTTCGTCACCAAGACTCTGTATTTGAGCTTCGATAACGGATCTGGTGTACTCTTTGAATCCTTCGGGATTAGTTTGTGCAAATTCCCGCAAATCACCACTCTTAAGACGCTCCCAGAATTCTTCAACTTCAACTGATCTGCTCATTAGCCTACTCCTGTTTGTTTGTCTAGTTTCGAGTCTACTCTTTATTATAGAAATAGCAACGGTTTTACGATTATATTCATTGCTGAAATTAATAAAACGTGATTTGATGGAAGGGAATATATCACCCAATCACTTTGTGATCTAAAGAAGTAAATCTAGAAAGATCTCTCCGTTCTAGAAATTTATCAAATTTATATATTTTAATTATGTCACACTCACACCATCACCATAGTCACCACCATGGTCACCATCATGCGCACGGTAGTCGGAGCTCCAACGTGCTTTTTGCTGGGCTGCTAAACGTGGGCTTCACGATTGTTGAAATCGTGGGCGGTATCCTAACCAACAGTGTGGCTATTCTTTCAGATGCACTGCATGACTTGGGTGACAGTATCGCTCTCTTATCTGCCTACTTTGCTGAGAAGCAGGCAGAGCGGCCGGCTGATAAAAAACGCACTTTTGGCTATGCTCGGATCTCGCTTTTTTCGGCGGTTTTTAATGCAGTGATTC
The DNA here is from genome assembly GCA_041589935.1 of Minisyncoccia bacterium. Classification (GTDB taxonomy): domain Bacteria; phylum Patescibacteriota; class Minisyncoccia; order Phycocordibacterales; family UBA918; genus OLB19. Next base: position 3,298 of record JBFHUT010000071.1, read on the forward strand.
TGCTGGTTGGTTCGGTATTTATTTTGATCGAAGCGGTACAGCGTCTATTTGCGCCGGAGGAAGTGCATGCACTTGGAATGGTCGGAATCGCTGTTTTTGGAGTGGCTATCAACTTGATTGCCTACTATCGCCTGCGGGGCGGGGAAAGTGCTAATGAGAAGATTCTTTCTTGGCATCTTCTCGAAGACGTACTTGGCTGGGTGGCGGTATTGATCGGAGCAGTGGTTATTTACTTTACGGATTTCTTTATCATTGATCCGATTTTGACTGTCGGATACACCATTTTTATTTTGTGGAACGTAGTTAAAGGATTGCGCGAGGTGCTCAATATCTTTATGCAGGGTGTACCGCAAAGTATTGATGTTACTCATATCAGAGAAGCGCTGTTAGAAGTGCCGGGAGTCGTTTCCGTGCATGACATGCATGTGTGGTCGCTTGATGGTGAGCACAATGTTTTCACTGGGCACCTGGTGGTGGAAGAAGAGCAGTATGTGAAGCCAGCTCGAGTTAGACGATTGGCTGACGAAGTTTTGCGTAAGCACCACATCTCACACTCAACGATTGAGGTGGAGATAGAAGGAGATTGTCCTCATCAAGACTGCGGATACTAATATCGATATCTATGCTTAACACCCAAGCACAATTAGTGAGTAAGCTGGTGTCAGGGGGTGTGCTACAAACCAAGGAAATAATCTCAGCCTTTAGAAATATCGATAGGGCAGATTTTGTCCGGAAGGAAGATCTGGATAAAGTTTATTTTGACCATCCCTTGCCGATAGGTTTTGACCAAACTATCTCCCAACCATTTACAGTGGCATTTATGTTTGAGTTGCTAGCTCCGCAAAAGGGCGAGAAGATTTTGGATGTTGGGTCTGGTTCGGGATGGACGACGGCATTATTGGCAAAAGTGGTGGGACCGTCAGGTGAGGTTACTGGGACAGAAATTGTTCCTGAATTAGTAAATTTTGGAAAAAGTAATCTCAATAAATACGGATATAAATGGGCTGAAATTGTAGAGACCAAGCATTCCCTTGGTTTTCAAGATAAAGCACCATTTGATCGGATTTTAGTTTCTGCAGCAGCTGAAGAGCTCCCTATTGAGCTAGTTGATCAATTGAAAGAGGGGGGAGTGATGGTTGCTCCGATAAAAGATGCTATTTGGAGAATAATAAAGAACAAAGACAGTGTGGTTGAGGTCGAAAAGTATGAAGGTTTCGAATTTGTGCCATTAAAAAAACAGGCCCGGATGTAACTAGGCCTGTGTCGGGATTTCGTGCCGGCTAAGTGCCGGGCTTCATTCGGAAGAAAAAACCGAATATTTTTGAAAGACAGATCTTTTTGGGCCAGGTGGCCCAAAACAGCATGAGTTCGTTGTTGTTAGGGTTGTTTTTATGAGTAACCCAAACATACAGTCTCTTAATGAGACAGGATGTACAGAGAGTGCGTTGAGCACGACTATGTAGCAGGGCAGGAATCGGAATCGGTAGTAGGTGAATCATGGTGGCACCTCCTTGTAAGGAACGGTGGTATGTCTTCCTCCCATCTAAATTTAATGATATATCCACA
>JBFHUT010000072.1:0-4403 GCA_041589935.1 Minisyncoccia bacterium
ATTTTTGAAGACAGTGACATCCACCACGTCACTGGTAGTGTTGATCCGATGGGTGATATTGAAACAATCAACCTAGAACTTATCATGGCCGATGCAGAAACAGTCAGTAAGCGTCTCGGTAATATCGAACGAGATGTAAAACGCGGTGATAAAGCAGCCCTCGCTGAAAAAGCAGTACTTGAACGTTTGCTGCCGCACCTAGAGGCTGGGCACTTGGCTAACAACCTCGGCTTAACAGAGGAAGAAGAAAAGTTGGCTAAGGGACTACACCTCCTGACAATGAAAAAGTTTTTGTACGTCTGCAATAAAAAACAGGACGCATTCAACCTCGACGAACACAATGATGAACGATGGCAAGAATTATTAAACTTTTTTGAAGAGACCGCTTCTGAGTATGTGGTAGTTGATGCAGGGATGGAGCATGAGCTAAAGGACCTAAGTGATGATGAGAAGAATGAGTTTCGTCGTGAGTATGGGGCACAAGACAGTGGAGTTGAAGCACTCATTCGAGCTTGCTATCACCGCCTTGGCTTAATGAGCTACTTCACCACTGGAGAAAAAGAGACTCGAGCCTGGACCGTACCAATTGGCTCAAGTGGCCCTGAAGCAGGAGCTGCCATACATACAGACTTCCAGACCAAGTACATCAGAGCCCAGGTAGTGTCATTTGATGACTTAGTGGCCTCCGGCAGTAAAGCTGCTGCTCGTGACGCTGGAAAACTGCGTACTGAAGGAAAAGAATACATTGTAAAAGACGGAGATGTAATTGAATTTATGCACTCGTAGAGCATGTCTACTCAAGAACAAGAACACTGGCGCAGATTACTTTTACGCACCGAAGCAACGGCTGACTATTACGAGAAAGTACAAAAAGAACAACCAGAAGGGGACGGTTGTCGGCTTTGTAATGATCCAGAAACATACCAGGAGTTTAAGTATTGGCGCTTGGTACCAAATCGCTTTCCTTACGATCGTTACTTTTCTAAGTCTGACATGTTAGTGACCAAGCGGCACGTTGATGAGTCAGAACTCAGTCAAGAAGAAAGAGGGGAGCTTATAGAACTCAAAAGTCAGGTGTTAATTGATGACTACGACGTGATTTTGGAGAATCTACCAAAACAAAAATCTATTCCGCACCACCACCACATACATTTAGCAAAAATAAAAAAACCAGATAAAAACTAGTTTCAAATCTGTGTTAAACTTTTCATATGAATCTTCTGGGAGGCAAAATTGAAACGAAGGACGATGCTACAAAAATAGTCAGACAAGCATTCCTTGTCTTTTTTCTTTTGTCAATTTTTTTACTATTTACTGCTCTGATTTTAACTCCTTCAGAGATACTCTTGATTCCTGCAATCTTTTTTGCATTAACTTCAATAATTCTGCGTAGAAAAATGAGTCGAGCTGTAGCATTTCTTTACGTAATTTTGTTTGGAGCTCTAGCAACGTTAGTGCTGTTTCTGCAAACAAAATCTCACTTTGATCCTTCTGGACTTATGATACTAATTTCTCTATCCTTACTACTTCATCTTAGCTTCAGATCATTTATAGCTACCAGAATCCACTACAAATTTAAATCTAGCTAAGTTCACTCGGCGGGTTAGCTCTCTGCACTGGACTGACAACATTTGGGTTCCACTCTGCCCTGATCTCTCCATGCTTATCTTCAAATTCCTTCACCTGATGAGTCAAATACTGTTGCAAACGCTTGGCGTGCTGCGGGGTAAGCGTGTACAAGGTGCCTTGGTTGCCAGAGGTAAGACCGACAACAAAATATTCAGGTGTAAATGCAACGCTGATACTTTCACAAAATAATTTTGGGGCTTTTTTAATATCTTCTTGTTTCATAGTTATATAAGTGTACCAGATTCACTTAGAACCTTGCATTTTGAAATGAGAGGAGCACAATATTAAGAAAGAGGTTTACTCGTATAAGCCCATTTCTTATGACAATGAAAAAATTATTAGCGCCAATTCTAGCGCTGGCTTTGGGGACCATTGCTTTACTTAGCCTAACAATGACGGCTGAAGCGGCCTGTAGCTACAACGGCTACCTAAACTCGGGTGGAAAGTGTTCGAGTTCCTATAACTACAAATACGATTGGGACCGCAATTACCAGTATCAATATCAAAACCAGTACTACGAGTACCGCGAGCAAATGATCCTAGCCCTAATCGAGAGGCTACGCGAAATGATCCGTCAGCTTGAGCAGCAAATGGACGGTACTACTTATCCTGAAAGAGCTGACATTGATATTACTACCCGAACCGCCATCAACATTGAACAACATGCAGCTACTCTGCGTGGCCGCATTGAGTTCGATAAGGACAACGAGGATGCGCGTGTTTATTTCGAGTACGGAACTTCACACAATAGTTTGGATAAAAAAACTCCTGAAAAAACAATCCGTGGAGATGAAGATGAGAGTGATACCTTCTCAGCTGACATAGAAGATTTGGACGACGATAGGCTCTACTACTTCAGAGCAGTAGGAAGAGACGAGGACGGTGATCGTGACTACGGTATGATTCTATCTTTCAGGACTGACAGTGATTCCATGAGTTTACCGCTAGTTGAAACAGAGGAGGTAGAAGATATTACTGAAGACAGGGCAGAGATTAGTGGTTATGTCGATATGAATGATTATGAGAACGGCCGAGTCTTTTTTGTTTACGGCGAAGACGACAATCAAGTAGAAGACATAGCGGATGATTACACGGAGTACAGCGACATCGATGAGGACGGGGGCAATCTACAGAAAGTATTAGTAGATGATGACTTAGATGGCGTAGGACAATACCAAAAAACTATCACAAACCTCGATTCAGACACTAGAATTTACTACTCGATTTGTGTTGAGTACGAAGAAGGTGACGACCCCGAGATACGCTGCGGCTACACTGAATCATTCAGAACTGATGAAAATTAGCAATCAGCTGCTTTTCAGTACTGAACTTTAGGACTAATATAGTTATTATATGGAAAATCACACTGCCAAGCACTTTGTGCTGCAACTTGGATCACTTATAGGCTTATATCTTTCTGTTAGTTTCTTATTGGTTCTAATCTTTGGTCTTATCAACCTAGTCTACCCGGACGCCGCAGAAGGTGCCTGGGGGGCTGAGAGCGCCAGCAGCAGCGTCAGGATAGGTATCGCTATGGTCTTTGTGTTCTTTCCTACCTATCTAATTTTAACTAGGTTGGTAAATAAAACGCGTCGAAGTGATAGTAATAGTAGTTACCTAGGTCTCACTAAGTGGCTAATATACTTATCTCTGTTGATCGCTGGTTTGGCACTACTAGGCGACCTGGTAGCTGTAATCATGGCCTTTCTTGATGGCGAGATCACTACTCGTTTCATCCTCAAAGCGCTAGCGGTCTTGTTTGTAATCGGTGGCGCTTTCTATTACTACCTACTAGACGCTAAGGGCTACTGGCTTAAAAATGAGAGAAAATCAATTACTTTTGGCAGTGGTGCATCAATAGTAGTGTTAGTAGCATTAGTATTTGGATTCATAAACATAGAAACTCCAGTTCAAGTACGTGAACAAAAATTAGACGACGTACAACTAACGGACTTACAAAACATCCAATGGCAGATTCAGGATTACCTAGCTATCAACAATACACTGCCACGAAGTTTAGACGATGTGTTAACTATCAAGCTACCAATAGCTCCTGAGGGACGTGACTCTTACCGATATGAACTAACTGAAAAGGGTTTTAAGCTATGTGCTACGTTTGCAGCAGCTTCACGCACCAATGATTACTACTACCCACGCATCGCTGCTCCAACCAGTGAATCTTCTATGATCTTGAACCCTGACAATTGGGAGCATGGTGCTGGAGAAGTTTGTTTTGAGCGCGCTGTAACTATTGCCGAACCTAAACAGTAACTAAAAATTGAAAATACCTGGTGTAGTACCAGGTATTTTTTGACTATTTTCGATAAGGTGGCAGAATAAGGCTTATCTTACTTGGGTAATTCGGGTTTTATGCATAAGCGTTTTGATCACAAAGAAATTGAAGGGAAGTGGCAGTCTAAATGGAAGGAGGACGGAGTTTATAAGACCACAGACAAGTCTGAGAAACCAAAAACCTATGTACTCGATATGTTCCCGTACCCATCAGGCGAAGGACTACACGTAGGTCACCCCAAGGGCTACATCGCTACAGATATCTACTCACGCTACAAGCGTATGACTGGTCATGAAGTACTACATCCTATGGGATGGGATGCTTTTGGTTTGCCGGCAGAAAACTACGCTATTAAAAATAAAGTCCACCCTCGAGCAGCAGTTGAAAAGAATGTCGCCCGCTTTAAGGAACAACTTGAAATACTTGGTTTTGATTATGACTGGAATCGAGAGATAAATACCACTGACCCTGAGTACTACAA
>JBFHUT010000073.1:0-4228 GCA_041589935.1 Minisyncoccia bacterium
ATCTGGACACAAGCATCAGACTCTTTTAGGAGTAACAGGATCAGGTAAAACCTTCACGGCCGCTAATGTAATTCAAGAAATTCAAAAACCAACCTTAGTGATTGCTCATAACAAAACTCTAGCGGCACAGCTAGCTCAAGAATATCGTGATTTTTTCCCTAACAATGCAGTTCATTACTTCGTCTCATACTACGACTACTATCAGCCTGAGGCATACATGCCAACCAGTGACACTTATATCGAAAAAGAAGCTCAGATCAACGAAGAAATAGATCGCTTGCGCCACGCCTCCACCCAGGCCCTACTGACACGGGAAGATGTCATCATTGTCGCGTCAGTGTCGTGTATTTATGGTCTGGGTTCTCCAGTTGAATACGAAAAAGTGCACCGTAAATTAGAACGAGGCTTCACGGTAAATCGCACTGAGATGTTGCGTTTATTGGTTAGCATGTATTTTGATCGCACCAACGCCGATCTCACTCCCGGACACTTTCGTGCAGTCGGTAACACAGTTGAGATAATGCCTACTAATGAGCGTGTGATATACCGACTTGGTTTCTCTGGTTCAACCATATCGTCAATCACTAAGATTGATGGTATTACTCGTCAAATTATTGATGAACCTGAGGTGTTTTACCTTTTTCCAGCTAAACACTTTGTGACACCAGAGGAAGAAAGAAAAGTAGCCATAGCTGATATTAAAACAGAGCTTAGTGAGCAGCTAAAGAATTTTGAGAAGGAGGGAAAAATTTTAGAAGCAGAGCGTCTTAAAAGGCGAACTGAACACGACCTGGCCCTAATTAGAGAGGTCGGATATTGTAATGGCATAGAGAACTATTCTCGTCACTTTGATCGTCGCAAGCCGGGTGAGGCTCCGTACACTTTGCTTTCTTACTTTCCACACACGACTAGAGGTGAGCCTGATTTCCTGACAATTATCGATGAGTCTCACGTCACCGTTCCACAATTAAACGGTATGTATGCTGGAGACAGGTCGCGAAAGAATACACTAGTTGAACATGGTTTTAGATTACCAAGTGCGATTGACAATCGACCATTGCAGTTCAGTGAATTTGAGGAGCGGGTCGGACAAGTAATATACACCACTGCCACTCCAGGAAAGTATGAGCTAAAAAAACTGGAAGATGCCTGTCTTACACCAGTAGAGCAGATTATCCGTCCAACTGGTCTAGTTGATCCCGAGATTGATGTACGTGGAATAATTGAGAAGGATGATTACCCTGGTCAGGTTAAAGATTTCATTGCTGAGGCAGAAAAGGTTATTCAGGGTGGTGCGAGAGTCCTGGTTACCACTCTCACTAAACAAATGGCTGAAGATTTGTCAGATTTTTTGACTAATAAGAACATAAAGACCAAGTATATCCATAGCGACGTTGATACGCTAGAGCGGATAGAAATACTCACTGATTTTAGAAAGGGAGAGTTTGATTGTTTAGTTGGGGTGAACCTGCTCCGCGAAGGTTTAGATTTGCCAGAAGTTGAACTGGTAGCAATTCTTGATGCTGACAAGGAGGGCTTTTTGCGCAGTGAAACCGCACTTGTCCAGACGATTGGCCGGGCAGCGAGAAATGTGAACGGAAGAGTAGTACTGTACGCAGACGAAATAACAAAATCACTTGATTATGCAATATCGGAAACTAACCGTCGACGTGAGCTCCAGTTGGCCTACAATAAAAAACACAATATTACTCCAAAAACTATCTCTAAAGAAATTAAGTCAATTGCTGACCAGTTACGCACCGAGCACGACGAAACAGTAGACACGATGCTTAAGATAGATGTCGATCTGTATAAAAAGAATCCTAAGAAGGTGCTCAAAGAAAAACGTCGACAGATGGAAGAGGCGGTAGCTATACTTGATTTTGATACAGCTGCCATCTTACGTGATGAAATTAGATATCTCACTCTGCTCGAGTAGACACTGTGGGTTACTACCGGCTGCAAGCAGGTAAAATGCTAATATAATGATATGTCAGTCTTAGCAGACAAGCGTTTTTTAATTTTAGGAGATGAAGTGTCGCAACTTCAAAGTGTCAAAAAGCATATTACTGAGGTCGGTGCAACTGTTGCTTCTGTGGCTTGTTCAGACGTAACTGCTGAATTTGTAAAAAAGCTAGAATACGATCTAATTTTTTTTACTCTGCAGTCTGATGACGAAGAATGTGAAAAAGCTTTAAAAACTTTAAATAGTGAGCATGTCCCTCAAGAAATTCCAGTTTTTATATTAACCAGCCACACCGATCGACATATAAAGGAGGCGCTTTGTTACGGTGCCGCAGATTACATTACTCCTGACGAAGACACTGAATCCATCATGGCTAAAGTTAATGCGGTCCTAAATGGCTCTGAAGTTTCAGGCGGGGCTGTTATTGACATTACGCCTCCAGAAGTAAGTGTCACCACTAAAGGGATTAAAGTATTTGTAGTAGAAGACGATCCACTTTTAAGAAATTTACTTTCTATTCGTTTGGAGCGTTCTAACTTCCCGTATGAATTCAGCACTGATGGAAAGCAGGCATTAGCGGCTATGAAGCAATTCAAACCAGATGTCATTATTTTAGATCTGATGCTACCTGGAATTAGTGGTTTTGAGGTATTAGAACAAGTTAAAGAGAGCCAAGAACTCAGAAGTGTTCCAGTAATAGTTTTCTCAAATAAAGATGGACAAGAAGACCGTAAGAGAGCAGCAGATTTGGGTGCGGCCGCCTTTCATGTTAAGGCTATGACTGACCTGGCTGAACTTATTACTAAAATTCAAGAGATTGTTAAAAAATAAACTTATCGACATTTATTTACTTAATAAAAAGTCGACAGTGATATACTAAAACATATGTCAGTAGCCAGAAAAACCTCCACTACAAGGCCGAAGCGCAAAAGAGCGACTAAAGCTAGCAAAAAAGAAATGGTCAATAAGGAGTCGGTAAAGTTACCGACAAACATGAGTGACCGTTCACGTGAAAAAGCGACAGTGTTGCGTAGTGAGCTTGATATGCACATGCAACGTGCCATGTATCGCATCGCTTACGTCGGAGCGCTGTGTTTTATTGCTGTTGGAGGAACAGTAGCTGTTTCGAGCATGTCTGATACGTTAATCATTTCACCTAACCAGACAGCTCAACTTCTCCAATCAACTTCAAACATTCAGAGCACACAAGAAATGGAGCAGCTATCCTCCGAACCTGTCTTTGCGGCTGGAGGTGAGATTCCAGACTATATAACTGAGGTATTTGAATTTACTTTTGAAGTTTCTGGCATCACGGGCACACCCATTGTAAGTCTAACAAAGCGCGAAGGTGGAAACATACAAATACCTGTCAACAAACTTGGAAGTAATTCGTACTCTGTTGTTTTAACGGAATCCCTCATTAAAACTATGTACGGTCAATACCGTAAAATTGGAGTAATTGCTCAAACAGAAAATCTAGAGTGGTTAACAGTGTTTTCAGGTAACTATTTCTTTGTTGGAACCAAGGATGAGGAAGCAGCCTTGCTCGAGGTCTCCGCAGAACAAGAAGAAATTAGTACACAAACTAGTACGCAGAGTACGCGTACTGATGACATGGATGATGACTATAATACTAACAGTGAGCAAATCAATGTTGATGACACAACGTCATATGGGGAATCTGATACCCCTAAGACTGCAAACAATCCGGATCCCAAAATAGTAGAGGATCTTACAAAAGAGAAATACGAACCATCATCTGTTGCCAGCAGCAGTGTGTCCTTAGATAAACAGATTGATAAGGAAGTAAAAGACATAATTAATAACAGCCCAGACTTGATTGACTTGCAAAAAAAGATTTTGCTTGCAGAAGCAAATGGAGACATTGATTTGGCAAATGACTTACAGGGTCAATATGAACGTGCGCTCAATGATGCGTATGGTGGCTCTAATAGTGTTGATATCATGTCAGCGCTGGATGAGGCTATTCGAACTGAAGTAAAAGACATAACTGAGAAAATCATTAAATTCGAATCGTTGCGATCTCAAAGAGAGCAAAATCCAAATCTGCAAGATACTGACGGTGATAGTATCTCGGATGTAGATGAGCGTATACTCTATGGCACAGACCCAGAGTCAGCTGACACAGACGGCGACGGAGTAAGTGACGGAGATGAAATCCAAAAAGGTAGTAACCCTAAGGATGTTGCTAAAGAAGCTGTCATTGTCTACGAGTCACCAAAGGAGTCAACTGGTCTAGAG
>JBFHUT010000074.1:0-4222 GCA_041589935.1 Minisyncoccia bacterium
AAACACCCTTGTTTCAGATACCGTCCGTATTCTAAAAACGGCATCAAGCAGACATTTGCGTAAAAAGTTTAAGTTCATCCGTGATCTCTATATCGAGAAGGACGGTATCTGGAGTGTTGGGTGTTTCTCGTCACGATCGGAATCAAAGAAGAAACTATCCGTTACTACATACAGCAGCAAGGAAAAGAAGATGAGCCAAGAGATGCTCAGTTGTTTGATTGATCCTCATGCACGGGTGGAAACCCCGGGTGCAGCGGAGCGGAACCCGGGGAGGAGGTCATTTCATACTTCAATAGTGAATATTACACACTCGGCTTGTCGTCACCTTCAGAAACACCGCTAATTGGACAAGCCATCGCTTCCCCGGCGTTCTCTGTTTGACCTTCAGTTTCTACTGCAGTATCAGCCATCGCTGAACTAGTATCTTCAGCCGTAGCAACTTCGTTTGCTGCTACTGCATTAGTATCATCAGCCTTCTTTCCGCCGCCGAACAATTTATCAAAAATTCCCATATGTGAATTAATTACTAGTAATATACGTTGTGACCATAAGAATACCATGCTGCCCAGGCATTTTCTTACATTACACACAAATACTCTTCCCAGACAACTTTTTTTCTGTTATAAATAGTGCCAATTTCAATAAATGAAATTGGCCCTATCGTCTAGCGGCTAGGACACAGGATTCTCATTCCTGTAACCGGGGTTCGATTCCCCGTAGGGTCACAAAACGAGACTTCGTCTCGACTAAGCGAGCGCGCCCTAGGCGCGCAAAATGAGAGTAATGTGATTTGCTCTTAGGCTTTAAAATTTGATACGGCGTGTGTTAATAAGTTACAATGATGACCAATGTTATGGTTATGCGTTGCCGGATAGGGAAAAGATGTTGGGGTAAACTAATTTTAGTTCTTCTGACAGCGATTATATCTGCATCAATACTATCCAAGGCCGAAGCACAGATAAAAGTTCTCTCAAATTCAAGACACGCATATGGCTCTATCAACAGCACCATTAACCTCCTTCTCGGAACCGGCCATGTAGGTACAAGTATCGTAAGTCACAGCACCAACCTAAACAGTGTCTACACAGCTTGTTGCGCATCAGCCTTTAACACATCAGCTACATATTACGACCACAACGGTACTGCTACTACATCAAGTGCTCCTTACCAAATTTACACATCCTCATTTGCTGTCACCGCTGGCGACACAATAGCTCAATACAATCAATACAACGGGTACGATTTTACTCATAATCTTGCTTTTACCAATAGCCCTAATGCTACTCCACCGGTATTTCACACTGCTCCTGGTGGTGGTGGCTGGGCCAGTAAACCGGGCGTTGAATGGACCATTGACCCAGCGCTTTTCTGTGTCTCTACTCTTTCCTGTCTCACTGCATCCAACGCCGGAATCATGGCCTCTCTCAGACACAACCACCCGACTTGGAATTGGCTTGATGTAAAAGCTGCGCTTCGTCAGACTGGTACAAATTGGGAAACCGGGTACGATGCTGCTGACTATGGCTTTGGAGTAGTCAACTTCTCCTCCTCAACACTACTAGCTGACAATCAAATTTTACTTCAGCCTCCAGTTGCTAGCACCACCAGAAATAGCATCAATCAAATATCATTTACTCTTTATCCCTACAAACAAACAAGACGTGTAAAAGAAGTACTTTTTCAGTTTAATAGTAATCCTGGATTCCAGACAGATGAAATGTCCTTATCTGACATAAATAATCTAGGTGGCACAAAAGTAACCGAGTACACGCAAACAACCGCCACCAACACCCTAACCCCTATCTTCGACAAATTAGACAATGTTTATTTCGTCTGGTTCACAGCTGATAACAACGATGACAATGTTGCAAGTTTTTCACGGATCGATACCTACACTATTCTCGGACCACTCAGCCAAAATAAGATAACTTTTAACACGAAGCCAGTCTTATTGAGCCCCAATGATAACAACATTACTTCTACCACACCGACCCTATCATGGAGTGACGCTGTTAGTCATTTTGGCATTTCTCATTACCAGCTTTACATTGATGGTGTCTTGAATAGAGATAACATACTTAGCACATCCACCACGCCAAGCTCTCCGCTGAGTGACGGCGAGCACAGCTGGTACATTCTAGCGATAAATGGTGACGGTGACGCGACAACATCAGCCTCGACCCGCAACATCAATGTCCTCTCAACGTACGATGATTCACAATTTTGGTATGTAGATAATGTTTTAGGAGACGACAGTAATATCGGTACACAATCTTCACCCTGGAGGAGTTTATCAAAAGCGGCGGCTACCGCCCAACCAGGAAACACTGTTTTTATTATTAAAAATCAGGGAGTACCATACCGCGAAAACTTAAGTCCAAAATCTGGAAACGCTAGTTCTGGAAACATAGTCTTTAGTGGGGTTAACCCCTCAACCAAACCTGAAATATGGGGTTCTGATGACATCTCACAGGTGTCTGTCGGTGACTGGAGCATATATTCCGGCGGCAACCCTGGAACCTATCAAAGGACCATGCCCCCAGTAGGTTCATTGGCTATCGGCTCTTCGATTAACGACCTAACTCCGCGAGACTGGACTAGCACTGACCAAAATACATTAAGTGAAGGAGAGTGGTTTCATGATGGAACGGTCTTATATTATCGCTTACAACCAAACGAAGACATCAATAATCTACATATTGAAGCTGGGCAAAGAGATTATGGTTTATCATGCAACTACAGAAACACTTTCCGTGATTTGATTGTAAGATATGTAAGCTATGATGCTGTAACTCTATCACTGGGCTGTATAGGAGAGAGACTAGTGGTTTCAGATTCTGGTAATAACGGTTTTTCTCTAACTGGCAATGGAACTCTTGCTGATCCTGGTCCAACCTTGAGTCACTCAGTTTCAACTCGGAACTACAATGCTGGACTATCTTTACTTTTTACCTCCTACGCTAATATTTATAACAACACCATAATCGAAAATAGCCTGGGTCTACAGATCCAAATTTTTGCCCACAATACGAATATAAGAAACAATATTTTTGCCAGCAATAAAGAAAACATTAAAATAAATTCTTTCACATCACTTAATAATTTTGCTGCTTCAAACAACAACTGGTATGACGGTGCTATTGACGCCTCCTGGATCAATACTTATCAGGGCAGCAATAACTTACCCGACACAATTCCAAATTTTGTATTAGGCGACAGTAATGATTTCCGTCTACTTTCAACCTCATCCAATATTGACAATGGAAGTAGCACCAACAGCACTGTAGACATAGAGGGTAATCCGATTTACGGCAGCCCTGACATAGGAGCCTACGAGTACCAGCCACCGTACACTACACAGAACAATGACATACCTTCAACAGGGACAATTCGAATTTATGAAAATGGTAAGTACCGTATGCTAGTAGCCTCATCATCACAGGACACTTCGCCACTATCGATATCACCTAGAGGAGAAAATCGCTTCGGTACATACCTAGATTTATCGATTTCTAACTGGGACAACATTAATAAGTCATGGATAACTACGGCCACAACCGGATCGGACCAGGTCACCTTCACAGTAAATGAACTTAACCCAAATAATACTTACGAGATAATGGTCGATGGCGTCAAGAACAAAAACGTCAGTCTAGCTTGTGCCTTAAGTACCTGCGTTCCCAACAATAGCGGGTCCATATCTTTTACTTACTCCAACCAGTGGACCCAACATGTTTTCTCACTAAACGACACTGGTGGCCACCCTGTAACAAATAACAGTGGTAGCAAAACCACTAAAAAAGACGTACCTAGGGAACAAATAACCACAACGCCACAATCAGTCCCAGACAAGAAATCTGTCTTCGTAACACCATTTAACACCAACCTGTCTTTAGGCGACATTCATCCAGACGTGATAAAGCTACAGCAGTTTCTTAATACAAACGGTTTTACCATAGCGCTAAGTGGGCCAGGTTCAGCCGGTAACGAAACCAACTACTTTGGCTCAATGACTGAAGCTGCGTTGCGGAAATTCCAATTGACTCACCAGGAGCGTATTCTCTCCCCTCTTGGACTAGTTGCACCGACTGGTTATTTTGGATTGAAAACAAGAGAGGTGATGAATAGTATCAACAACGAACAAGGTATAAACTCAACCACAACAAGTCCTTACATCAATCAGCTCACTTCTCTCTTTAACACCAACCTGTCTTTAGGCGAC
>JBFHUT010000075.1:0-4195 GCA_041589935.1 Minisyncoccia bacterium
AGAGGAATATCAACCATCAAAACACCGATGAGGATAAAGATTAGGGAGTTGGCCATGAAAGCAAACTGCTCCCAGAGATTGCTGACAAAAGCTTCGGCGTGCGGGTTGATTTTGGTGCGCCCGTAGTTACCCATCAGGAGTGAAGCTACCGTCGTGCTGATGATAGGTGAAATGTGAATTGAAAAACTGTCGAATAGTTCTGCATGCGATATTACCTCAGCTAAGATAAAGGTAATGTGTGCTAGAACAATGGTGAGAGTGATGCTAGCTACTTCACTTTCGCGGGCGGCGCCAACTAGGTAGGCGAATATTCCACCTACTAGCAAGCCAAAAATGACCCCAAAAATTAGCATTGAGACAAAAGCTAAGAAACCTTCAATTGAAGTTAATATCGATATGTTCCCATGACTAATCGCTTCAAGCGTGATTAAAAAGACGGCCACCGCTGTAGCGTCATTGAAAAGACTCTCACCTTCGAATATTAGTGAGAGCCTACGCGGTACTCCATACTCTTTGAATAGAGCCAGTACAGCGACCGGATCGGTAGCTGAAATAAGCGCGCCGAACAATAGAGTGATACTGAAGGGGATAGTGATACCAAGAAGCAGCAGAAGGAAGTGAAGTGCGCCAGTAATTATAATGGTCGAAATGAGAAAGCTTCCAATTGCTAGTGAGAAGACTGCTCCTCCGTCAGCTACCAACTTACGGATGTTCATGTGGTAGGCAGATTCAAAGATAAGCGTCGGTAGGAGGAGGTAGAAAAGAAGCTCTGGGGTTAACTGGAATTCTCCAAAGAAGGAGAAGGCGGGCATCATAGCTAAAAACCCTAGACCAATTCCAATTAGTACTAGAAGTACGGTGTGGGGGAGATTAAGCTTTTTTGCCCAGAAGAGACCTAAGCTCGAAATACCAAGCATTAGGAAAATAGACAGGGTTGTACCGATTGTTAGCATAGTTAGACTGCCTCAAAAGCATGTGAAACAGAGCGCTACTATACGACTGATTAGGTTGTTTGGCAAGGTTTTTTATAAAGATATCTTGAGGTGTCTTGGTTTGCTATACTGAGCTCATGAAAAAGCAGATTGGGGTGGGTGAGGCGGCATTTAATGAAGCTTATTCTTCGTTAAATGCCGCCCAAAAACTGGCTGTCGATACCATCGAGGGGCCGGTTATGGTGGTGGCTGGACCAGGTACGGGAAAGACACAAATTCTAACTCTGCGGATCGCCAACATTCTCCTTAAAACTGACACCCCTCCAGACGGAGTTTTGGCACTGACTTTTACTGAGTCTGGAGCCAAGGCTATGCGAGAGAGATTGCGTACCTATATCGGTTCAACAGCCTATCGGGTTCCCATCTACACCTTTCATGGTTTTGCTCAGGTTCTAATCAATAAGTATCCTGATGCATATACTAAAGTCATCGGCGGCAGACCAGCGAGTGATCTGGAAAAAATTTCTATTATTGAGACCATTGTAAATGATGGTGAGGTTAAACAGCTTCGTCCCATGGGTAATCCGTCATATTACGTGACGCCGATTATGCGCATCATTAGTAACCTCAAACAAGAGAATGTAGAACCTGATGATCTAGTGAAGATAATAGATGGTCAAAGAGAATCTCTCAAAGCCATCGAGCAATATCATACGAAAGGAGCACATAAAGGAAAGGTTCGGGGTGAGTACTCTGATTTAGAAAAAACCATCATTAAGAATGATGAGTTGGTGTACATCTATCGTCGTTACGAAGCTTTGTTGTCTGAGCAAAAGCTATATGACTTTGACGACATGATCCTAGAAACGGTAAAGGCGTTAGAGGGGTCAGAAGACATGCTGCGTGATTTACAGGAAAACTATCTTTACGTGCTCGCTGATGAGCATCAAGATGTTAATGGTGCTCAAAACAGAATCCTAGAACTCCTAACTTCGTTCCATGATAAGCCAAATATTTTTGCAGTGGGGGACGAGAAACAGGCGATCTATCGTTTTCAAGGTGCCTCGCTAGAGAATTTTCTCTTTTTTAAGGAACATTTCGATGGGACGGAAGAAATTAGATTGACTGAAAACTATCGTTCGGGTCAGGAAGTGTTAGACGCAGCACATAGCCTGGTGGAATCTGAAGATGAGTTACTGAAAGATCTACGTGTGCCGCTAATGGCAATGGCAGTAGAAAAATCTGTTGTGGAGAGTAGAGAATTTTCGCATCAGTCAGTGGAGGACGAGTGGTTGGTCGATCGGATCGCAACTAAAGTTGAAGCAGGAGTGAGGCCTGAAGAAATTGCGGTCATTGTTCGCACTAATCGGGAAGTCGAAGCTTTCGCGCAAACGCTGCGTAAGTCAGGTTTAGCGGTGACAGCCACCGCCGAGGGTGATATTTTGAAGCATCCTATTACCCAGACCGTCCACGACTTAATCAATGTGGTGGTATCTGGAGTGACTGAGACAGCTTTATTTAATATTCTGCATGGCGCGTACTGGGGGATTAGTAACGATGACCTATTGCGAGTTCTATCGTCTCGTTCATACCAAACCTCCCTGGCAAGTATCATATCGGATGAGGAAAAACTGACCGAGCTAAAAGTAGTGCCAGGACCTTTCTTGCGAGTTCATGAAGTGTTTGATCAGGCTCGCAAAAAGGATGCTTATGAGCCGCCTCATCGGGTGTTGGAGTATCTAGTACAGGCTAGCGGTTATTTAGAGTACCTGATTGAACACGATGCATTTGAGGGAACACGAGTTATTCGTCGTATTTACGACGAGGTGGAGGAGATGGTACGGAGGGACGGTGTTGGACAGCTGAGGCAGGTGAATGAAATTTTTAAATCTAGACTGGCGTACGGATTGCCTCTCAATGCTCCTTACATAGCCACCAATTCCTCAGCGGTTCAAGTGATGACGGCACATAAATCCAAGGGCCTTGAGTTTGAGGTTGTTTTTGTACCGCATGTTACTGATGTCGGCTGGAGCAGTGCGAACAAGCGGACTATGTTCAAGATACCTTTGGTCTCTCATGTTGAAGAAAATGAGCACGAGGCTATTGAGGACGAACGGCGCCTGTTGTATGTAGCTATGACCAGGGCCAAGCGCGAGCTGTACATATCTTCAGCAGAGACCAGTGCTGATGGTAAACAGTTCACCTCATCTCGTCTATTAGATGATATCGAGGAAGGCTTAGTTCGTGAGTGTGACACGTCTGAGATAGAAGATGTGTTTGATCCGTCTTTATCGCTCACTAAAACAACGGCTACTGTGGAAGTTAATTCTGAGTTACTAGCTACTCTTCTTCGTGAACGTGGTTTCTCTGCTACTTCTATCAACAATTACTTGCGCAGCCCCTGGGACTACTTCTACCGGAATATTTTGCGTATCCCCGAGATGCAGCCAACTCATATGCAGTACGGTACAGCGATTCATAACACGCTTGAGTACGCGACTAGAAGACATACCGATACTGGTACGTTGCCGAGCGATACTGAGATCAAGCAACGACTGGAGAATGAACTCGGTAAGTTACCGCTATCGACGGAAGAATTTACGCGGTTACTCGGGAAGGGTCTGGAAGACTTAGTGGTCTACAAAACTCATCTGAATGATTCGCTGCCGAAAAATACTAAGGAAGAACTCTCTATCAGAGTAGCGATGGAGACTGGTATTTCAGAGTTTCCCGAGGTGACCTTAACGGGAAAGTTGGATCGTCTGGATATTGGTGACGATGGCAGGGCAATTCGGGTTGTTGACTATAAGACTGGCAAACCTAAAACCCGCAACGCCATCGAAGGTAAAACCAAGAATGATGACGGGGGCTACAAACGACAGCTTGTGTTCTATGCTTTGTTACTCAGTCTCTATGATGATGATCGGTATCGGTGTCGCGAAGGAGTTTTGTCTTTCGTACAAGCTAATGCAAAAGGTCAGATCCAAGAAGAATCATTTGTTATTACCGATGAGGAAATTTCTGAATTACGAGAAGAAATTATCAGTGCAACGAAGGTTATTATTTCTGGAGATTTTTTAACTCAACCCTGTGATGACACTAGTAGTGACTACTGTCACTTAGTCAAGCAATTATTAAAAATATAAAAAAGCCGCGCCCTTTGGGCGCGGCTTTTTTATATATCTACTACTCAATAGTCTCAGTTGCTACTGGCATTTCGTTTATATCAATTTCACCATCTAGTTGGTCGACCAGGTTTTGGA
>JBFHUT010000076.1:0-4054 GCA_041589935.1 Minisyncoccia bacterium
CTTCCTTAGTATAACACCAAATTAAAATGGTACTTTATACAAAATTGTCCGTCAGCCTGGAGTGCTCTAGAATTTAAGGATAGTTTACTCGACCATAAATTAGCAAGGTGAATTGCGCAGCAATAGAAGGTGCCCTGGGGTAGAAGTGCCCTTGTGGTGCGCACCACAAAAGTATTTCCATCTTTATATTCCCTTCGGTCATTAAAGATTAGGTCACTCCAGGCTGACGGACAATTTTGTATAAAGTACCATTTTAATTTGGTGTTATACTAAGGAAGTATGAAAAAGCTCCTCACCAGTCGTGGTTTTTATATTGCCTTAGCAATCATCGTAATTGCGATCGTAATTGCGATGATTCAAGGTGTAAAATCTCGCGACAATGGTGAAATGATAACTATCACTGCTGACGAAGGAACAGTACGACAGTTAGTCTCCGTCTCTGGTATCGCTGAAGCAAAACAGACAGCTGAACTAGCTTTTTCCGTGGTAGGAACAGTGCAAGAAGTCATGATTGAGACTGGATCAGTAGTAGAAAAGGGGGACGTTTTGGTAACCCTTGACGCTCGAGCACTGTACGCTGACCGGCAAGAAGCCTTAGCGGCCGTGAGCCAGGCAGTTGCCAGTCGCGATGAGCTGATCGCTGGACCAACCAACACCTCAAGGGATTTAACTGCCGAAACAATCACTGCAAAACTAGAGGCGCTAGAAACCACCAAAGCAAACGAGGCTCGCAAAATTGAAAACGCCTACCACATCCTACTTTCAACTGACCTTACAGCTTACTCTGAAAACGCAGACGAGCCAGCCTTACCACCAACTATCACTGGAACATATACTTGTAATACCGAAGGTGGCTACTACCTTGACGTTTTTAATTCCAAATCAGAATCCGGTTACTCCTACCGACTATCAGGCCTTGAGACTGGTAACTACACAGCCGCTACAAACCAAGCCTCTCCCCTTGGTAACTGTGGCCTTCAGATACAATTTAATACTAACTCCAACTACTCTAATTCTGATTGGGTAATTGACATACCCAACACAAAGTCAGCCCAGTATGTAACTAACCGAAACGCCTATGCTCTCACTGTCACTCAGGCAGAGAGCGCAATTGCTCTAGCTGAACAAGCAGTCAGATTAGCGGAAGCAGATGCTACCAATCAAAATGCTCCGGCTCGTAGTGAGGCTATTACTCGCGCCAACGCTGCCATCACTCAAGCTCAAGCAAAACTAGGTCGGATCGACGCCTCGATCGCTGACCGCATCCTTAAAGCACCTTTCGCTGGTGTAATCACTAACATTGATGTTTTGCCCGGGGAGACCGTCACCTCAGCACCGATTGTTACCCTACTAGCTGACAGCGCTTTTGAGGTGAAGGCACGCATTCCTGAAATAGACATTGGCAAACTGCTGGTAGGACAAGCAGTAGAGATGGTGTTTGATGCCAGACCACAAGAAACTCTATACGGTAACATCTCCTTCATCTCACCCAAAGCGACAGAAATAGACGGAGTCGCTTACTACGAAGCGTATGTGCAATTCCGCGACTTACCTGACTGGATGCGCAGTGGTCTTAACACTGATATTGAAATTATTATTTCTGAGGAAACAACCGGCTTACGCATCCCCAAACGATTTGTAAGCGAGACAAAATCCGGCTACGAAGTACTGGTCCTAAAAAACAATTCTATCGCTTCCACCACAGTTGAATTGTTAATGGAAGGAAATGATGGATATGTTTCTATTATTGGCATAACTAAGGGCGCTATCCTGGTCGCCCCATAAGCCTATGCGTATCCTTCGCATCGGACTCTTACTAGGCTGGCGACAAATCCAGCGCGCTAGTAAGTGGACCACAATGCTTATCATCTTTGTGATGATGCTTACTTTCCTCAACCTCATCGCTGTTTCTGGCGTTCTAGTTGGGATTATTGTGGGGGCCGAGCGTGCTGTTAAGGCAGAGTATCTGGGAGACTTAGTGATTACAGAACTAGATGGAGAAAAGCACATTCTAGGGACAGACTCCATCCTGCGTGAACTAGCCTCCTACCCAGAAATAGATGCATATTCTGTAAGATTTGAAGGCGGAGGGACGATTGAAGCAAACTACAAAGAACGAAGAAACCTTCAAGGAGAAAGGGATATTGCCGCAGTGACAGTAACTGGTATAGACCCGGTGTTAGAAGATAAATTCTCTGGTTTAAGTGAGAACCTTATTGACGGAAGTTATCTCGATCCAAATGAAGAGGGTTACATATTACTCGGATATTACTATATGCAAGAGTCGACCGAAGACTTTGGTGAAATTTTTGATACTGTATCAAACATAAAACCAGGCGTTACCGTCAGACTCACTGTGGGCAACGTCTCTAAAGAATTCATCGTTAAGGGGATCGTCAGATCAAAAGTGGATCAGATCTCTCTCAATACCTACATACCTGAGCGTGAGTTTAGACGCATCTTTAACCGGGTAGATCGTAATGCTGACCAAATCGTAGTTCGAGTCAATCCTGGAGAATCTGAAGCTGAACTTAAGGAAACCTTTTTGGCAAATAATTTTGGCGAGTACGCCAAGATACAGACCTACGATGAAGGAAAACCAAAATTTATTACTGACATCAAAAAGACATTTAACATCTTGGGGTCCTTCATTGGATCAATCGCCATTGTCGTAGCCTCAATTACTATTTTCATTATCATCTTCATCAATGCCATCTCTCGTCGGCAGCAAATTGGGATTTTAAAGGGCATCGGGATCGAGCGCCGAGCGATCGAAGTAGCTTATGTCTTTCAAGCTGCTGTCTACGCCCTGGCTGGTTCGGGACTGGGCATGCTCCTGACATACGGTTTCTTACTCCCCTACTTTGAAAAAAATCCAATCAAGTTCCCATTCAGTGATGGTATTCTGGTAGCCCCAATTGAAGACACAGTCGTGCGCTTCTTGACCCTCTTCATAATAACCCTACTAGCTGGATTTATCCCGGCTTGGATGATTGTGCGTGAGAACACCCTTAATTCAATTTTAGGTAGAAAGTAACTTATGTCCATAATAACTGCAAAAAATATACACCGCACATTTGGAGAAGAGCCACTGATGACTCACGTTTTAAAAGGGATAGACATCGATGTAAAACCAGGTGAGTTCGTTGCTATTATGGGCAAGTCTGGGGCTGGAAAATCCACCTTGATGTACCAGCTCTCTGTCCTCGATGATCCCACCGATGGTTCTGTGGTGATTGATAACGTGGATGTAATGAAACTTGACGAAAGAGAGCGCACTGAATTTAGACTTAACACGCTCGGATACATTTTTCAAAACTACGCTCTAGTACCTGACTTATCAGCAACAGAAAATGTTATGCTCCCACTTTTAATGCGTGGCCTTGATTGGAATAAAGCAAAAGAAATATCTATGACAACTATCGATAACGTGGGGATGTCTGGAAAATACGACAACCTACCGGCTGAACTATCTGGTGGAGAACAACAACGGATTTCCATCGCTCGCGCGATTGCTGGAAAACCAAAAATTCTTTTTGCCGATGAACCAACCGCTAACCTCGATAGCATCTCTGGTGGCCAAGTAATCGATCTTATGACTAGACTCAATCAAGACCACGGCCAAACAATCGTCATGGTCACCCACGAACGAGAGTACGCTATGGGTTGCAATCGAATAATTAATATGGAAGATGGTGTGATAGTGAGCGAAGAAAAGTTGAAGTAGGATAATAAAAAACCGCAGTTTTATAAACCACGGCTTTTTTATTTTACTTGTTATTTTGCATTTGGCCCTTCAGGTCGCACTTCAAGCCCCCGAGTTGGATCACCCACTTTCTCATCCTCCTTATACATTTCAGTGTAAGCATCCTTGATTGGTACATTGAATTGTTTCAAAAGAGCTTCGTACTCATCGCGCTCAAGCGTTTCAACCTCAACTAGTTTCTTAGATATCGCATCAAGAGCCTCTCGGTACTTAGTGAGAATCTCGCGAGCCTTGTCTTTTCCTTCTTCAATAATCCGCTTTACCTCTTCATCAATGAGCTTAGCAGTC
>JBFHUT010000077.1:0-4017 GCA_041589935.1 Minisyncoccia bacterium
AACCAAAGTTTTGCTACACTTCCCTACACACTGAAGCGTGGCGAGTGGATAAAAGTGTCTGGGAGACAGTTTTATCCGAGCGGAGCGAGGTAGACGAAATCTTCAACCGCTAAGACACACTGGAGTGAATACGGAAGCGTGGCTGAGTGGTTGAAGGCACCGGTTTCGAAAACCGGCAATGGGGAAACCTATTCGAGGGTTCAAATCCCTCCGCTTCCGCAGTTTGAACGCAGTGAAAACTGCGGAAGTGGGCGTAGCTTTTCGATAGAAAAGCGTAACGCGTATTTGAAACTGTTTTGAGCTGGATTTTGAGTTCACGAAAAATCCAGCCAAAACGGGTACTGAACATGTAATGTTCAAATCCCTCCGCTTCCGCGAATACAAAATAGCGCCCTGGGGCGCATATTTTGTTCGCGGAAGCGAGCAAGCAAACTGCTTTGCTTGCGGGAGGGATGAGAAGCAAGGTTCTAGAGAGTGTTTTTTAATGAACCTGAAAACTGAACGACGGTGCCGCAGCAAGCTCTCACACTTTCATAAATTACTTAAAACACCACTCTTATAAAAATCTTACAGTGGTATCATATGTATAGTTATCGCTAACCTTATTTACTATGCTAAATCGCATTTCTTTTTTTACTTTAGTATCAACTGCACTATTGATACTCTCTGTAGTTGTCATTATCTTAGTGTATAAAAACCCATCAACGCAACAAACAAATAAAGAGATGCCTGATACAATTGAAAAGGATATATCCACTTCAATCGAAGACGGAGTAACATGGCAAGAAAACGTAACAATTAGGTCCTGGCCTAATTACTTCTCCACTTCGCGTAATAATCTACCAGTATGGGCAGAAACACTCCGTCGCACCGTATCGGCAACAGACGTAGCTAGCATGCTACCTGAATCAAGTATTATTCTCACAATGGGCCGTAATATCTGTGGCGCACTTGGATCCGGACGGATACAAAGTGAGGTGGACGAGTTTACTACTATGATTAAAAAGGACGACGGAGTAACCTACCGATCTTGCCTAAAAGATGAAGCTGTCTCAGCCCTCAGGACCCAAACAAACGATCATAAGCTGTACTGGCACATAGGAAACGAGATCAATAGTAAACATTTTGGTGAAACCATGGGCGATACTGGTCATGCGTTCGACACCAGTATGATCCCAGATTTTGCTGAGTATTTTGTAGCACCAACCGTACAGGCTCTTAACGAGGTAAGTCTTGAAGCGGATACTGAAGTCTTTACAGTATTAGGATCCATCGTTAGTGGCCATAATGAAAATTCGCGTGCATGGCTAGATGAGCTACTGAACTATGAAATTCAAGGAAATTATGCTCCTGATCTTGCCGGCAAGAAAGTATATGAGGTGATTGATTATGTTTCCTTCCACTACACCATAGGTGCCAATAACTGGGAGAATAGCTTCGATGACATTGCAAGATGGATCGGACAAGGTAATATCAAAGGTATTATAGATACCGAAGAAATTGGTTCTCAATCAATGATAGCTGGCATTGCCCAATACCAGTCAATGCAGGGCTTCGCACGCTTAATGAGTTGGGTAGATAAACACGGATACACCAGCGACCAAGTACGACTAAACTACTGGGCACAAGGTAGCGACTCGCCTGATGAGGCGATGACGATTATATACGACTTCTTTGGAGACACAGCAATAAAAAATATTCCGGTCCCCTCTCCACAAAACCAAACTGGCTCGGTCGAGGCATACGCACTGTCTAATATGGACGAGACGAAACAGTTATTTGCTTTTTTTACTGACCGTAATAACACAGCTAGTTGGAAAGCCTTATTATTACCAAGCGATAAGGTTAAAAATGTTACTCTCTATCATTTTACAAGTGAAACAAACTCCTTTATCAAACAAACACTTTCACCAAATCAGTTACTAAATACTCCGGTTTCACTATCGTCGTTTGAGGCAGTGATCTACCTCGTGAATACAGATGAAGAATCAACCGAAACAAATAACGTAACGGAGTACGATCAGTCTCAAGACTCCAGTAACAACCAGTCGACAAGAGCCCTTAAAGACAAATCGGAAAGCACAACTTTCACTGAAAACTCAGTTGGTTACCTTGGTTGCTCCATAACCGTAAACGCCATCGAAGGTTATCATTCCCTCAATGGAAAAACTCTATGGCAAGGAGAGATAGGCGAATTCGGCGGCGGAGGGATTAGCGCCTGGTCTGACCTAACATCTACGTCAAATTTATACTGGCAAGGTTTTACTGAATTACTTGAGACTCATCCACGGACCAGTACCATCTGGATTGAGCTCTGCACCTCTGCTAGAAGAGCTGAATATGACACGTACGATAACTTACTAGCTATCCGCAATCAGATCCTTAGCCTTATACCAAACGCAACCATATATGTATCTGCTCAACCAGACTATCTAGACGGACACGTTTGTGGTATCGCAGGTATTGACGGTCCTATGAAGATGCAATCTTTTGTAGACCAATTAGTCGCAAGTGGTCTTGCTGAGCAAGGACCAATAATTGGACCCCTCACCAATTCACAGACTACAGACGGCTGTCATGCCAATAAGGAAGGAAAAGATCTTATGGGTAGGCAATTGAAGGAGTTCTTTGGTGGATAAATTCATAAGCAGAAGAGATATGTTTACTGCCCTTTACTCTTTAGATCATTACTGGATATTATAAGATTAAGGAGAACGACCAAATCTATGCTGAAATTTCTATGCTGAAATTGTCTTTTTCGAAAGGTTTTCTAGTAAAAGTGAGTAAATAGCTACAAAAAAAGACCGCTGAAGCGGTCTTTAATTTTAAGCCAATATCTCAAAACTAATGTCCAGTTGGTGGCTCAGACGTCTGTAGCATATTCTTAGCACGGACCCGATAAGAGAATAAGAGCATGGCTCCACCAACAATCATGAGCACGATGATCTTACCCTGCATTTCCATCGTAGCGATATCGTAGAGAATAACTTTAACTAAGGTAATACCAAGCAGCAAGAGACCAAGCAACTTCTCTGCGTGGTACTTCTTACCTAACTTAATTCCCTTGTAGAGCATGTAGATAGCGATTGAGGCCCACCAGATAGTGGTTGCGATCGCTCTTGGCCCACCGTCAACGTGAGCAATATTAAGGTCATTGGCAATTGCAGAGATGATGTAGTTACCCGTCAGCACCAAGGTAGCAAAGCCAAATATCACCAGAATAAACGAAGGACGCTTAATTACTTGTTCAAGTTGTAGTTTGCGGCTGATGTATAGACCAATAAACAAGATAGCGGTTGCGAAAATACCCTTAATCAAGATCCAATCAGTCGGAGCATCGGTGTGAGTGAAGATATACGTATCTGTCGGAGCCGGATATATACTAACCACCAATGTGAAGAATACTGGCGCAAATCCAAAGGCGAACCAAAACATCACTAGCCTGAACATCCTAGAACGTGCGTCGTGAGTCATAGATTCGATCGCAGCCTTGTTGATGTAAGCCAAGTAACCCAGTAGCGTCAGTGGCAATAGGTAGAACATCATGAAGTTCAGGTCGATATATTCAATGAACTCAGCGATTACGAAGATACCGGCCACCAGTGACCAGACGACTGAATAAGCAGACGCTACTGATAAGAAACTCCTTTCGTTGCCGTACTTAGCAATGAAGTAAGCTGCCATGGCCGGCAAGAGGGCGGCGACTATTAGTAGGGTTTCGTACGGTAGGTCGGCTTCCAAGATATGTTTGAGAGACAAGACAGAACCGGTAAGCGAAACAGCGATGTAGCTGATAAACCGCTCTGATTTTTCGGTACCGATGATGTAGAGGAAGCCAAAAATGAGACTGGAGTAAGAAATCAGCATACTGGTCAAAACGTCGAACTCCTCGAAGAAAGCGAAGACCGACAAAAAGGCAGAAATTAGACCAGTGGCGTAAAGAGCAGTGTGCTGGAACTTGGTCTTAGTACCCAACAAGATGTGCCAACCAACGAAACAAGAGGCAGCAATAATGGC
>JBFHUT010000078.1:0-3907 GCA_041589935.1 Minisyncoccia bacterium
ATCCATCTGAAACCCCAGAAGAAGCTGCCGTGCGCGAACTCAGTGAAGAAACAGGTATTTTTGTTGAAGTTTGTGACCTCACCCTAATTAAAGAACCACAAATCACAAAATCCAATAATAGGTCTTTTCAGAACTACTATTTTTCAGTAAACACCAGCTCTGGTACAGCAAAAAATTTGGAGCCCCACAGACATACTGAGGTTGGATGGTACGATATTAATAATCTCCCAAAAGACACCTCTATTATCGTACTTGATACGTTAAAATACATCACCGCTCATGAACAACCTAGATAAACTAATTACTTTATTTGAATCTTTCCCCGGTGTCGGTGCCCGCCAGGCCAAGCGGTTTGCTTTTCACGTTCTCACCATGAATGAGGCTGACACTAAGGAGTTATCACGGCTCATTTCTGAACTCAAAGGTAGTGTTGTTGAATGTATCAGCTGTCATCGTTTTTACGCTACGCAGTCAGGCAACACCTGCTCCATCTGCACCTCAGCTAATCGCAATCACGATCGGCTGCTTATTGTTGAACGTGATTCAGATGTACAAGCCATTGAGCGTGCCGGAGTCTACGACGGACTATACTTCGTGTTTGGTGGCACTGTGCCGCTTCTCAATGCCAAAGAAAACAACCGTCTACGCGGTGGCGCTTTGAAAGCCTTAGTGGAGACTAGACTTAGGGAAGGTCTTGCTGAAGTAATCATAGGCTTCTCTGTGAACCCAGACGGTGAAAACACTGCTCGCTTTGTCGAGTCAATTATCGATCCTGTTCTTAAAGAGAAGGGTGTAAAAATTTCCTACCTAGGCCGTGGTCTTTCTACTGGTAGTGAACTCGAATACGCCGATCCTGAGACAATAAAAAATGCCCTCCGAAATAGATCACAACACTAGATTCACAACTCGAGTCTATGATCATCTGCAAACTTGTTTACGAACTCAGCAATCCTCAACTTAATATACTTTTGAGCTTCTTCATTAGGCTCTACACCACTACTCCAAGGATCATTACCATGCAGCTCATACCATTCTAGAGTTAATTCCTTCTGAACTGGATCAAGTCCCTTTTCCATAAGTTCTCTATCAAGATCAATACAAAAATTAGATTTTGCCAATGAATAAGATTTTACCAACTCGACGTCTTTTTTAACCAATACTTGCTCATATAAGGATTTGATTAACTTCATCAAACCAGAATCTATTGGATTTAAATTATTTTGAGTGTGATTTTCCATTAAGAAATAGTATCAAGAATACAAATACATATCAAAACGCCCTGCTCACTAATAACTGTTTGGATTTTCAAGCTTCAAAAGAATCAACAAACTCACGCACCATATCTTGTATGATACGTTGAGCTTCTTTGTCAGACTCAAAATCTACCTCGAACGGAGTAGCACCATTCAACTCTAGCCACTCTGACGACAACTGCTTTTGACGTGTTTCAAAACCAGCCTCTGCAAGCGCAACATCAATCTCGTCTCTTAGAGACGATTTAGCATTAAAATACTTTCTTATCAACTCTCCATCACCACTATCCATAACCTTATGCATTAAAGCAGTAACTTCTCGGGTCAGATCTGAATTCTCAAAAGTATTTGAATTTAAAGTATTTTCGATATTCATCAAATACAGTATAACCCCAACCAAAAGAAATCCCCTCTCTTGGAGGGGATTTCTTTTTGGTTACTTAACTGAATCAATCTTGATTTCAACGTAGTGTTGACGGTGACCAATACGTCGATCGCGGTTACTCTTTGCTTTGTAGCGAATGATGGTAAGTTTCTTACCCTTCTTTTCACCCAAGTAGGTAGCTTTTACCTTAGTGCCAGTAGTTGGGGTACCAAGCTTGGCAGATTTTCCGTCATCGGTCATGAGAACGGTATCAAACTCAATCTTGTCTCCTTCCTTATGATCACCAAGAAGCTCAACCTGCAAAGTATCACCTTCGCGCACAACATACTGTTTTCCGCCAGTAGCGATTACAGCAAATGGTGCGGTGTTGGTTGTTTCTGTTGCCATATGTGGGCGCTATACTACAAGAAATAATTGCTTTTTGCAATAGAGGTGCTAAATTGATGGCGGATTTAGTGAATAATACAAAGGAGATACGCTAGTGAAAATTATCATTAGATCAGGTCACCTGTCATGGGCTGCTGGTAAGAGTAGTCAAAAATTTTCATCAAAAGACGCAGGTTCTACATTTCGTGCCCTGGTCACTCTGGCTAATGATCTCAAAAATGAGAGACCTGTTGATCGTCAACTACTCATCGAGTTCGTAGACGAGGAGAATAACTCTGTCTACACCTCTATCACCGGCCTATGATCTTACTGTCACCTGAACCAGCTACCGCTCCATGTGGCTGGTTTTTTAAACTTCGGTCTTTTGTGGCTTATCTAAAGTCAAAACTTCTACCCCGACCGACTCCCCGGTGATACGCGTAACGTCTTTATCGATCTTATTCAGCTCCTTATAGCCTGCATTATAGTGATTGACAGTCGTTGCAAGTGTGTTTCCAAGCTTTTGGTAAAAATCCTCATAGCGAGCGATATGTCCACTGAGCTTCTCGACATTTTTTATTATATCTTGTGCCCGCTCCTCAATCTCTAGCGCTTTCAGTCCTTGTAAAACTGTCTGCAAGTAAGCTAAGAATGATGTCGGCGACACGATAATAACTTTGTGCTTACCGGCTGCTCGTTGAATCAAATTTTCTTCCCCTGCCCCCACTTTGTTAGACAACAGATCGTAGTAAATTCCCTCGTGCGGGATAAACATAAAGGCAAAGTCGGTGGTCTTTTCTGTTGGCCTGATGTACTTGGCAGTTTCTGTAATACGAAGCTTGAGGTCATTAATAAATACCTTCTCGAATTGAGCTTTCTCAACCCCATCAGTTGCCTCAACGAAACGATTGTAGTTATCAAGAGAAAACTTGGAGTCAATTGGAATAATCTTACCTTTCACAAACACCACCGCATCCACAATGTCGCCACTCTCAAAACCATACTGCATTTGAAAGCTTTCTGGCGGCAACACATTTTGAAGTACTGTCTCTAGATAATACTCACCGAGTACTCCTCGCTGCTTTGGATTCTTGAGAATATTTTGCAGTTCCTTGAGCTGGTCCGCCACCTGAAACACTTGCTTCGAACTCTCTCCCACCTCCGTCACTCCCTTTACCACATTGCGCAGCTGTTCATTCATTTCCCTATTGATCTCCTGAATCAACTCGCGACTCTCCCGAAACTGCGTCCGTGTCCCCTCTTGCATGATTTTGTTGGTCTCTCCTAAGCGAGTATCCATAGTGCGACTCAGCTCCTGCAGTTGCTGTTGCAGTAGCAGCGTCGCTTCACTGTCTTTCTCCTGTTTTGGTTGAAGTAACTTATAGACTACATATACATTTACAACCAGCAAAATCACCACAAGGCCAATCAAAAGCATTTCCATATTTGCTTATAATACACTATTTGTACACGTCGGTCGCAGGAGATTTTGAAGCATCCGCAGTAGTAATACCAGCCACGAGGACCTGCTGAAAAATCGCCTGTGACCAACTCCTCAGCAATAAATAAACGTGCTACAATCGCAACATATGTCACTACACGAAGATATCAAATCATCATTAAAAGATGCTCTTAAGGCGAAGCAAGAAGTGCGATTACGTACGATTCGTAGCATGCTAACGGCCTTTACCAACGAGCTAGTCGCCACCAATCGAACTCCTCAGGATTTCCTCACAGATGATCAAGTCCTTGCTGTCATTAAGCGTCTAGCTAAGCAGAGAAAGGAGTCAATCGTCCAATACGAAGACAACAATCGTCCAGAATTAGCTGAACCAGAAAAAGCAGAGCTTGTGGTACTAGAAAGTTACCTGCCTCAAATGATGTCACCGGAAGAGATCAAACC
>JBFHUT010000079.1:0-3839 GCA_041589935.1 Minisyncoccia bacterium
ATTGCCTGCTCTTCATTTACAACATCTTCCTGATAGAAAATTGAATATCCCTCTACTAAATCTGTTCCATCAGTTATTTTAATTCCACCCACTATTGGAACCACTTGGTAAGGTTCCGGTACCAGCAACGAAAAGTCTTTATCTTCAATATGTAAATACCAGCTGTTTTGCTCGCCAAATGGCTGTACTGTCTCCTTTTCTACTTCTACAGTTATTACTTCCTTGGTATCAATAATTTTTTCAGGTGCAATATTGTAACCGACCCACCCTCCTAAAAATGGCAGGATGATTAACAGTAGTAATGCTAAATATTTTGAAAACGAAGTTATTCGATTAAGATTGTTGTTAGTTAGAAAAGTATTTTTTAATTCTGGTTCCATCTTGGTATTTTAGCAGATATCCTTTATTCTTCGTGCGATTTCGGTCGCATCAGCGGGAACAGCTGTGTCTCACGAATTGGCTTCCCTGCTAAGAATGAAAACAGGCGCTCTCCAAAACCAAAACCACAAGTTGGAGGCATACCGTACTCGAGCATCTCGACAAATTCCCAATCGGGCATCATTGCTTCTTCATCACCTGCCTCCAGAAGCTGTTGTTGCAGTTCAAAACGCTCTTTCTGATCAATTGGGTCATTAAGCTCACTATAGCCACTACCGACCTCACTACCAGCAATTAACACTTGGAATTTTTCTACCGTCTCACCATCGTCACGAGTTTTCGCTAATGGACCCATTAACTTCGGGTGATTTATCAAGAAAGCTGGACCAGCGATGCTTTTACGACAATACTTCCAGAGAGTATCAGTCAGACGCTCTCGATTACCTCCATCGTACTCAACCCCTAGCTCATCAAGTTTAGCTTTCATGTTATCTAGAGAGGCGGTAATGACATTTATTCCTGTCTGTTTTTCTACCTCACTCACATAATCTACTTCAAACCATTCGTCTGCCAGATTAAACTTATGTCCCCGCGCCTCAAATTCAGTAGTTCCGAATACCTGCTTAGCAATCTCAATATAGAGCTCGCGCACCAAACGCATACCGTCTTTATAATCTGCATAAGCCCAATAAAATTCACAGTTGGTGAACTCTTGGAGATGATCTGGACTAGTACCCTCATTACGGTAGGCCCGACCTATTTCAAATGTCTTATCGAAACCTCCTGCCATCAGACGCTTCTGCCAAAGCTCACCGATAGAGATACGTAAGAAGACGTCCATGTCGTAGTCATTATGATGCGTACTGAATGGACGTGCCTCTGCCCCACCAGTCGTTACCTCAAGGGTCGGTGTCTCCACCTCAAGAAAACCATGCTGTTTCATGAATTCGCGTATCACATCCCAGAACTTAGCTTTCTTTACAAAGAGATCTCGCAACTCAGAATCAAGCAACAAATCAAGGTAGCGCTTTCGGTAACGCTCATCTTCGTCCTTGATGCCAAAGTGTTCTGTCGGAACGCTCTGTAGTGCCTTACCTAGCACTCGCCAACCCTTCACTAAAATAGCCTGGGTACCTCGTTTAGTGATGTAAGCCGAACCAGAGATCTCAATGAAATCACTAGTACTCATTGTTTCCAGTAACTCACTAAACAGATTTTCACCCATTTCTTCTCTTGAACAGAAGGCTTGTAGTTTTCCTGACCCATCCTGAACATCGATAAAGGCAATGGCGCCATGCTCTCGAAAAGCCATAACTCGACCAGCGATAGTTACTGTCGATTGGTTAGACTCAAGTTCAGAGAACTGTTCAATTACCTCTACTACTTTATGCGTAGTATTTGCTTTAGCTGGATATGGATTGATTCCTTTTTCTTGCAATCGAGCGATCTTTTTCTCTCGGTCCGCTCTTAAATCCTCAATGTTTGACATAGTGGTTATCCTAGCGTGACTTAGACAAAAAGAAAAGGCCGACAACGTAGTTGCCGGCCTTTTCTAGGTAGCCTGATCACTTAAGGGTGTCTAGAGTATTTAGATACGAGGCACAAGCGAAAAAATTTTCAAGTCGTACTTTCTGTACGGTGAGGAAATTTTTTCGCGCGGTAACGATGTAGATGAATACTCTAGGCAACCT
Organism: Minisyncoccia bacterium; assembly: GCA_041589935.1. GTDB lineage: Bacteria > Patescibacteriota > Minisyncoccia > Phycocordibacterales > UBA918 > OLB19. The sequence goes on from JBFHUT010000079.1 coordinate 2,070, forward strand.
TAAGGACTTTGTATTTTTGTTTTCCGACAGGAGTCTCGAATTCAAACTCATCACCCTTCTTCTTACCCATAAGTGCATCTCCGAGTGGTGAAAGGTACGATAGCTTGCGCTCATGAATGTTAGCTTCGTCTGAACCAACAATAGTGTATTCCTTCTTGTCTTTATCCTTATCCTTCTGGATAGTTACTACCGATCCGAGACCAACGACATCACCATGCTTATCATGAGAAACTATCTTTGCTTCTTTAATAGTCTTCTCTAGATAACCAATTCTCTCTTCAATCGCTGCCTGCATATCACGTGCCTCTTGGTACTCAGCGTTTTCAGACAAGTCTCCTAGGCTACGCGCGTACTCCAGTGACTCAGCTACCTCTTTACGACGAACGGTTTTAAGGTGATAAAGTTCTTTCTTTAGTTCATCAAACTTCTCAGGGGTTAAAAATGCTTGTGTATCATTCATATGCAAAAAATTTCTCTCATTATACGCAGTTACCGCTGTGGGTCAATGTTGACACATAATCGGCAGTATAAAGGCCTGGCTCGTAAGAGATCCAGGCCTTTGATTGTGACTAGATTATTGTTAGCAATTCCGATAGTCGGTGGATAATTACATCGGCTCCCGCTTTTCGTAACTCTACTTCATCATGTAAACCATGACTCACCCCCACTGCTAATCCAATACCTGCCGCCTTACCAGATAAAACATCGACAGCATGATCACCCACATAGATACATTGAGCCGCTTCTTCTCCGAGACACCTCAGTACTGCTTGCAAACCCTCGGGAGAAGGTTTATGGGCCAAGCAATCGTCGGCTGTGATTACGGCATCAAAGACAGTACTGTGTTCAATGCCAACGGCTCGAAAGTTTCTTTCAACGTGATACATAGTCCCGCTGGTAAACAAACCTACTTTTACCCCACACTGCTTTAGGTTCAACAATGTATCGGTGATTTCAGGATATGGAGAAATCCATTCTAGATGCTCGTCTTGTACCTCATCGTGCCTCTGTGTCAGATATTTAACTTCAAAAGAATTCTCACATAGTCCTAACATTCGAGAGTAGCAATGAGCGACAGAACCACCGATGTGGCTCCGAATATATTTTTCATCAGCCAAATTAGGGTAATTGTTTTCACTCAATACATGAAGAAAACCATTAAGTACCAGATTTGTAGTGTTAACCAAGGTACCATCAGCATCAAAAACAACTGCTCTGTAGAGTGTATTCATATTTATCACCCTTGTTTAAGAACTGTTTTTACAAATATATATTGATTGTTTAGGCGTGTCTACTTATTCTTTTTCTTCTTTATTTTCACCTACATTTAAATACTCCGGGCGATTTATACTAATCCACTCCACTACATCACCCATGATTCTCGTAGCCCCTAATGCGTTACTGCGTGGCGCACGATCCATCATTAAAATAAAGGCGTACTCCGGTTCCTCGTATGGCCAGAAACCAGCCGCCCAAGAGTTTACATAGGCATTACCAGCCCCTACTTCAGCCGTACCAGATTTGGCAGCAATCGCGACATCTCTTCTCTCCAGTGCTCGCGCTGTTCCGCCATCAAAATTGACTGTTTTTCTCATACCCTCATGAACTATCTTCATCTTTTCTCCATCAATGTTGATATCTATCTTGTTTCCCTTTACCCCATTTTCAACGTGTGGATCAACTAAGTATCCACCGTTTGCCAAGGCTGAATATGCTCGTAGCATCTGAATCGGTGTAGTTAAAAATCCGAACTGTCCGATGGAAGTGAAG
>JBFHUT010000080.1:0-3611 GCA_041589935.1 Minisyncoccia bacterium
CCCCCCCCGCCTCTTTCTTCGTTACTTTATCTGCTCGCCTGGTGGGCCGTACTCCTGCGCGCCACAGCGCTTCATCAACATAGATGTTACCTAGGCCAGCGATAAATGACTGGTCTAAAAGAGCCGCCTTAACTGGTGTTTTGCGTTTTTTAAGTTTTTCTGCGAACCACTCACAGTCAAAATTAGGGTCAATCGGCTCGGGTCCAAACCTTGCCCGGGCGGCTGCTGCTTGTTTAACATTAGCTACCTTTACATAACCAAACAAACGCATGTCGTTGAAGTAGAGGGTGGTGTGGTCGGTAAAATGAAAAGCGACGCGGGTGTGTTTCATCGGCAGATCCATATCAGCGGCGGTCATAGAATGGCCACCACCAACTACCTCATCATTCTTGGTAACGAAGAAGAATTGCCCGGTCATTTTCAGGTGAGCCAGCAGGAATAAGTCATTTTCATTCTTAAAACAAAAAATCATCAGTTTTCCTACTCGGTCAATATCAGAGATGGTTTTACCTTTCAGTTTGTCTTCAATTTGCTGATCGTGTTCAACAGTCTTATCATGAAAAACCTCGACCGAGTCGATGGTTTTGTCTACCACCTTATGCTTTAGCTGCAACCGCACAGTTTCTACTTCCGGAAGTTCTGGCATAGTGGCTTTACTATATCCCAGCTCGCCTGGCTTGTGTAGCGGCCGTGATTTGCTAGTCTTATAGCAATATGAAACGAGTAGAGGTGAACGATAGTATGCAGACTGGATACGTCTATGTGCGAACCGAGCCAGTGGGGGAGAATTTTCATGAAGACTTCAAACCACAACTAACCCCACAGCAGATGCTCGAGCTGGGAGTTTTCGGAGGGCTGTATTTTGGTGATAAGCCCAAGGAGTTTCCTAAGGAATGGTTTAAAAACGCCAAGTTATCTCCTGATGGTGAAAAACATAAGGAACTAAATTACTTTGGTGTAAACGCTAGTCAGCCGCTGTCGGTCTGGCAGGCTAAGGGGTGGATTCATCCGGATGATCCGCGTGGTTGGTTTCAGTGGTATTGTCGCTACTACCTGGGTCGCCGACATGAAGACGACGAGCGCCAAATCAAGCGTTGGAAAGCTATTTCACGCCATATTGCTCAAGTAGTGCATAATTGTAGACGAGGGGACGAATTTTGCCGTCCCAAGCAAAGACAGGCGATTTTGCACTGGGCTTACGACTCTAGGAAGCTATAACATTAGCCAACAATTTTATATTGAAAAGTTACTAGAAAAATGTAGAATAGCGGTTACTTACAACTTTTTTGTAGGTGCAAATAATTAAATATATTCCCCTGTAGCTCAGCGGTAGAGCAGTCGACTGTTAATCGATTGGTCGCAGGTTCGAATCCTGCCGGGGGAGCATACTTGACAAAACTACTATGTAGTGTCATTCTTGCGATAGCTTGTCACCAGAGCTTTAGGGAATTGTCCCAAGTGTGAACTAGTCCGTGAGACTTATAGGAGAATCCTATGTCCTTTCGTGTTGATAAGAAAGCTGTTGAACAGCTTTACATTGATCTTGAACTAACTGCAAGTCCTGATGAATATCCTGAGTGGGATGTGATGGGGTGGGTCAATGATTACCTATACGCTGCATATTTTCTGTCGATAAATCCACTGGTGGGAATCAGAAAGATTCTTCCGCAATATAAGTGGACTTTTCACCGGCTGAGTAGTTTTCAGGCTGCCTCAGAGGTGGTCAAACAGTCAGACTTTGTTTGGTGCACTAACGCGTTTGGTGGATCAGTTAATTCTGAGGATGAAATTGAATTGGTTACTGCTACTCTAATTCAATCACGTGACCCTCTAAAGCTTTTCTATGCGGGTCAAAAGAATGCATCTTTAGGTGATGGTCTGACTCCATCAATCAAGCTGGCAGAAGATTGTGGTGGAGAGCCGATGTATTCAATTATCACAAACAGATAGTCACCTTGGCTCCCAATAGCCGCCTACCGATTTTTTAAGTAATCGGTTGGGCGGCTTTTTCTGTATAAAAAGTTCGAACATCATCCCACAAGGAGAGCAGATTGAGCACGCTTATAACAGAGCGTGCTTTTGCTATAATGACATCTATGTCAAAACCTCGAATATACACAATGAGTTTTGCAAATGTCTATCCTCACTATGTTGCAAAAGCTGAGAAGAAAGGGCGAACAAAAGCAGAGGTCGATGAAGTTATTTGTTGGCTTACAGGATATAGCCAAAAACAGTTAGAAGTACAGCTGAAAAAAGAAGTGGATTTTGAAACCTTTTTTACGGATGCTCCTAAACTTAACCCATCACGGTCTTTGATTAAGGGGAAGGTTTGTGGTGTTCAAGTGGAAGATGTTAAAGAACCAACTATGCGAGAAATTCGTTATTTGGATAAGTTGATTGATGAACTCAATAAAGGCAAGGAGATGGGGGAAATTCTACGGAAACCAAATCTTTAATGTGACCTCTTTCGAGTCTTCGTTCCCATTCTGTCCAGTTCACATTTATAAAGGTGCTTAGATGCTGGAGCAGATATTAACAACAGCTATAAAAGATTATTCTGACTCTTTTGGCAGAAATTTACTACGTGTAAATCATTTTCACACGTCTCCGTGGTTGTTTAATATTTGAGTATTTTCAGTGTTCTCACTTGTTAAAGCGAGTGAAGTTTCGACAACTAGATAAGGCCTGCGGCATGTTCGCCTGGCTTTTTTTATATAAAGGAAAATGGATTGTCATTAGCAATAATCCGCAAGGTTGCAACTACGGAAAAGATTAAAAGTCTTTAATAGGTGAACGTAAAACTTTGACAAAAGGTGTTTACTAATGTATAAAAACGCAAAAGTTCTATTTGCTCATTTCATTTAATTGCAACGATGTTGTAAGGAGAAATTCTCGTGGTTCATAAAAAGCAGCGAGAACACTTACTTAAACTGATTAGGAAGCAGCTTAAAAAAGGTGAAAAAATATCAATTTATGGCTGGATGGCGTTAAATCATAATGATGACACCAGGAGTTACGTTAGAACAAAAAGAATTCAATTTGTTGAACAAAATTCCAGAATAGCTGGTGTTTCCGGCGCCTTTGTTATCTGTACACCTTTTATTTCGCATGCCGATTTTTTTCAGATTAAGAAGAAGTGTTTATCAGTGTTTAATAAAACAGTTGAAATCAGGGTTTTGAAGAAAATTCTCAGAGACTGCGAAGACTTAATCTTTGCTGAAGCTGAGTCTGGTGACAAGGGAACAAGCATTCTCGTTCAAGATGATGTTAATTCGGAAATTATTACTATTGAAGAACTTGAATTAAGAATTTACCAATCGGAGGTAGAAGTGGATAAATTTGATAAGTTAGCTAGTCTTTTTAAGAAAGAAATCAATGGCAACAAGGAAAAAGCGGTTGGTAGTAAGACTTTATGGAAGATTCTTCGAGAGCTAGATTTTCAAGAAACGCCCAGAGATCTCACTGCGGCTGGGTGGCTTGCGCCTTTTCGTTCTGATGGTAAAAGTAAAGTAGGAGGCTATCTTGCGGGTGAGATGCTACTTGAACGAATGTCTCATGATAAGCAAGAGGAGCCTTCTGATCCAATCGACAAAGCCTTATTTTTGCGCAAG
>JBFHUT010000081.1:0-3596 GCA_041589935.1 Minisyncoccia bacterium
CCCCGCCGCTTGATTTACAAACCCTCCTGACTCTAGTACAGTGCATCTGTCTGTTACGAGTGAAATTTAAGAAATAGTGAACATGCCACAATCATTAATGTTGGTTTCGCTGCTGGCTGTCGCTTTATTTCTCGGTATTGGAGCTGGATACGTAATACGGTATTGGCACGCGCAATCGAAGAAGAACTCTATCGAACTAGAAATCAAGAAGCGCGAGATTGAAGCTGAAAAGAAAGCCTTGGCAATAGTAGAAGAAGCTGAAAAGAAGGCTGAGAATACCCTGAGTGAAGCAAAAGCTGAGCGTAAACATTTAGAGGAAAAACTAGAACAAAAAGAAGAGCGTCTTTCAAAACGAGAAGAGGTAATTGATGAGAGACAAATTGATATTGATTCTCAAAAAGAGTCACTGCAGGAAAAAGTCGAACAAATTAAGTCTATCAAAGCACAGCTAGACGAAAGAAAAGAGGAGATCGAACAAAAGATCACTGAGGTAGCTGGCCTAAGTAAGGAAGAAGCCTACGAGAGACTAATACAGAAAGTGGAGATGGAACGAGCGGAGGATTTGCGCGCTCGGTTAGAGAAAATTGACCACCTCGGCGAAGAACAATATGAACTAAAGGCTCAAAACTTGATCTTAGCGGCTATTCATCGTGTAGGTAATACGCTCTCACCTAACCTGATGACCGCTCACGTTGAAATTCCGAGTGACGATCTTAAGGGTAAGGTTATTGGTAAAGAAGGACGCAATGTCCGTGCCTTTGAACGCGCAACCGGAGTCGATGTCTTGATCGATGAATCACCAGGCTACATTGTACTCTCTTCCTTCGACCCAATTCGTCGCGAAATAGCACGTGTCGCTCTCGAATCATTACTTAAAGATGGCCGTATTCAGCCAGCCAAAATCGAGGAAACCGTCGAAAAAGCTCGAACAGAAGTAGCCAAGACTGTCCGTGCCATGGGCGAAAAAGCGGCTTACGAAGCCAACGTGCCAAATCTCCACCCTGATCTAGTAACAATTCTCGGTAGACTACACTTCCGCACCAGTTATGGTCAAAATGTCCTCTGGCACTCAGTTGAGATGGCCCACATTGCTGGCATTCTAGCTGAAGAAATCGGGGCCGATGCGGCAGTAGCTCGAGCAGGCGCACTCCTCCATGACATTGGTAAAACCGTCAGTCACGAAGTGGCAGGAACTCACGTTGAAATCGGTATCCGCATTCTTGAAAAGTACGGTGTAGCTGAGAAGGTTATCCTTGCGATGCGCGCTCACCACGAAGAATATCCGTACGAAACACCAGAATCTATCTTAGTGCAGGTGGCCGACGCTATCTCTGGTGGTCGCCCAGGTGCTCGGCGAGACTCCATAGAGAACTACATCAAACGACTTTCAGACCTTGAACATATAGCCACAAGCTTAACCGGAGTAGAAAAAGCCTTTGCTATTGCAGCTGGTCGAGAAATCCGCGTCTTGGTAAACCCAACCACTCTCAATGAGTTTGAAACCAACAACCTAGCTCGCACCATTGCTACTAACATCGAGGCGCAGCTGCGTTACCCAGGTGAAATTAAGGTTCACGTCATTCGTGAGACCAGAGTAATTAGCTACGCTCGTTAGCAATATCACATCAAAATCCGGCGGTCACATGTGACCGCCGGATTTTTTGTAAAAGCATTACAACACACAAAAATGAGTTGTGTAGTCGTTGCAGCTTATATACGTTGCTATATAATGTTTTCAAGCCTATTTACGGCACTGTGCTTGAGTTCTCACTCACCACAAATTTAATCGATCTTAGAATAAAATTTCTGATCTATGAACAAAGCAGACATCATCAGCAAAGTGCACGAGGTTCTCGGCACCACCAAGGCTGACGCAGAACGTGCAGTAGACACTGTATTTAGCAGCATCGAAGACGCAATGAAGGATGGTACACAGGTTTCAGTAGCAGGCTTCGGTATCTTCGAAGCAAAGATGCGAGCTGCTCGTGAAGCACGTAACCCACGTACTGGAGAAACTGTTAAGGTTCCGGCCATGCGCGTACCAAAGTTCCGCGCTGCTAAGGCTCTCAAGGACGCAGTAAAGTAAATCGCTCTAACTTAAAACCAGGTGAGAAATATCTCGCCTGGTTTTTTGTTTGCTTACTAATAAAAAAATTTGATATAATAAAAGAGTAACGGAGGTAATACGTTACATCGGAAATATTTACTATTTCCCACCACAGCAAGAGCCCTCTAGCCGGGGCTTTTGCTTTTATATGGCGTTGAAATATCGGTGTGATGTGCTAGAATCGTTTCACTTCGAGGTTACCTTGAGGTGCGGGTGTATCTACGATACAACCGCTCATTCGTCCGAACTGTTTGGACGCAGATGCAAGCCTAGCTTGCATCAAAAACTATGAGGGGAGTGCTTGCGAGCATTTCACCTCTTCGCGGGTGTATCTGACGATACAACCGCTTCGCTCGTAAGGCTAATGCTCAAGCAAGCTTGGCATTATCTTACTCGCTCGCGGGTGTAGTTTAGTGGTAAAACGACTGCCTTCCAAGCAGTAGTCGGGAGTTCGATTCTTCTCACCCGCACAAAGAAAATGAGCCTGTTTTACAAGGCTCATTTTTTGTATACGAAATTGAAAAAGTGACCACTCTCGAACTTACACCAGCTCGCAGTACTCCGTGCCAAAGCGCAGTTCCGTGCCAAGCTGTGACTGCACCATTTCCCAGAATTGGGCAGCCTCTTCTTTTCCAGCATCTCGAAGAGCAGTGATGGCATCTGAAGTACGTACGATAGGTCCACCGTACTGCTCGTCACTATTCCAATTGAGACTGTCATGCAGAACATCAGCCTCTTCCTGGTCAATGAGAGGTATCTCTACACCCACCCACTGTTCACGGATATGCTGGGGCGCAAATCCAGCTGGTGTGGCAATAATGCGTACTTTCTTGGTCATCTGAAGAACTCCTGTAGGAACAAAAACGGACCTACACCTTACACTTTTCTAAATTTTTTTGCAAAAGAGTTCGAACATCGTTGAATAGCCCGCACAAATAAGTAAAGAAAAATGTCATCCCAAAGGATGACATTTTTCTTTAGAAAGCAAACTGCTTTGCTTTCGTGCTTATTTGTGAAGCGGAGACGTATTTCTTTCCCCTTCCTAGGGAGAGAAATAGTCGAGCTGGGGCAGCAAGTACTTATGAGCGTAGCGAGTTAGTAATTTGCGCCAGACCCTGGATTAAATGCTTATAGAAATCAGACTAGCTTGGTGACCGTCAGAACGATTCTTCCTCTCCACCCGCAGAATAAAAATGAACACTTTCAAAGTCTTATCTTCTTGACTTGACTTTAATCTCTAAAACCTATTTAGTTTAGTATCAACAATTCAATAATCACCAAAGGAGGTGAACCGTGAGAAGCGTTCTTTTTGCTCTTGAGATAGTTTGGATGTTTTTGTCATCAATTTTACGTACTACCTACACCGCCAACAAATGCGGTCACAAAACCAAACGAAAAGGATTCATGAGAGATGGTGAACATACAACCATCATGACCATGCCTCTGGCAGAAAACGGTAACCCCGACTACTGCTTAGACTGTATCGGCA
>JBFHUT010000082.1:0-3505 GCA_041589935.1 Minisyncoccia bacterium
GCGTGCATATTTAGACGGATGCGACGTAGGTTTAGAAGGATCGTTATCACGTCTTCCTTAACACCATCAAGGGTAGAAAATTCATGTTCTACGCCATCAATTTTTACCTGTGTAATAGCGGCACCTGGAAGTGACGAAAGAATGATTCGGCGAAGTGAGTTACCAAGAGTGTGTCCGTATCCAGGGTAGAGGCCGTCAATTTCAAAAACACCCTTGTTATCTGCTTCAGATACAACGCGTGGCTTTGAGGGAAGAGTTACATTTGTTTCCAACATAATGTTATTTATCTTAATTAACTTTTTAAACCTCTAATCCTATCGGCTGTAGTATTCCATTACCTGCTCAGGATCAAACAGACTTTCGGCTGGATTATAAACAGGCGCAGACTTCATTGTTCCGTGCAATTTCTTTGCGTCGAATGTGATCCAGCTAGGCACTCCGGCTGACTCGTGTGTTTCGCCGAGGTTCACAAAGAGTCCAGTCTGACGACTACCCTCACGGATAGAAATTTCGTCATTCATTTTGACTCGGTGTGATGGAATTGTCATCTTCTTGCCGTTTACGCAGATATGCCCATGTGAAACGATTTGGCGAGCAAGGCGACGGGTCCTGGCTAGGCCCATGCGGTAGATAACGTTATCTAGACGAGACTCAAGACGGTCCATCAATAAAGCAACTGGCTGGGTACTCTTTTCAACCGCTTCATCGACGTAACGTCGAAGTTGCTTTTCAGACACTCCATAAGTAAAGCGCATTTTTTGCTTCTCTATGAGCTGACGCTTATAGTCACTCATTTGACCTGGTCGCTTACCGCGACGAGCGTTAGCACCACGAGCTACTGAAAGCTCAAATTTTTGAGACTGAGTCTTTTCAAAAATCGGGGCTCCTAATCGCTTGGCAATTTTAAATTTTGGTCCAATTTTCATAAGCTTAGACTATACGCGACGTGGCTTAGGTGCCTGTGGCCCATTATGTGGGACAGGTGTCTTGTCGCTAATTTTAGTAATACCAATACCCTTACCGGCAAAGGCTCTAAGTGCAGATTCTCGACCAGCTCCTACACCGCGCACAACTACTTCAGCGTCTTTCATCCCCATCTGCTGTGCTTTTTCGCCAATAATCTCACCTACCTTTGCTGCTGCAAAAGGGGTACTCTTTCGAGAACCTTTAAAGCCAAGAGCGCCTGAAGATGCAGACATTACAGCGTTGCCCTTGCTGTCACATAATGTGACTAGTGTATTGTTGAAGGTAGCGAGGATGTTAAGTTTTCCAGTCGCTAATTTGCGCTTTGGAATACGGTTTAGTGCTCGTGATGTACCTGCAACATCTGAGCCCCCGCTCTTTTTCATGATACGTTTCTTACCCATATGTCGGTTACGTTATGAATATTAATAATTTTAAGTCTTCTCTAGCTTACGGCGACCGCTACCCATAGTCTTTTTCGCTCCCTTAAGAGTACGAGCATTAGTCTTTGTTCGCTGTCCGCGAGCTGGTAGGCGTTTAGCATGCCGTGATCCACGGTATGATCCAATGTCCTTAAGTCGCTTGATGTTTCCAGAGATCTGGCGTTTTAGCTCACCTTCAATTGAAAATGATTCGATCTTTTCGCGAATGGCATTTTCTTCTTCAGTAGTTAGATCAGTTGGCTTCTTAGTGTGTGCAATTGATAACTCATCCAAGATCTGCTTTGATCGTGATAACCCAACACCATAAACAGCTGTGAGCGCGTAGGCCACCTGCTTTTCGTCTGGGATAGTAATACCTGAAATTCTCATAATAAATTAACCTTGTCTTTGTTTATGTCGTGGCTTTTTTTTGTTGATGACGTATACCACTCCACGTCGTTTGACGATTTTGTCGTCTGGACTCATTTTTTTAACTGATGATCGAACTTTCATAATTAATTTTTGTTTTAGAGGCGCTTTGTAATACGAGCTTTTCCTCCGTATGGATCGGTTACCATCCCGACTTTATCGCCAACGAGTACGCGAATCCGGAATCGTCGCATCTTACCTGAAAGGTATGCGAGAACGGGCTCTTCCTCCCCTTCTACGGTGACACGAAAAAGCGCATTGGGTAGCGCTTCGTCTACTACCCCATACACTAAGTCGTCCTTAACCGTTGATGTCTCTTGATCCATTAAACGAGGCTGAGTCTAACAAAAATATGCATCGACGTCAATAGATTGTTTGTGCATGAAGGGCATTACTCGTCTGTTCTTAGTTCTTCAATCACTATAATTTCCTCAGCATCCTCTGGGAAAGACTGTTTCCAGAACGGTGTGATATGTACACGGGCAGCATCAATGCCGGTATAGGCAGAGACGGCGTTGTTTATTGCTGTTTTAGGTAATCCGGCCAGGTCACCAGTCAACTTTGCAGCATCGTATTCCCAGATTAGTAGTGGTTTTCCAGTCAAGCTGAACTTTAAGGATGGCGCGTTGCCTATAATAGATGATGAAGTGGTAGGTGAGGTGTATCTAAAAATAAGGACTGACGGATCGTCAACTCTTACAGGGTTACCGTCATACGTCGCAACAGTTTCTTTGGCTAGGAAGGAGCCAAATTCAACAGCTTGAAATAGCGGGATCTGTAGGACCGCGTGCTCGCGGATGGTCACGAGGTCATCACCGTACTCTTTAGTGGGTAATTGAGTATAGGTGATAGCCACTGCTTCTGGATTAAAGGCAATGAAATTTGCCGGCTTCTCCAGTTCTATACGTGAAAGAAGGTTGTCTCTAAGTTTTACCTGCAGTGCTTGGCGAGCGGTATTTAGTTCAGCATCGTCAATCTGGAATTGTGGTCCATTGTAGCCACCTGTAAAAGGCTCCATGTTCTTGGCTGTAATGGCTTCGTAAAGAGCCGTAAAACCACCCTCCTTGAAACCAGGTACATCAAAGGTTTTGCCTGCTGCAAGATTGTATTGTTCTCCGACTTGGTCGGCAAACACCTCGGCCTGTATTGTGCCTGGTACCAGTGCTCCGGACTGATCCTTTACAGCTCCAGGCACAACCACCGATTCATAAATTTTGAAGATTAACCCCTCCGGTGTGCGGAATCGTGTATTTTTAATCAACCGCTCTGCTCCTGGGGTGCTCTTAGAAATCTCAATTACACCAGTGGCCTGTTCTTCAACCTGCACTTGTCCTGATGCTTTAACTTGGCTCTCTCCAGTTGTTTCGAGAGTCATGATTTCGTAACTTAGTTCTCCGTCTCGTTTCTCTGGATAGGCCACGAACTCTGCACTTACATTCGGCTCTCGGTATTCAGGATATATCGTAAGCTCCGTCTTACCCATGATTGCACTTAGAGTAATTGCGCCCCCAACAATAAAAATAAATAAAAAAACTGACAGCAAAAGTCGAGTTCGACCTCTTTTTGAGCCATCTTCAATCACGATGTTAGGTACCTCATCTCGGTGAGGCTGGGTGTGTGGTAAAGACTTGTCACTGATATTCAGCGATTCTTCTTGGGCTGTTGGAACTCGTCGCTTTCGAGGTTCGGCC
>JBFHUT010000083.1:0-3443 GCA_041589935.1 Minisyncoccia bacterium
TAATTTGCCCGGCCTGCGCAATGAGTCGCTCAGCGCCTTCTTGCACGGCGGCCCGGGCGTACGCCCGGGCCGCCGTGCAAGAAGGCGCTGAGCGACTCATTGCGCAGGCCGGGCAAATTATTCAGCTTGGTGCTTCTACGACAGTGAGAATTCTTTCGCCGCAAGGTGATACATCTAATTGGGACAACAATGCCTCCTCTATAGTTTTGCAAATTATTTACGGCGATACGGAGATTATGCTTACTGGTGATGCTCCACAAGGAATAGAAGAGTACTTGGTAAGAAGGTATGGTGAGACACTTGAGAGTGAAATTTTAAAACTTGGTCATCATGGTTCTGACACCTCTTCCAGTGAGTCATTTTTACAGGTGGTAAATTCAAAGTACGTAGTGGTGTCAGCTGGAGTAGACAATCGCTATGGTCACCCAAAGCCACAGGTGCTTCTACGTGCAGGCGCAGCGGGCGCTCAGACGGTAAGCACCGCTGAGCAGGGTAGCATTCTGTTTAAGAGCGACGGGAAGCGAGTGTGGTTAGAATGAAAAAGGACACGAGAAGACTCGTGTCTTTACCTAGTTCATTCCCAATCTTCATTGGATCGCAAGGGCCAGGGTGTAAAGAAAATGCCTATGATAGCGATTAAATAAAGTGTCGCGAAAAACAGAACTGGCGGTAACCATAAGGATAGTGGCATGACGCGTCTCCTGTGTCGACTTTTAATACTAAAGCTTTCTTGAGATTAACATAATAGTTAAAAGGCCGCGACTTTCGTCGCGGCCTTTTTATGTATATCTTTATTAGATAAGTTTTGCCTTCTTGAGGGTTGCGTAAGCACCATTCTTAGCGATCGTTCGGAGAGCTGCAGCTGAAACCTTTACGGTCACAGTTTTGCCAAGCTCAGGAACGTAGATTCGCTTCTTCTGCAGGTTCGGTTGACGGGTAGTTTTTCCACCAGGGTTAAACTGCGTCGCACGAGTGCGGTTGCTGTAGCGGCCCCCAATTTGGGTCTTCTTACCAGTGATGTCGCATTGCTTTGCCATATCAAGTACTGATTTAGTGGCGCCATACTACCATGTCCGCTTGATATTGCAAGGGTTAGTCGGTACTATGAGTGCCAATATGGAACCAATTCAGATCGCAATGATTTTTATTTTGATCATTTCGGTGATTATTCACGAAATGGCACACGGCTACGCAGCCAACTGGCTCGGTGACCCGACTGCTCGCTTAGCTGGTCGACTTAGTCCTAATCCTCTCATTCACCTTGATCCGATGATGTCGGTGATTGTGCCAGGACTTTTGCTCTTATCTGGTTCCCCGATCCTGTTTGGTGCCGCCAAGCCAGTACCTTATAACCCTTACAATTTCACCAACCAAAAGTGGGGCGAGGCGATTGTGGCAGCAGCTGGGCCAGCAGCTAATATCGCTATAGCAGTCATCTTTGCAGTGCTGATTCGTAGTGCAGAAGCGCTACAACTCTCTGCCTCGTTTGTAGAGTTATCTTTCTACATTATCATTTTGAATATTTTCTTAGCTTTCTTCAACTTGGTACCGATTCCACCCCTTGATGGTTCAAAGATATTACCGCGTCTGCTTCCGTATGAATTAGCGATGAAGTACGAAGGATTGCGTGGATTCCTGGAGCGAAACATTGGCTTAGGTTTTGTGTTCGTTATTCTAGTTTTTGTTCTTGTTCTCTCAGGACCGCTGTACCAGTTGACCCTCTGGCTTACGACTTTGCTAACAGGTATGTAGCAGTATGGATACTGCCGCTGTCGATAAAGTTAATCTCATATTACTTTTGCTTGCTTTTGCGGTCGCGTACCTAATTCCATTTGAGCTGTTGCTTATTTCTTACGCCTTTCTCGGACCCCTTCACTATTTAACTGAGATATCGTGGTTACATGACAGAAAATACTTTACCACTGGGTCTAGAGACCCGATATATCTAACAGTGCTTTCTTTCGTCATGTTATTTTTTGGTGCAGCAGTTTTTCCCAACGCTGCTGAATTTGTCTGGATTTTATTGTTGTTTGCTTTTTGTACAGCTTTTATAAAGTCTTTTCGTAATCGGTTAATTATCTTACTGATTGGACTATTACTCCTAATTCCTTTTTTTGGATCAACAACTAGCTATGTGATGGCCGTCATGGTCCCAACCGTCATCCATGTTTATCTCTTCACGTTACTGTTTATGATATTTGGCAGTTTAAAAAGCAAAAGCAAGTTAGGTCTCTATAACGCAGCACTGTTTTTTGTAGGCGGCATAATATTATTATTGTTACCTCAATCTAATGTTCAGTTCTTGGGTGAATATGTAGCAGAGCATTACATTTTTTTTGAGTCGATATCTGTGGCAATAGGAACTTATATCGGGCAATCGTCAGTTGTTGTGATATCAACAATTGCAAGTTTTTTAGCTTTCACTTATACCTACCACTATCTCAACTGGTTTTCAAAAACCTCAATTATTGAGTGGCATCGTGTCTCAAAATTACGTATGTCAGCGATTGGTTCTCTATATATATGTTCAGTAGGACTTTACTTATATGACTACACGCTTGGATTTATAGTCTTGCTTTCATTGAGTTTTCTTCATGTTGTGCTCGAATTCCCACTAAACTTTAAATCTATAGCAGGAATTTATACTGCTGCTAAAAAAAGTTAGCAGAGTAATTCTTTTTATTGACATAAATGTAGATAATACGTAGTATTGATCTAGTATTAAATATTCCCGAGCGCCTGAGGAGACTTAAGATGAAAGGTACGGAGCGCGACTCCTCACGTCATGGCGCATCACCCCGCAGCTCCGTACATTATTTACGCGTTGTCTCGTCCCCCAGAGACAACGCGCTTTTTAATTTCTGAGTCTGGTTGCAAAAAATCCTTTTTATAGTACAGTAGTCGAGCTAATTTATGGCAACAATTCAACAATTAACCCGTAAAAAGCGAACCGACAAAGCACGAAAGAGTAAGCGTGCGGCTTTGGAGTCTGGATTCAACAAGATCAAGAACCAGCCAAACAGCTACTTCTCTCCGTTTAAGCGTGGCGTGTGTACTCGTGTAACTACCAAGACCCCTCGTAAGCCGAACTCAGCGATCCGAAAGATTGCTCGTGTTCGTCTAAGTAACGGTCAGGAAATTACTGCGTACATCCCAGGTATCAAACACTCACTGCAGGAACACTCTGTAGTACTTGTGCGCGGAGGTCGTGTAAAGGACATCGGTGTGAACTACACTATTGTGCGTGGTAAGTACGACGCAACAGGTGTAGCAGAACGTCGAATGGGTCGCTCACGATACGGAGCCAAGCGCCCGAAAGGAGAGTAATTTTCCTAAACTGAGCGATCTGCATTGTCAGACTGCGGCTCGAAAATAGTCACTGTACGCTTGTACGTCTCCTATTTTCTCCCTGGTCTTCCGCGCAGCTCATCCCAGTTAAGAAA
>JBFHUT010000084.1:0-3432 GCA_041589935.1 Minisyncoccia bacterium
CGGCCTTTACCAACGAGCTAGTCGCCACTAATCGAACTCCTCAGGATTTCCTCACAGATGATCAAGTTCTTACTGTCATTAAGCGTCTAACCAAACAGCGTAAGGAATCAATTGTGCAGTACGAAGACAACAATCGTCCAGAATTAGCTGAACCAGAAAAGGCCGAGCTTGTGGTACTAGAAAGTTACCTGCCTCAAATGATGTCACCGGAAGAGATCAAACCAATTGCTGAAGCCAAAAAATCCGAGCTTGGAATTGAAGACAAGAGTAAAATGGGCATGCTCGTCGGAGCAGTTATGAAAGAACTAGCTGGAAAAGCCGATGGAAGTGATGTGAAGACTGTCGTAGAGAACCTTTTTTAGATACCTGTATATGACAGAAGACTTTCCACAACAACCTCGCCAAGAAAGTATTCCTGATATGGACAGGCGTTTGCAAGAATTAGAGCAATCTGCACTTGAACACGAGAGGCTCGGTGAGCACGACTACGCTTTAGAATTAAGAGAAGAAATTGCGTACCTGCAAGAGACAATAGACAGGCAGAAAAAACAACAGGTCACTCTCCGTTACCCCGGACAACCTTACGATCCTGAGCAGGAAATAATAGAAAAAGAAAAATTGAATAGAAGTTCAGCTCAAACTCACCTTGATAGAATAAGAAAAATCCTGAAAGATGAAAACTAGTGACAGTTGTTGTTTTTTGTCTTGACACCCAGTCAATATCACCTACCATACAGACAGATGATGATTTGGAGGACTTGCTATGCCTAAAAAGCAAATTTCGCCATCAGCAAAAAATGTTGAGATAGCACGTCAAACACGATTATATCAAGAATACGACATCAGCGGTTATCTGGAAATAAAGTTGGTACGTGGTGACAGGGTTGAGCTAAGATTCGGAGGCTATGAAATTGACTTCAAGTATGATTACACTACCGGACAAGTTACCCGCTGCGCCGGCAACTATCGTTATTTCAATAATAATGACTTCCAGTTCTTATTCAGACTGGCCTCTGATCTCATGAAAGCCGCCATCAGAGGCTACAAGGAAAAGAGCAAGGAAAGATCTAAACGCAAAAAAGACAAAGAGGCTTACGAGCTTCTTAGTTCACCCCAGCGCACTCTCCCACTCTAAAACGAGACCCATCTATACCGGATGGGTCTTTAAATAAATTGGTGATCTATTTACATTTTTAATATATATTATATAATATATTGGTTTAAGTTCTTCTTTGTGCCTACAAAATGGAGTTAGCTAATGAGCAATGCAAATGAAACAAACGCAAAATTGGTAGTATGTTTCACACCGAAGGGTGTCGGGCCACATACCACTATTGGCGAACTGCAGCAACACGTTATCAATGCGACAAGAGGTTACCGCCCGCAAGGTAAACTGTGTCTACGCTACCATCCTGAAGATCAATGCAACCACGGGATCTTCAGCCGTGACCCTGCTCTGCAGAATATCATGGCAGAAAATCTGGCCGGCCAAAGTTCACTTTGTCTAACATTGGCCCGCACAGAGTAATCTATCAACCGACCACCTATTCAACATAGGTGGTCGATTTATTTATACTTTACTTTAGATTCATAGCATCTTCTAGCTGAAAATCACCAACTCGAGTCCGTTTAAGATTTTTCAGAGTAGATGGATAACTAACCTTCCTACCCAACTCTTCGGCTAATGATCTGACGTACGTGCCACTACTTACAGCAAAGCGAACCGTAGCTACAGCCCGACTATTACTTAGTTCAAAATTTAGTAGCTCTGCCTCATCCACCCTCATGGTTCGAACTGGCACCTCAGTCACAATTTCACCTTTTTTCTCTGCCTTACGCGCCCGCTTGTACATAGGTACTCCGTCTACCTTGATGGCACTGTAGGCCGATACTGGGAGTGTTAAATCACCTTTCATTTCATCAAGGGCAGCGGAAATTTTGCTCCGCAAAATTTCCTCAACTTCCTGAACATCCTTTTGCTCTATTATCTCCCCTTCCATGTCACCAGTAGTCCGGCGCTCACCTATCAAAACCTCTGCTATGTATTCTTTGTCCAATCCTACCAGGTCAGTTAATTTCTTAGTACCGGAACCAACTCCAATAATCATTAAACCCGTTGCCAGCGGATCGAGCGTACCGGCATGTCCCATCTTAGGCGCCTTTCCGCCATTATGT
Source organism: Minisyncoccia bacterium (assembly GCA_041589935.1). Taxonomy (GTDB): domain Bacteria; phylum Patescibacteriota; class Minisyncoccia; order Phycocordibacterales; family UBA918; genus OLB19. The sequence goes on from JBFHUT010000084.1 coordinate 2,176, forward strand.
GAATCACTATACTGTCTACGTAGCCGACGAATAACATCAAAGGAAGTGATCCCTTTTGGTTTGTCTATGAGTAACAACTCGGAAAACTCTTCCATGTCATCTATACGAAAGCGACCAGTTTAACTAGGAAGAAAACAAAGAAAATAATCATCGCTACCCCTTCCCATTTTTGTACTTGTTGGGCTAAACCATTAATAAACAATATAAGAGATGCTGCTACCATAACCCAAATACCAAGATTCATTACCACCTCTCCAGCCGCAAGTGGGGCCATGAGGCCCGGTATACCAACCACCATTAAAATATTGAATGCGTTCGAACCAAAAATATTTCCAATAGCCAAATCAGTCTCTTTAGTCTTAAGTGCTTGCAGCGACACAAAGAGTTCTGGAAGCGAAGTACCAATAGCAATCGCCCCAATCGAGACCAATCCAATCGGTACCGATAGACCAGTGGCAATATTGACCGCCATATCAACGGTGAACTTTGCTCCAGTAATGACTGCCACGATACCAAGCAAAACGAACACCACAGCCTTAATGGTAATTTGCCCATTTCTATCTTTCACCTCCATCTCTTTCTTGGCCTTGTTATTAGATGAGAAGAGGTACCACATGTAGGCACAGAATGTTCCGAACAAGAGCAGCGCTTCGACTTGATCAACTACCCCATCATAAACACTTGCTACAAAGTGCACGGTAGCAATGAAAAAAATCGGCAACTCCGTCTTAAGGAGATTTTTATTAATCATTACCGGTCCGCCTAACATCGCCAGCGTACCAACAATCAACAAAATATTTGTGATGTTTGAACCAACGGCATTAGCGATCACGATCTCAGTTGAGTTAGAAAAAACGGCCGCAATAGATGATGCTAATTCCGGTAAAGAGGTACCAATACCAACAATCAACACCCCGATTGCAAACGAGCTCATTCCTAGCGCAAAACCAATCTGCTTAGCGCCCTCCACAAACAAATCTGCTCCGCGAATCAAAACATACAAAGCACCAATCAAAATCGCAGACCACTTAATTAACTCAATCAATTCCATACTATTTGCAGTATACCTTAGAGCACCAAGATTGATGGATCAACCACCAGAATAGCTCCGAGAAGAAGCATCAATAGACCACCAATCAGTAATGAAAGTTGGGCATACTTACCACCATGAGACTGGAGCTTTGAATATCCCCAAATTGCTAAACCAAAGACAATGAAGTCGTCGATCATGTATCCTACCGTGTAGATCAAGATGTA
>JBFHUT010000085.1:0-3273 GCA_041589935.1 Minisyncoccia bacterium
ACACACCAAGTGACACAAACCTTGCGATACCCCCAGGGGGGTATATAATATTCCTCATGTCACAGCACAACCAAAAACCAGCGCTGTTGCGGCGCTTAAAATTAATCGAGGGCCAAGTAAGAGGACTACAACGCCTTGTTGACGAAGAAGCCTATTGTATAGACGTCATCACTCAGACATCGGCCGTGAAGCAGGCTCTGTCTAACGTGGAAGATCTATTACTGGAGGATCACCTGGCGCACTGCGTAGTGGAACAGATAAAGCGAGGAGAGGTGGGGAAGGCACAGGCTGAGATTCTTAAGGTTTACCGGCTAAAACGTAAGTGATTATGAATATATACAAAATAAAAGGCATGCATTGTGCTAGTTGTGCTGCCATTATTGAGAAAACTCTCGGCAAGGAAGCGGGAGTGAAGTCGGTCTCCGTTAACTACGGATCAGAAACCGCCCAGGTGGATTTTGATCAGAACAAGACATCAGTTGAGACGCTTTCAGAAGCACTAAATAAGTACGGGTACTCGCTACTGACAGAGGACTCGGCCGTAACAGAAACAGAAAATGAGGAGCTGGTGGAGCTGCGCCAGCACACCAAAGTTAGTTTGGTATTGGTAGCCGGCGCGGTGGTGATGATGATCGTAGAGATGTTTGGTCCTCATACTAATCTTATCCCGATGTTGCCGGAAGAATGGATGATGCCGATGCGTTATGTAATGCTAGTAGCCGCAACCTACATGTTGTTGGTGGTGGGGCGACGCTACTTGGCGGGTGTTAGTCGGTTTGTCCGCCACCACGTAGCTAATATGGACACTCTAGTTGGCCTTGGCACCAGCGCCGCCTATATATACAGCTTGGCTATAACTCTTTTTCCAGCTCAGTTGGCACCTTACATCGGCAGTGATGCGATTTACTTTGATGCCACCATCGTGGTGATCGGACTTATCACACTGGGTAAGTATCTGGAAATAGTAGCTAAATCACACACCTCTGACGCACTTAAAAAACTCATTGGCCTACAGGAAAAAACCGCTGTAGTACTACGCGATGGAAAAGAAGTGACCATCCCGATTAGTGGTGTGGTGGTAGGGGATCAAGTGGTAATCAAACCTGGCATGCGCCTACCTGTCGACGGTACGATTGTGGAAGGAGGGTCGGAGATAGACGAAGCAATGCTGACTGGTGAACCAATTCCGGTTTTCCGAACCAAAGATCAGGCTGTCAGAGCCGGGACTGTTAATACTACTGGCTCGTTTATCATGCGCGCAGATTCGGTGGGAGCAGACACGCTACTGGCTCATATCGTGCAGTTAGTCGCAAATGCGCAAGGTTCTAAAGCCCCGATTGAAAAACTAGCCGATCGAATCGCTGCCATTTTTGTACCCACAGTATTAGTAATTGCCCTGACTGCTTTTGTAGTTTGGTTATTTTTGGGAGCGGAGACTTTATCTGCTGGGTTACCTTTAGCGATTGTTACTCTGGTTTCGGTCTTAATCATTGCCTGCCCTTGCGCTCTTGGCCTAGCCACCCCAACCGCTATCATGGTAGGGGTAGGTAAGGGAGCCGAGCAGGGCGTTCTGGTAAAGAACGCTACGGCACTAGAAAGTCTAGCCAAAATTGACACCATTCTCCTTGATAAAACTGGCACTTTAACAGAGGGTAAGCCGGAGGTTCTAACGTGGCAGGTTCACACTAACGACGATGAAAAGATGATTGCTTCGGCTGTTTATACTTTAGAGAAAAAATCTGAACACCCCTTAGCTGAAGCGATCACAAGCTTTCTTAAAGATAAAGCCAAAACAGAAGGAACCATCGAAGATTTTTCATCCGTACCAGGAATGGGAGTCGCTGGTACCTATAGTGGTGCTGAGTATCTGGTGGGTCGGATTGAATATGCAAAATCAATTACTGATACCCTAAATGAGGCAGGTATAAAACAAGTAATAGCAAAAGGAGAAACACCGGTACTCGTACTTAAAAACAAGCATCACGTCGCCACTCTGGGGCTAGGAGACTCACTAAAAGAAGGAGCCAAAGAAGCGATAGCTCAACTACAACAACTGGGAATAAGAGTGAAGATTCTCACCGGCGACCATGAAGCAGCCGCTCGGGCAGTGGCTGAGCAGGCTGGCATAATGGAGGTAGAGGCTGGACTAATGCCAGACACTAAGCTGACAGCTGTCCAAAAGGAGCAAAAGCAAGGGAAGCGTGTAGCGATGGTTGGCGACGGGGTAAACGATGCGCCAGCCTTAGCAGCAGCTGATGTCTCCATCGCAATGGCAACCGGAACTGACGTTTCCATTGAAGCCAGTGATATCACTCTACTTCACGGTGATATCACTAAATTGGTTCATGCTATTACTCTAGCTAGAGCTACCATGAAAACAGTAAAACAAAATCTGTTCTGGGCCTTTGCCTACAACACTTTGGGTATTCCCTTAGCCGCCGGACTATTCTACCCACTCTTTGGCTGGTTACTTTCTCCGGCTTTTGCTGGAGCAGCTATGGCTTTATCAAGCGTCTCGGTAGTGGGAAATTCACTACGTTTAAAAACCAAAAAAATATGAACAACCAAAATACTTACACCTTCTACGTGACCGGTACTCACTGTTCAGCCTGCAAAATACTAATTGAAGAAACTCTAAAGGAGGAAAGTGATTTTTCTGCTGTGAAAGTCTCCTTAAGTGAGGAGACCCTGACCTTAACAACAAACCAAGCGGAGGAGCAAGCATTGGCAGCAAGACTAAATAATCTATTGTCATCACACGGTTATCAGATTTTGACTGAGAAACCTCTAAAAGGGTCTACGACACAAGACTGGACCATGGCCGTCCTCTTTGTTTTGTTGGCGCTAGCCGCTTTTATTGGACTCGAGCGAGCTGGCCTAACTTCATTTATCACGACCAGTGAAGCCTCCCTGGGCACAGCCTTTTTGGTTGGACTAATTGCTTCAGTCTCGACTTGTCTAGCAGTGGTCGGGGGTTTGGTCTTGTCGGTCTCCGCTACCTATGCCCACGAAGGTAAGGGTTGGCGACCGCAAGCTCATTTTCACACTGGACGTTTGGTTGGATTCTTTATTTTAGGTGGTCTTTTGGGAGTAATGGGGGAAGCTATGCAGATCGGTGTCTACGGCAGTGCGGTCTTGGGAATACTGGCCAGCTTGGTAATGCTAATCCTTGGTATACACTTACTAGACATAACCAAGAAGGTGCGACTTTTTACCCTGCCTAAAGGAGTTTCCGACTTTTTCACCAAGGCAGCTAGCAAGGCCGGGGCAGCG
>JBFHUT010000086.1:0-3144 GCA_041589935.1 Minisyncoccia bacterium
CGCCCCGCTTTTTATTTTTTCTGATCCCTTAATCCTTATCCCAGCCTTTTTCTTTAATGGCTTGTTCGGCGGCTTGTTGCTCGGCTTCTTGCTTAGAGCGTCCCTTTCCTTCCGCTACTTGTTCACCCTTTAGAAACACTCCGACGGTAAAAACACGATCGTGATCAGGACCATCTTGAGCGATAGTTTCGTAGGTTGGAGTAATTGAAACATGCTCTTGTGATAATTCCTGGAAACGACTCTTAGCATCTTGCCAGAGGCGCTTGCGCACAATCTCGTCAGTCTTAGCAAACAACTGCTCGGCAATAAACTGCGCCGCCTTCTCATAACCTTGATCTAAGTAAATAGCGCCGATACAAGCTTCAAAAGCATTAGCCAAGATATACTGCCGCGCTCGACCAGTGTCTTTCGCTTCACCTTTAGACATCAAGAGATAGTCATTGATACCAAGCTGCTCAGAGGCAACAGAGAGAGAAACGGTGTTGACCAACGCAGCTCGCACCGCCGTGAGCTCCCCTTCTGGCTTATCGGTGTACTTCTTAAAGAGATGATCCGTTACCACTAACTCCAGTACCGCATCACCCAAGAATTCAAGTCGTTCGTTATGATCCCAGGTCGCCTCGCGATGTTCATTTAAATACGACCGATGAGTAATAGCCGAAAGCAACAAAGTGGTGTCAGAAAAAGTAACACCTAGCACTTGCTGTAGCTTTGGTAGGTCAGTTTCAATATTAATATCCTCCATAAATCCGTCTGTCTGGAATAATGTTAATTATTCGCACACTACCACTATTTACTCTGTCTGCCAACCAACATCGTAATGGCCTTGGTAACAATCGGTAAGATATCCTCGTAAAAATTAAGTTCTAAAATATCAGCCACTCTAAACCATTTTGCATCGTCTAAGCCTCCTTGTTTTAGAAGCGCAATTTCTTGGTATGGAGCTTTGGCCAAGAAATAATGAACTTGCTTGCGTACTTTTCCTTTCTCAGGCTGAGAAGCGACGTATTCGTTATTGCCAAGTTCTGCTTCGATCACAACGGCTAGGCCAATCTCTTCTTGGAGTGCTCGAATCGCCCCTGCTTCAACGGTTTCTTCTTCCTTTACTTTACTCTTAGAAAGTGTCCAGTGACCAAAGATATCATGCACCAGCGCCAGGTACATTTGTCCGTCTTGCTCAGCGTATACCACAGCTCCAGCCAGACGCTCGATCGGCATTTCTTCAAAGGGCACATCGCGCTTGCGACGTTTGCCCTGCTCATCCTTGCCAGGCTCTCCGATTTCTTTATAAACCGCACCAAGGACACCGTTTACAAACCGACTACTGTTATCACCACCAAACTGCTTAGCGAGCTCAATTGCCTCATTAATAGCCACTTTAGCGGGCACTTCTTTACGGTCAGCAAAAAGAAGCTCGTAGAGGCCAAGTCGCAAGATGTTGCGATCAACCGGAGAGATGCGATCAATCGGCCAATCGGGAGCGGCTTTTTCTATGACCAGGTCGAGTTCTGGCTGCTTGGCCATTACTCCATCGAGAAGTTTTTCCATGAATGGCGTATCGGTTTTGTTCGGTGCAAATTCCGAGACGTTTCGTTCAAGGACGTCCTGCACTGCTTTTTTTTCCAACGCATTCAAGTCCCACTCAAAGAGGGACTGAAGAACAATACTGCGTGATAAATGTCGATTTGCCATACAAAAAACTTTTTACTGACCATAGTGTACCACCGAACCATCGTCCAGACAGGCACAAATCCACAAAGTTGAGCAAAATTACAAGCAGCAAAGCTGCGACTAAATTTTGCTTATACAGACACTTAGCCATGATTCAACTCCTCCCTAGGAGAATCTGGCTGCAGCGGGCTGCCAAGCGGAATGTATACAGTAACTGCTGAACAAAAGTCCAGCAGTTAATGATTACTATTTACTTTTTTCTTCCTTCTTAGTTTCAGCTTCTTCAGCTGGCTGTACACCAGACTCAGCAGCGATCATTTCGCGCTTAGCTGCCATACGCTCTTCACGAGCCTTTTTCTTAGCCGCCATATCGACGACCATGCGTCCCTTGTAGTGACCGCACTCCTGACACATGTGGTGTGGTCGGTGCTTAGCACTACAATTTGAACAAGTCGCCAAAGTAGGCGTCTTGAGCGCATGATGTGAACGACGATTCGCGGTGTGTGACCGCGTGTGACGCATTCGAATTACCATAGTGGCGAAACTATAGCAGAATTGCCTAAAATTGCAATATCTTAAGGGGCAGTAATGATAAAGCCGGCTCGCTATCGCTCACCGGCTTTTTGGCACCCCACCAGAACTAACGGTAGTGGTGTGGGTGTGGCTGAGGGACGAACTGTGTTCGTTTTTGTGCTTTTTGTCGTTCGCAATCGCGAGCAGATGTTACCTTTTCAGGCAAATCAGTACACGGTGGCGACGCTCGATTGTCAGCCCCATAATTGGAAGCATAGTTGCAATTACAGCTCTGACAAATCTTCCGCGCATCATGGTAATTTCCTTGAGTCATATACCCCTCCATACATTAGGAATCTAAAGATCTATTGTGCTTCGGCACCAAGAATTTATACAGCAAAACTTATAATTAATAAAGTCACAATACAAAAGCCGGCTCGCTATCGCTCGCCGGCTTATTTTGGATAATCCCGAATATTATCCAGTGGTGTTATTTTATTATTTCGTCATCTTTTGTGACGTAGGTGTGGGTAGGAATTATCCTTAGGATAAGACCGACAATCAAATTTTGATCCTTGATGTACCGACACCATATCATTAACGTACGAACACTTAATCTTCACCTGACCGTTGATTCGTTGGTGTGGATGAGTACATTCGTAACCATCACAACCTCCGCAAGCGGCCAACTCCATTTCGGTAAAGGGTGGACTAAACACCAGGTCTTGTTCTCGAGGAAGATACTCCCCCTCCAATACATTATCCTCAGTCCGAGCACTACGAGTTTTTTCTAACATCAAACCTCTCCAGGTCTATTTATTTGTACACCCTCAAAGTACTTACTTCTTCCTTGAGGAACCGAGAAAAATTGTACAATATTTATATATTTTTACAATAGCTGACACGGTGGATCGGTGATTTGCCGTAATTGGCAATCGCCTGCCGGTGAGACTTGGTGCC
>JBFHUT010000087.1:0-3083 GCA_041589935.1 Minisyncoccia bacterium
CCGTTAAAAAACAAACCAAAAAAACGACTGCTAAAAAACAGCCGGCGACGAAGTACATCTTTGTGGTAGGGGGTGTAATGAGTGGAGTAGGAAAGGGAATCACCTCATCTTCGATAGCGGCACTCCTACAAGCCCGCGGACACAAGGTGACTGCTATGAAGGTTGATCCATACATAAATGTTGATGCCGGGACGATGAACCCAACTGAGCACGGAGAAGTGTTTGTCCTTAAGGATGGTCTCGAGACTGATCAGGATATGGGTAACTACGAACGTTTCTTAAATATCGACATGCCAGGTATTAATTACATGACTACCGGTAGTGTGTATCAATCAGTGATTCAAAAGGAGCGTAACCTAGAGTACGGCGGTCGCAATGTAGAAGTGGTACCAGATATCCCGCTCGAAGTGATTCGTCGTATTAAAAAAGCTGGCAAAGAGGCTAAGGCAGACGTGGTCCAAATAGAAATTGGTGGCACGGTCGGTGAATATCAAAACGTTCTTTTCTTGGAAGCTGTGCGCATGATGAAGACTGAAGAACCAGAAAATGTCGCGGTGGTAATGGTTAGTTACTTGCCTGTACCGGGTTCGATCGGTGAAATGAAAACCAAGCCGACCCAAACGGCAGTGCGTATGCTAAATAGCGTCGGGGTGTTTGCTGATATGATCGTGTGTCGTAGTCCAATGGGAGTAGACCGTAAGCGTAAGGAAAAGATTGCGACGTTTTGTAATGTTAAGGCTGATAATGTTATTTCGGCACCAGACGTAGAAAGTATTTATGATATTCCGCTCCAATTTGAGGAAGATAAACTTTCTATACAACTAGAGAACTTGCTTGGTTTACCCAAGAAGCGAACAACGGACCTTAAGGCCTGGAAGCAGTTTGTTCGTCGCTCTAAGAATGGAACTGACATGGTGAAGATTGCTGTAGTTGGTAAGTATTTCAACTCCGGTGATTTTGTGCTGTCTGATGTGTATTTGTCTGTTCTTGAAGCGATCAAGTATTCAGCCTATAAACTAAATCTTACTCCGGAGATATCATATCTATCAGCAAAGGAATTTGAAGATAAGAGTAAATTGCGTGAACTTAAGAAATATGACGGTATCTTGGTGCCTGGAGGATTTGGTACTACTGGTATTGAGGGTAAGCTTAATGTGATTGAATATGCACGCAAGCAAAAAATTCCATTCTTCGGTATCTGTTACGGTATGCAACTGGCGGTGCTTGAGTTTGCTCGCAATGTGTTGAACTTAAAAAACTCTAGTACGGAGGAGATTGATCCTAAAGCCGACCATTTGGTAATTGGCGTCATGCCAGAGCAGCGTGAGAAGATCGCGCAGAAAGACATGGGTGGCACCATGCGCTTGGGGCAGTACCCAGCCAAGCTAAAGAAAGGGTCGCTGGCCGCAAAGGCCTATCGAGCTACCGAGATAGTTGAACGACATCGTCATCGCTATGAGGTGAATCCTGATTACGTAGAGCAATTAGAAGGAAAAGGGATGTGTTTTTCTGGTACATCACCAGACGGCAGGCTGATGGAAATTGCGGAGCTACCAGCCACCGAACATCCTTTCTTTGTTGCGGTGCAGTTTCATCCTGAGCTACAAGCGCGCCCACTTGATCCGCATCCGCTTTTCACCGCGTTTGTGAAAGCTTCTTACGAGAGTGAGTAAACGATAAAAAATATGGGATGGGCAGCTTACGCATTACTTTCAGCTTTCTTCGCCTCGCTAGTGGCTATTTTTGGTAAGATCGGTGTTCAAAATGTCGACAGTAACTTAGCGGTAGCGATTCGTACGGTGATTATCGTGGTGTTTGCTTGGGGAGTGGTGTTGGTGCAAGGCAACTTCAAAGAGATGTTTGAAATCTCTCGTTACTCTATGACTTTCATAGTGCTCTCAGCGCTCGCCACGGGTGTCTCCTGGATGTTTTATTACAAAGCTCTCCAGCTTGGGGAAGTGGCTCGTGTAGCACCAATTGATAAGCTTAGTATCGCTCTTACTATTGTTTTGGCCTTTGTGCTCTTGGGAGAGAAACCTACGGTGGGAAACGTATTGGGAGGATTGCTCGTGACGGCGGGTATTCTTTCGACTATTTACCTCGACCAGTTTTTGGCTAAGTAAGGTTATTTAGTTAAAATCCGCCTGAGCACTTGCCCTGGTGGATTTTCGTTGCTGTCGGACTAGGACTCGGTCACGAGTTACTAACTAAAATTGTTCTCCACACGATCCAATTCTCGTAAGTACTCTCGACCCCGGCTCGCTTCTCGTCGCGGCAGGCTAAAGCAACTCCTCACATCGCTGCGCCTTTCTAGTTCTATTCTAAGCATAAGATGACACAAAAACGACCAGCAAAAGCTGATCGTTTTTGTGTCTGCTACCGGACTAGGACTCGAACCTAGATAGCCAGGACCAAAACCTGGAGTCCTACCATTAGACGATCCGGTAAAATGTAAGCACTGCTTACGTGCGACACAGGGTATCACACTTTAAGGGGGGTTTAAAGTGTGATAAGGCGTAATAATTAAGTCTCCTTATCCCTTACTCTGTTTAAAACAATCCAGGCACTTCAGGTTGTCGGTACTGCGTGGATTGAATGGTAGCGAGGTAATAGATCCGCCACAGGTGGTACATTGCCAGTCGCCAGTGAATTTTGGTTTTTCTCCGGGGGTGACTGGGATGGTCTCCATGCCAGCGAAGGGATCGTCGTCTATTGGTTCGCTGGCCAGGCCGGCGTCTTCGGGAATGTCGTCAGGCACTTCTGGAGCGGTGACTGTTTCAGGGGTTGAGTGGGCTGTTTTGTTATTTTGCTTACTCCAACAGGCGCGGCAAGTTAGACCCGTTTCACTTCTTGGTTGAAATGGTAGTTCGGTGATGGCTCCGCCGCAGGTGCTACATTTCCAGTTTCCTTGGTACATATTCATAGTTACTTGGTTAGAGAATAATAGTATAACCCATGTGAGCAACTACACCGTGTGTAAAGATTCACTTGCGCAGTAGATATATAATGTTAGTATGCCCGACGGCTTTGTTCATTTACAGAACAAAAAACTGAAACAACTATGGAAAAGGAGAAATTGTTCA
>JBFHUT010000088.1:0-3031 GCA_041589935.1 Minisyncoccia bacterium
CCCACCGCAATGAATTCCGTCAAAAGGTGTGATCCGCCATAACTTAAGAACGGAATGGTAGTACCGGTAACTGGCAACAAACCAATATTCATACCAATATGCACAAAAAAGTGCGCCACCAGTAGCATACAGACTCCGGCTGCGAACAAGCGTTCGAAGTTAGTTGCCCCTCCGATGGCATGCTGCAATAGTCTCCAGACCACTAACGAGAACAAGCTGAAGAGTAAAATGACACCAATGAGACCCCACTCCTCGGCAAAGGCCGCGAAGATGAAGTCAGTTTCGTATTCTGGCAGGAAGAGCAACTTTGACTGGGTGCCATACCCTACCCCCTTACCAAATAGTTCACCCGAGCCAATTGCGACGGTTGATTGATAAGCGTTGTAGCCAGCCCCTTGAATATCTGACAGTGGATCAAGGAAAGTCATGATGCGTTCCTTTTGGTAATCAAAGAAGACAAACTGCCACATCAGACCGAACACCACCGTCGCGAGGGTAAAAACTGTGAGCAAGTGAGTGAATTTAATTCCGCTCACCAACACCATCCCCAACCATACAAAGAAAAGAATAATCGCTGAACCGAAGTCAGGCTGAATGAAGACGAGACCAAACACCAACATAGCGTAAAAACCAGAAACTAGAATGTGACGAAAGTCACCAATTAACTCGTGTCGTTTGGCAAAATACTTGGCCAGAACAATGATCAAAATCAATTTAGCCGGGTCGGAAGGTTGCAACGAAAAGAAGCCAAGGTCAAAGCGACTTTGTGCCCCCAATGTTATCTCGCCGATTACTAGCACCAGCACCAAAGCCGACACAATACCTAGGTATAGAAAAAAGGCCGAGTTACCAATCCTAAGAAAACGGTAGTCTGGGACCATGGCTGCAAATAAAAATAGCGTGCCTAAAACAATCCATAAAAGCTGGCGATTAAAAAAGGCGTTGTCTCCGACGTGTGAGTACATCGTCACTAATCCCATCAACGTGAGCCCGAGGACACTAAAAAAAAGGGTTGTATCAAAACCGCCAAATAACGACCTTAGTTGTCCCATTCCCTTATTGTACGATATTCACCGCACAAAGGAACTTGTCGAATTTATCGATCTGACTCGAAGTTTACCCGCGCCTTTGCAATAGTGTCAGTCTTAGTTGGACCAACTTCACAGAGGGATGAAGTGATCTCACTGTAGATAGTCTGAAGATCTGCCGTGGTTGGCGCCAAGTAGGCATTTGAGCGATTGGAGGAGATACTAGCAATAAAGTCCTGGTTGACGTTTTCTCCTAGACCAATGGCATAGATTTCAATCTCATCCTCTCGTAGTGCCTGAGCCTTAGATATTGCTTCAGACACCACATCTGCGTCGCCCTTAGTGGTCGGTAGACCGTCTGTAAGTAATACCAACACCCGACGTGCGTCAGGATTGTGTCGCGCGGAGTTTAGTTCAGCTTGTGCCGCGGTGAGCGCCGCAACAGTATTGGTAAAGCCGGTTTCTTCAGTTGGGTTTATTTGTAAATTAAGTATCTGGTTAGTCACTTCAGATTGGATGGCTGTGAGTTCCGTTTCGGTTTCTGCCTCTGTCGCAAAAGTAATAACAGCTATTTGGTCGTCTTTTCTGAGGGTTTCAACGAACTGAGCTGCCGCTTTCAGTGCGTCAGTGATTGGCTGCGGCGGCTCTCCACCATCATTGTTCATACTGCCTGAAAGATCAACCGCCATTGCGACGTCAGTCGGTACCTCACAGCTCCGTACCGTTCTAGCAATTGAATTGGGCCAAGTAAAGACGATATCCTCAGTTGATCGGGCGGGGATCTGTTCTATGAATGTTTGTGACGCGGTCGCTGGTACCCCACCCTCATTATAGATAACCGCTACCACCTCCACGTTTTCAGCATCAATAAGGGAAGTGTTTTCCATCTCGACATACAAGCGGGGTCGAGTGTCGGTGTTTGTTAAGTTAATATCAAGGGCTCTAAATTGATCACGTTCAACCGAAGCTGGGCGCCACTCCTTGGCTGGTTCAAGTGTTATCCGCGTGTCTGTGACCGGCTGCGAAGCATCAGTGTATACTCGACCCTCAAAGATAGGATAGAGGTAATTAGGCGGCAAGACAGTCGTGCCTGAGCGGGTAGCCACTACCTCGCCTTCATTAAGCAACTCAAACGTATACTTAAGCTCTGGCGTACCGGCAGTTTGATTTAGGTTCTCAACAAAAGCCACAACGTTGTATTGGCCCGGGCCAATCTTAAAACTTTCAGCCCAAGAAATTTTTGGCGGGATAACATCCGTCGCACAAATCAAAACACAGCCACCACCACAATCAACTCCTCGCTCTTCCCCGTTCCTAATTCCGTCAAAACAGTTTGGTGGTTGATGAAAGTTTAAATAATAAATACCTGTTCCGATCATTAACCAAAACAAAAAGAAACCAACACCATACTGGATGCGCCTACCAATAGCCCAAGGTCTAATACTCATGACCTTTATTGTAACAAACAACCGATACTAGGAATCGATATACGAACGAATAGCTGCCGCTAATACCTCAATGTTTTTCTTAAATAAATCCTCGTCTGATTCTAACAACGTGAAGCGAAAACCATGGAAAGTGGAGTTGAATCCCCCCATAAGTGGCACGACACAGATACCTGTAGAGCCCAGTAAGTAGTAAACGAAGCGCTTGTCTGGCTTGATGTTGGCGGTTGTGAGAGAGGTTACCAAGTCAGCAATTTGTGGGTTTTTAATAGCTAGTTTTTGAGTGTTTTTAAGTGCACCTTCCTTAAAAACTGCTGTCATATAAAATGCTCCTTGAGGCTTTTGAATAATCAGCTCCGGTATGGTTTTTAATATTTCGGCTGCTACATCAGCTCGCTCTTTATACTTCTTGGTGCGCTCTTCTAAGTACGGGAAGTACCGTTCGTCTTGCATTACTTCGGGGATCAGTCGCTGCGGAAGAGTCGTCGAACATACCTCGACCATCTTGGCATTGATAAGAGACCTGGTGAAACGGTCAAAGTCTTCGTCCTGGCCACG
>JBFHUT010000089.1:0-2226 GCA_041589935.1 Minisyncoccia bacterium
CCTTCGTGGACTCTCGCCCGACAGTACTCTGATTTTGGTTAATGGTAAGCGTCGTCACCGCGCATCGGTTATCACCTTTTTAGGTGGTGGTCTTTCCGACGGTTCGCAAGGCCCCGATATTTCCGTTATTCCCAGTGTTGCTTTAAAGCAAATTGAAGTACTGCGTGATGGTGCTGCAGCACAATATGGTTCTGACGCGGTTGCTGGTGTTATGAACTTTGTCCTTAATGATTCTGCATCTGGCGGTTTTTGGGAGTTTAAAACCGGACAACACTACGAAGGTGATGGCACTTCTATGCAGTTGTCTGGAAATATGGGCTTTGAGCTCACTGAGCGCGGTTTTATGAATTTAAGCTTGGAGCATAAAACTGCCGATCCAACCAGTCGCTCGGTACAAAGACCCGATGCTCAGTTCTTGATCGATAATGGAAATACCGCGGTAGCGAACCCTGCGCAAATTTGGGGCTCACCAGAAATTAAGTACGATACCAAGCTTTTTTTTAATAGTGGAATAGAGCTAGGTAATAACTCGGAAATCTATTCCTTTGGTAACTGGGCGGAGCGAGAAATAGAAGGTGGTTTTTTCTATCGTAACCCTACAACGCGACCTGGCGTTTTTTCCAATAACGCAGATGACGACCCTTTAACCCCTTGGACACTGCTTGTCGGAGATCCTACGAACCCTGATAACAGCGCATGTCCTGTTGTAAATATTGATGATAATACTGGAATGCCTGATCCAGTGGCTTTAGCGGCAGTTGAGGCTGATCCAAACTGTTTCACACATTATTCAAGGTTTCCTGGCGGTTTTACGCCAAGGTTTGGTGGTGTGGTTAGCGACCAATCGTTGGTTCTAGGAAAACGCGGAGAATCAGATACCGGTTTCACCTATGATTTTAGCTATAGCTGGGGTAAAAATGATGTCGATTTCGCCATCAAAAATACCATCAACTCGGCATTTGGCGAAGATACACCCACATCATTTACGCCGGGTAGTTACACTCAAGTTGAAGAAGGATTTAATGCTGACTTTACTTACCCAATTTCAAACGGTGTTGTAGCCTTCGGTGTTGAGCGGCGGAGTGAAGAGTTCAGTATTGCTGCCGGTGATCCCGCATCTTATTTATTTGATGAGAATTTAGCTGAGCAAGGCTTTGGTATCGGCTCAAACGGCTTCCCGGGATTTCGTCCTGAAGACGCTGGGACTTGGGGAAGAAAGAGTTACTCCTTGTATTTAGATATTGAGTGGGATATCTCGCATGACTTTTTGTTAACTGGTGCCGTTCGGCATGAAGGTTACAGTGACTTTGGAACAACTACCAACTATAAGTTTTCTGCTCGATGGCAGACGACTGATAACGTTGCATTTCGTGGCGCAGTGAGCACTGGATTCCGAGCTCCTACGGTTGGTCAGTCTAATGTCCGTAATGTGACCACTGCTTTTACCAACGGCGTACTGGCGGATGAAGCAACACTTCCACCGACAACTCCCGGTTTAATTGATCTTTCTACCACTACCTACCCAGATGGCTTGGGAGCGAAGGCGTTGACCCCAGAAGAGTCGGTAAACTTTTCGATTGGCTCGGTAATGGAGTGGGACGACTGGTTTATTACCGTCGACTATTACAATATCGAAATGGAAGATCGTATTGCTCTAAGCTCTACATTTGATTTAGGCAATGAAGAAAGAGATCAATTAGAAGCTGCTGGTTTTGCGGGTGCCTCTAGCCTTTCAGCTATGCGCTTCTTCACCAACGACTTCGATACGACAACTCAAGGTATCGACTTGGTAGTGAACTACAGTATGGAGTTGTGGGAAGGTGATGCAGACTTTGGGTTAGTGTACAACTGGACCGATACCGAAGTGGACAGTGCTAACTCGACAACCCTAAGTCCTACACGTATTCGCCAATTGGAAGAAAATCTTCCTGATATTCGAGCCACACTTTCTATGAATTATAAAAAGGGTGATTGGAGAACGACAGTTCGTTACAACCATTATTCGGGCTTCTATGAAGCGCATTTGGATGATGGAACGCTGCCAATCGAAGTGAGTCGTGCTGCCACTGTTGACCTTGAAGTTGGCTATGACATGGATGAGAACATTAACTTAGTCTTTGGTGCTCAAAATCTGTTTGATGAGTATCCTGACAAAAATCCTTGGGCAGATATAGTTGGTGCTCAATATCCCGTAACTTCACCTTATGGCTTTAACGGTGGGTACTA